>MGSS01000057.1 GCA_001798595.1 Deltaproteobacteria bacterium RIFCSPLOWO2_12_FULL_60_19 | reverse complement strand
TTGACAAGTAGCGAGGGTCAGCCATTGCTATCTTGACAATCCCACCTTTTGAGAATTCTCAAAACGTCAAAATAAGCCAAAACCCAGACACTTCCACGTTTCCGGAATTCCAGAAATGTGAGAATCGATTTGTTGCAGCGCCGGCGGAACCAGGATAATCTCACCACGAAGGCGCCCAGGGCGCGAATGTTTCCGCCCGGGAGGCCGAGATCGACCGGCCTGTCTATTCTCTCTACGGCCTCACGCGCGAAGAAATCGCCATTATCGAAGAGAGCCTGCGAGAGAAAACAATCAGCAGCGAAGTTGCCGATGAGGCGGAGCCCGATCAGGAAACGTAAGACTCGCGGTTGTTAATCCATCGCTAAATCTTCGCCTGGGGCGGTAGCGAGAGACTTACTAAAGTGAAATTACCTACCGATGCACAGATTGCGCCCGCGAAGCTGACCGGCTACTTGCTGGTCAAACGGCCGGTTGGAGATAGGTCGCAGTTCTTGCGACAAGCAGGCTACACCCTGGACTGACAATTGGGATGTCTTGGAGCAAGATATTCGTCAGCGGATTCTGACAGAAGAGGCTACCTCAACAGAGCAAGCTCGGTACGGCGAGTATTTCGAGATCAGAGCCTCGTTGAGCGGCCCGAATGGGGTTACATTGAAGGTCAAGACGGTGTGGATGAAGGAATCGAGAAGCGGAATCACCAAGTTCATTACATTATATCCAGATAAGGGGAGGCGACCATGAAATTCAAGCTGTTCCAGCAAGTTGCTTTGGCAAAAGACATTCCGGAAAAAAAACTTCGCCGTGGGGACCTGGCCACCGTTGTCGATACCCATCCACCGAGCGGAGGAGAGATCGGTTACTCTATCGAAGTCTTCAACGCCGTCGGTGAAACGATTGCGGTGACCGCCGTGCCCGAATCATTTCTTCAGGAATTGACCGACAACGAAATCCTTCACATCCGGTCGCTTGCAAGCCGAGTGTAAAACCGCCGCGCATCCAACACCAAAAGAAAAAGAAGCGGGCTCAGGCCTGACTATGGACTTATCGCGCTGAACGCGCCGTTTAAATCCCCGGCGTGTGACGCGCGGCCAGCCATTCCAATCAGTTCTTCAGCCCGCGGAACGGCGAGCGGAGGCGGCGCAGCGCGGTCGCCTCGATCTGGCGGATGCGCTCACGGGTGACGGAGAACTTCTCCCCCAGCTCTTCCAGCGTATAGTCGCGCTTTTCGCCGACGCCGAAGCGCAGACGAATAACTTTCTCCTGTCTCGGCGGCAGGGTCGCCAGCGCCTTGCGGATCTCCTGGCGGACGTTGGATTGGATCGCTTCGTCCATCGGCCCGGCGAGACGCCGGTCTTCGACGAAATCCGCCAGCGAGCTTTCCCCCTCGTCGCCGATCGGAGTCTCCAGCGACACCGGCTCGCCGACGATGCTCATCATCCGCTTGACGTCGTCGAGCTCGATGCCGGCCTCGGCGGCGACCTCCTGCGGGGTAGGATCGCGGCCGAGCTTGCGCACCAGATAGTAAGAGGTCCGGATCATCTTGTTACGCTCCTCAATCACGTGAACCGGCAGCCGGATGGTCCGCGCGGAGTTGTGAATGTCGCGCGTGATCGACTGCCGAATCCACCAGGTGGCGTAGGTCGAAAAACGGTAGCCCAGGCGGTAATCGAACTTCTCCACCGCGCGCATCAGGCCGATGTTGCCTTCCTGGACGAGGTCGAGGAACGCCAGCCCGCGGTTCACGTACTTCTTGGCGATCGTGATGACCAGCCGGAGGTTCGATTCCGTCAGGACTTTTCTGGCGCGGTTGGCTTTGTCTTCGCCTTCGCGGATCTGTGCCGCGCTCTGCCGCAGCTCGACGGCTCGCATCTCCGTCTCCGCCTCGATCCGCTTGATCTCGCCGAGCGCCCAGCGCCGCTCGTTCAGGCTTCTCGTCGACGCCAGCTTCTTCTCCAACTCAGCCAATCGAACCGAGGCGCGCTTGAGTCTTTCAGCCTGCGCCTTGATAAACGATGTCGCGAAGCCGATGGCCATCAATCCTTCGACCAGCTCGCTCTCCTTCCGGGCAAGATGCTCTTCGAGCCGCGTTCTTTGATTCTTGGCGAGCCTCCCCCGAAGCTCCCCCTCGATCCGCAACACCGACTTCGCCAGCGGGCGCAGCCGGTTGAGCGACTTAAGAAAGCGTTTTTCCCTCGGGCCGTGCGCCAGAGCCTCCTCCGCCGCTTCCTCATCCGTGAGCAGCCCCGCCCCGCTCGCCTCACCCCGCCCCATCTTCCGGGCCTGCTCGAGGATCACTCGCAGCGCATGCGGCGCCGCCAGCACCGCCCGCTCCACCTGCATCTCCCCCTCTTCTTTCGCCCGCGCCAACTCGACTTCGCGCTCGCGCGTGAGCAGCGGGACCGACCCGATCTCGCGGAGATAGAGCGATACCGGATCGCCGCCCTGCCCTACCTCCTCAACCTCCGCCTCGGCTTCCTCGGCTTCGGCCTCCTCGACTACGGCCGGCTCGACGGCCTCTTCCAACTCCTCTATCCCCGACGGGGCGGCCTCTTCCAACAGAAGCTCCCGCGAGGCTTTCGGGTTGATCTCTTCCAACGTCATCTCTTTTTCCATACCTTCTCGCTTTCACCAAAATGATGTATTATGCCCTGTTTTTCTACGCGTTACAACATGCCAAGCTGCAATCTCGCCGCCTCCGACATGCGGCTCGGATCCCACGGCGGCTCCCAGACGACATCCAGCGCCACGCCGGTCACGCCGGGAATCTCTTTTACCCGGGCTTCCACCTCGCCGGGCAGCGATTGCGCCGCGGGGCAACTCGGCGAAGTGAGCGTCATGCGAATCGCCACCGCGCCCGACGGCTCCACCTTCACGTCGTAAACCAGCCCCAGCTCGTAGATGTTCACCGGAATCTCAGGATCGAAGACGCCGCGCAGCGCCTCGACCACCTGCGCCTCGATCACCAGCGCGTTGATCGAATTTGTCTGGTTTTCGTTTTCCGCCATCGTGTTACTCGATTCCCAACTCGACCTTGGCCTCATGGGAGATGCGGCTCTGGTCCCAGGGCGGCTCCCAGACCAAATCCACAACCACTTCCCGCACTCCGGGGACGCCCGCAATCTTACTCTTAATGTCTTCTCTCAGCACCTGCCCCATGCCGCAGCCCGGCGCAGTGAGCGTGAATTTGACCTCGACTTTACAACCGCCGCCCGTGAGCGGTGTCACCGTACAGCCGTAAATCAGCCCCAGCTCTACGACGTTGACCGGGATTTCCGGATCGAAGCACGATCTCAGTTGCTCCCATACCTCTTGTTCGATAGAGCCCGCGCGCTCCCCCGGCGAAGGAGGAGCAGCCGGCGATGCCGAAGCGCTCTTGATCCCCAGCGCGTCGCCGTCTTTGCCCGAAATCCGCGCCATAGATCCCCGGTCGGTCAGGATGGTAAAGCTGCCGCCGAGTGACTGGGTGATTCTTACCTGCGTGCCGGCGGCGAGCCGGACCTGCTCCCCGCTGGGGATCAGCACCGCTTCGCAATCGCGGACCAGACCGATGAGTTCGCCTGTCGTCATAGCTTCGTTACCTCCTTCCCGGATCATTCCGTGGAGGCTACACCCCGCTCGCCTTTGAGAGCGGACCTGAGAGTATGCCATGAGAGCGTCGCGCACTTCACCCGCGCCGGAAAATTCGACACTCCCGACAGCGCCGCGAGCTTGCCCAGCTCCTCCGCATCCACCGCCGGGCTCGATCCTCCGGTGAGCATCTTGTGGACCCGGTCGAATATGGCGTCGGCCTCTTCCACCGTTTTCCCTTTCAGGCTCGCGGTCATCATCGACGCCGAGGCCTTGGAGATAGCGCAACCCGATCCCTGGAAGCTGACCTCGCTGATCACGCCGCTTTCAAGCTTGACGTACACCGTGATCTGATCGCCGCAAAGCGGATTATAACCCTCGGCCTTGCGATCGGCGCCCTCGAGCTTCTTAAAGTTCCGGGGACTCCGGTTATGATCGAGAATCACTTCCTGATAAAGATCGCTCAGCTCCGACATTACTTAAATACCTCGCTCACCTTGCCGATCGCCCGGGCCAGCGTGTCGACCTCCTCGCGATTATTGTAACACGCAAACGAGGCCCGCGCCGTAGCGGGAACGCCGAAGCGCTGCATCACGGGCATGGCGCAATGGTGCCCGGCCCGGATCGCCACCCCTTCTCGGTCCAGTATCGTGCCGATGTCGTGCGCGTGAACTCCGTCCAGCACGAAAGAGAGCACGCTCGCCTTTTCTCTCGCCGTGCCGATAATCCTCAAGCGATCGATCGCGGACAGCGAGCGGGTGGCGTAGGCCAGCAGCTCTTGCTCGTGCGCCGCCACGCTGTCGATCCCGACGCCGTTGATATAGTCGATCGCAGCCCCGAGCCCGATCCCGCCGGCGATGTGGGGAGTCCCGGCTTCGAATTTGTACGGGAGATTATTATAATGGGTTTTTTCGAAAGTCACCAGACTGATCATGTCGCCGCCGCCTTGATAGGGCGGCATCGCTTCGAGCAGCCTTTCCCGCCCATAGAGAACGCCGATCCCCGTCGGGCCGTAGAGCTTGTGGCCCGAGAAGACGTAGAAGTCGCAACCCAGCTCCTGCACGTCCACTTTGACGTGCGGCGCGGCCTGCGCGCCGTCCACCAGCACCGGCGCTTTATGCGCGTGCGCCATCTCGACGATCTGCTTCACCGGATTGACCGTGCCAAGGGCGTTGGAGACGTGCGCCACCGAGACGAACCTGGTTCTCGGCCCCAACAGGCGCGCATATTCGTCGATCAGCATCTCGCCGTCGTGATTGATCGGCACGACGCGGAGCCGCGCCCCGACCTGCCCGCAGAGCATCTGCCACGGCACGATGTTGGAGTGGTGCTCCATCGCCGAGATGACGATCTCGTCCCCCTCCTTGAGAAATGCCCTGCCGTAACTCTGGGCGACCAGGTTGATCCCCTCCGTGCTGCCCCGCACAAAGACCGTCTCGCGGGTGCTGGAGGCGCCCAGAAATTCCTTTACCTTCACGCGCGCGCCTTCGTACGCCTCGGTCGCCTTCTCGCTCAGGGTGTGGACGCCGCGGTGAATGTTGGAGTTTTCCTTGGAATAATATCGCTGGATCGCGTCGATCACCGCCTGCGGCTTCTGCGCCGTCGCCGCGTTGTCGAGATAGACCAGCGGCTTGCCGTGCACGCGCTGCCGAAGGATCGGAAAGTCACGCCTTATCCGTTCCACGTCCAGCGGCGGCGCGTTCGCCGCCGCCGGCTTGATGTCATGCAATGCTTTCATGACGCCCCGTTATCCCCTGAAATCGCTTCCAGCCGCTCCCGCACCCTATCCTCTATAGCCGCGCGCCCGGCGGCGTCCGGGAGCCGCGCGACGACGTCGCCGGCAAAGCCCTGCGTCAGGAGCGCGCAGGCGGCGCTCCGGCCGATGCCGCGCGAGCGGAGATAAAACAGCGCGTCCTGATCGACCTGGCCGATCGTCGAGCCGTGGCTGCATTTCACGTCGTTGTTGTGAATCTCCAGTTGCGGCTTGGTGTCCACCCAGGCGCCTTCGGAGAGGAGCAGGTTCTTGTTGGTCTGTTTCGCGTCGCTCTTTTCCGCGGCCTTGTGCACGTAGATCTTGCCGTTGAACACTCCTCGCGCCCGGCCTCCGAGAACTCCCTTGTAGAGTTCCCGGCTGGCGCAATGGGGTTTCACGTGATCGATCCGCGTGTGGTTGTCGATGTGCTGCCGCCCGCCCGCGATGTATAGTCCGTTAAGCGTGCAGTCGCCGCCCTCGCCTTCAAGCGCCACGTCGATGTCGTTTCGCGTCAACGCGCCGCCGAGCGCCAGCGAATGCGAGGTGAAGCGGCTGCTGCGGCCCATCTGGACCTGAAGGGTGCCGATATGAAAAGCCTCCTCGCTCTCGCGCTGAATTTTAATGTGCTCCAGCCGGCAGTTCTCTCCGACCACCGCCTCGGTCACGCCGTTGGTGAAATGGAGCGACCGCTCAAGACTGAGATAAGTCTCGACGACGGACGCCTCGGCGCCGCGCTCGAGCACAATCAAATTCCGTGGATAACAGACACCCGCCCCGTCCGCGGAGAGAGCGACGAAGACCAGGTGAATCGGCTCTTCGATCACCACGCCTGCCGGGACAAAGATAAATCCGCCGTCTTCCATGAAGGCGGTATTGAGGGCGACGAAACCCTGATTGTCGTAGTTCGCGTAGCGCGCCAGGTGGCTCGCCACCCGCGCGTCGCTTCGCCGCATGGCGGCTGCCAGGCTCCCCGCCTCGACTCCCGCAGGCAGCCGGGGCGCGGTGGACAGTTCCGAGGACAGGCGGCCGTTAATAAAAACCAGACGGTTTTCGACGGGAGCGCCCAGGTCGAGTTGCCCCAGGCGCTCGCGCACAAGACCGTCGCCCAAAGAGCGGGCCGGGTTGAACGGAACGTCGAGTATCGGCGCGATGCTGGTGTATTTCCATTCTTCGTCGCGCACGCCGGGAAAACCGGCGGCGGCGAAGCGGGAGATCGCCCCGCTGCGGATCGCGCCGCCCCACGCGGCGGGGGCGGCGGCGGTCGCCAGCGCGCGCTCGAAATCGGCATAGCGCGCCAGGTAAAATTTCTTGGCTTCGATAACATCCATCGGAGTAACGATCGTATCAGGCGCCCGGCTGCTGCTCCTCGATCCAGCTATAGCCCTTCTCCTCAAGCTCCAGCGCCAGCTCTTTGCCGCCCGATTTGACGATGCGCCCCTCGGACAAGACGTGAACGTAGTCCGGGACGATATAACCGAGCAGCCGCTGGTAGTGCGTGATGACGATCATCGCGCGCTCCGGGCCGCGTAGCGCGTTGACGCCGGCGGCGACTATCCTGAGCGCGTCGATGTCGAGGCCGGAGTCGGTCTCGTCCAGCACCGCGAGCTTCGGATCGAGCATCGCCATCTGGAGAATTTCGTTGCGCTTTTTTTCCCCGCCCGAAAAGCCTTCGTTGACCGGCCGGTTCATCAGGGCTTGATCCATCTCCACGAGCCGCATCTTCTCTTTTACCAGGCCGAGAAAATCCATCGCGTCCAGCTCGGGCAGCCCGCGATGCTTGCGCACGGCATTCAGCGCCGCCTTGAGAAAGTACGTCGTGCTCACGCCGGGAATCTCGACCGGATATTGAAAGGCGAGAAAAATCCCCTCGCGCGCCCGCTCCTCCGGGGGCATCTTGAGGAGATCTTTTCCCTGATAGAGCACCGCGCCCTCCGTCACCTGGTAACCTTCTCGTCCCGCGAGCACGTTCGCGAGCGTGCTCTTCCCCGAGCCGTTCGGCCCCATGACCGCATGGACTTCGCCCGCGCCCACGGTGAGACTGATGCCCCGGAGGATTTCATTGCCCGCCACGTTGGCGTGAAGATTTTTGATCACCAGCATTTAATCGAACTCCTTAGCTTGAATATCATCGCGACAGCGCGGCCAGCCGCCCCGTCAGCCCGCGCGGATCGGAGATGTCGCCGATGGAGACGCCGCCGAGGTAGCTTGCCACGA
This sequence comes from Deltaproteobacteria bacterium RIFCSPLOWO2_12_FULL_60_19, assembly GCA_001798595.1. GTDB lineage: Bacteria > Desulfobacterota > Binatia > UBA9968 > UBA9968 > 2-12-FULL-60-19. The sequence goes on along the minus strand of MGSS01000057.1, from coordinate 123,809 downwards.
GGCTCTGGGCCTTGTCCCACACCGAGCGCTGGGTGCAGACGCCGCAATAGGAGCAGTAATTCTCCCCTTTGTCCAGACATTCCATCAGGACAATCGGCCGCTCGACGGTTTCGTAAACCTCTTTGACGCTGATGCTTTCGGCCGGCCGCGCGAGGGTGAAGCCGCCCTTGGAGCCGATATGGGACTGAACCAGCCCGCCGGCTACCAGGTCCTTCATGATTTTAGAGAGAAAATAGGATGGAATAGCCTGTTTTTGCTCGATTTCCACTCGGCTGACTATCTTTCCAGTTGGCTGGCCGGCGAGGTAGGAGAGCGCTCGCACGGCGTAGTCCACGCGGCGGCCGACGTTCATCAGAGAACTTCTCTCCGCTGTTTTCCTCTGCCCTTTCATACACTTCACAAAGTTTCGTCTCAAATATAGACCTACTAGGTCTTTTTTTCAAGTTCCTATCTGAAGAAAAGGTTTATCGATTCCAAAGTTACGCAAACACAACGGCTGCGATCTGAGGATTTTGTTTTAGTGCCGGAGTTGCTTCGCGACTTGACTGCTTTAACCAAACCCTGGCGTGTCTCGACCAAAAAAAAGGGCCATGGTCCAGTCCATCGTCACCCTCGCTCAGATCTCCACCTCGACATTGTCCCCCTCAACCCGGACGTTATAGCGCGCAACCCCTTTGGGAGCCGGGGGACCTGAAACCTCGCCGGTAGTTACATCATAGATCGCGCCGTGCCAGGGACAGCTTACCTGTTTACCCTCGAGGACCCCTTCCGAAAGCGGTCCACCTCGATGGGTACACGTGTCATCGATAGCATAGAATGTGCCCTCCATATTAAAGAGGGCGATCTTCTTGCCGCTCACTTCGACCATCTTACCCTGACCGGGAGCAACCTCATTGGTCTTAGCTACCTTCACAAATCCTGCCATAACTCACCTCCTACGAAATTTTTGGTTGACCGCCAGAAAAACCCAAACTATTCCTTCCAGAACTTCCCCGCTCAGTTAAATCCCAGCTGAAGCTTGGCTGCATTGGACATCTTGCTCGGATCCCAGGACGGGTCGAAAACCACTTCGACGCCGACGTCCTTAACGCCTGAGAGGCGCAGTGTTCATGGCTTCAACTTTCCCTTTCTTGAGACTCGTTCGTCTTATCCCCCATATAGCTCGCTCTGCTTTTCCTCTAATCTTTTCTTTTCCGCGGCATCTATAACGTATATTCCATTAACGACCTTTATGTTTTCCGGTCCATAGAAATATTTGGAAAGCTCCGCCCCCTCATCAAACTCGTGCATCTTTATGGCATCCCAAGGGCAGATTTTCTTGTCGAGTCTGTCTTCTGACTCCGTGCCTATAAGCTCAAGCTGAAATTTCTTGGGCACCTCTTCCTTCTCAAGAGGCCTTTTTGAGCTGTCGTAATATCTACCCGCATACTCGCGGAATATTTCCCCTGTTTCCTTATGCCGATGGACTTTCGTTGAGTCGTCGCTGAAGCACATCTGGCAGCCAATGCACTTGTCGTTGTCCACCCACACCCGGTACGGCTTCAATCCGCCGTTGGGTGTTTCCTCGTAAAGCAAATTGATGCAGTCCTCCACCGGACAATGCAACTCACATACTGGCGAGCCCGCACAGCTACTGCAGCTCTCGTCCATGACAGCAAGGAGCGGTGTACCTTTACGCTTCTTTAGTTGCCCTTCACCCTGCTGTTCCATATCAGGCCTATTCGCTCCTTTTGTAATAGACTGCGTTAATCTGGGCGTAATGCTTCGATTTTTCCGGCAGGGCGTCGTTCTCGAAGATAGCCTCAACGGGACAAACAGGCTCGCAGGCCCCACAATCAATGCACTCCTCGGGGTCGATAAAGAGCTGATGTACTTGCGCGAAGGCCTCCGCTTCGTTTTTTGTCGGATGTATGCAATCGACCGGGCAAACATCCACACAGGCGGTATCTTTTACATCTATGCATGTTTCAGCAATCGTGTAAGCCATAATTTCTTTCTCTCTAGGCGTTCACAGGTAATCCGGATTCTCAGGCCTATACGCAAGCAGCATTTTTTACCAACCACCTTTCTTTCATGATCTTCTCCTGAATCCTCAACAGTCCTTCAGTTAGAGCCTCTGGCCGAGGCGGACATCCTGGGACATAGACATCGACGGGAATGATCTTGTCCACTCCTTTACACACGGAGTAAGCGAGCTGGAAAAGACCTCCGCAGTTGGCACAGCTTCCCATGGAGATGACATACTTTGGATCGGGCATCTGATCGTAGAGAAGCTTGGTTCGCTTGGCCATCTTATAGGTGAGCGTACCAGCGACGATCATCAGATCTGACTGGCGAGGCGAAGCACGCGGCACAGCGCCGAAGCGATCTACATCGGCCCGTGGCCCTCCTGTCTGCATCAGCTCGATGGCACAGCAGGCCAGGCCAAAAAGCATGTACCACTGCGAAGACGCCCGTCCCCAGTTGAGGAGGTCGTCTACTTTTGTGGTAAAGGCGGTTTCGGGTAAACTATTTGTTAATGGCATTGGGCCTCCGATCTCTCTTTTCCTAGAAGATAGACCTATAAAGTCTATCTTGTCAAGACCTCCTGGACAAATGCTTTAGGCCCCTTCCTCTGTATTTTTAGCTGTGCTAAGAAAACTTCATGTCTATCCTCAAGGTAGCAAGACTTGGGCACCCGGTGCTTCGCAGGGTTACCGACGAATTACCCCTTGACCAGATCAGATCCGTCGAGATCCAAAAGTTCATCGACGACATGATCGAGACGATGAAGGAGCACGACGGAGTCGGTCTCGCCGCCGTGCAGGTTCACGAGTCGAGCCGGATCACGGTTTTGGAAGTGGCGGAAAACCCGCGCTATCCCAAGAAGCCCGAAGTCCCTCTTTCCGTGCTGATCAATCCCAACGTCACGCCGCTTACGGACGAGATGGAAGAGGACTGGGAGGGCTGCCTCAGCATCCCCGAGTTGCGCGGCCGGGTGCCGCGCTATAAGACGATCCAGGTGCAGGCGCTGGACCGCGACGGCAAACCGTTGGAGTTCACCGCTTCGGGCTTCCATGCGCGCGTGATCCAGCATGAATGGGACCATCTGAACGGAAAAGTCTTTTTGGATCGCATGCGCGATCTGTCGACGCTTACCTACTTGCAAGAATTCTCCCGCTACTGGCTGGAGAAATAACCTGCTACGTTGTAGCCGGATTGTCTTTCGGGAAGCAGTTAGATAAAGTCACGCCATGACGCTCGCGCATCTTCGAGAATCGCTGGATTCGCTCTTCTCCGCCGTCACGCCTGAGATCGGCCGCGTCCTCGACCGCGCGCTGGCGGGCGAAGAGGTCACGGTCGATGAGGCGGCGCAACTGTTTGACGCCTCAGGGACCGACTTGGTCGTTATCACCGCCGTCGCGGACCAGCTGCGCAAAAACAGCGTCGGCGACCGGGTCACCTACGTCGTCAACCGCAACATCAATTTCACCAACGTCTGCGTCAAGGCCTGCGGCTTCTGCGCCTTCAGCCGCGGCCATCTGGCCGAGCAGGGATATTTTTTGCCGCTGGAGGAAGTGGTCCGGCGCGCGCGGGAAGCATGGGAGCTCGGCGCCACGGAGATCTGCGTGCAGGCCGGCCTGGCGCCCGGCATCGACGCATGGCACTACGTGAAGCTCTGCCAGGCGTTGAAAGAGGCGGCGCCCGGTCTCCATATTCATGGATTTTCGCCGGAAGAGGTGCTCTACGGCTCGACGCTGGCCCAGGTTTCTATCCGCGATTATCTCTCCGCGCTGAAAGAGGCCGGCGTCGGGAGCCTGCCGGGCACTTCCGCCGAAATCCTCGTCGATGAGGTGCGGGATGAGATCGCGCCCGGACGCATCCCGACCGCCAAGTGGATCGAACTCATCCAGACCGCTCATGAGCTGGGAATTCCGACCACCTCGACCATCATGTACGGCCACATCGAGACTTCGCGCCACAAGGCCGTGCATCTAAGTATCTTGCGCGACATTCAAAAACGGACCGGCGGCATCACCGAGTTCGTCCCGCTGAGCTTCGTTTACGAGGAGGCCCCGATCTATCACCGAAAAAAAATCCGCGGCCTGCGCTCCGGCGCGACCGGCGCGGAGGTGATGAAGATGTACGCGGTTTCGCGCATCGTGCTGAATCGATGGATTCCCAACCTGCAAGTCTCCTGGGTGAAAGAAGGCCCCAAGCTGTCGCAGATCGGCCTGATGGCGGGCGCGAACGACTTCGGCGGCACGTTGATCAACGAAAGCATCTCGACGGCCGCCGGCGCGAGCTACGGCCAGTTGATGAAGCCCGTCGAGTTCCGCCAGTTGATCCACGAGATGGGGCGCGTCCCGGTGGAGCGGTCCACCACTTACCAGACGCTGCGCGTGTTCGAGAGCGAAGAGATCCCGCCCGATCCCCTCGACCAGGTGGACAACCCGAAGGAGAGATTCGGCTCTTACCAGGAGCTCGTACGGTTGAAGGACTACCGGTTCAAAGATTTTTACCGCAGCCGCAAAGATTCATGACCCCAATTCTAGTGGAGCGTAACAGTTGATTCGGTAGCAGCCTGGCCCGCCCGCACTTCGACTGGCTCAGTGCGAACGGACTAGGAAAGCGCCGTTCGTGGTGAGCTTTGTCGAACCAGGACGGCGCTACCAGATCTAGCATTACCGTTTGCTAGTAGGCAGTGAACTCCGCCCGAAGTTGTTTTCTGCACACTGCTTACTGCTGACTGATTTCATGCAAGGCAATCTGTCCGAATTCGAGGCGCTCGGCAGCCGCCTCGGATTTCGCTTAATCCAAGAGACTCCTGAGAGAATCGTCCTCGCCTGGCAAGGCGCGCGCTTCCCCGCCTTTCTCTGCCTGGGCATCGCCCTAGCCCTGCTGTCTATCTCCGTTCCGATTCTCGAGGCGCTGCGCCAGCGAGGTTTCCAAGGCCCGGCCGCCTCGTTGTGGTATTTCCCGCTGATGAACCTCGTGCTGCTCGGGATTTCGTTCTACCTGCTGTCGCTCAAGCGGACGATCGTGGTTGACGCGAAGGCTAAGACGATCGTCCTGGCGAAGCGCACGCTGCTTCGCCGGTCACAGCTCCGGCTGAATTGGGACGAGGTGAAAGCGTTACGGCTCGGAACCGATCAGGTCTACAGCGGTTTCGCCATCGCCGGCTCCTCCGCCGCGGAAACCTATCCGGTCCCCTCTCTGAGACTCGTTCTGAAAAGCGGCGGGACTATCTTGCTGGATCGTAGCGGAATGAAGAAACTCGAAAGTCTTGCCGAGCGCCTCGGGAGCTACCTTAACAAGGACGTGGTAACACAACAGCCGGCGAGCCATTCGTGAGATATCCGAAAGCCCCGTCGTCCCGCCTTTCACTCGGTATTGACATACTGCCATATGTTCTGTAATACATTTTCATGGCAAAAACTATCTCGGTTCGTCTTGATGAATCGCTCTTAGAAGCGGTGGACGCCGCTGCCGGGCCGGACCAAATGGGACGATCAGAGGCCATACGGGAGGCGTTGGAGCTGTGGCTCAAGCGACGCGCCCTGGCGGAAAAAATCAGACGCCACCGCGAAGGCTATAAACGTCGCCCGGTCGCTCCGAACGAGTTTGCGCCGGTGCTGAGAGCCCAGATATGGCCGAAGTAAACCGCGGCGAGATCTGGCAGTTCAGCTTCCCGACTCCGAATCGACGCAGACCGGTGCTGGTGTTGACCCGGCAGGAAATTCTCGGCCAGCTGCACAGCGTCACGGTCGCCCCTATTACAACGACGATCCGCGGCATCCCTTCCGAAGTCGTTATCGGAACGGAATGCGGGCTGAAAATGGCATCTGCCGCCAATCTCGATAACCTGGCGACCGTGCCGAAAAGCGGGCTGCGCTCGTTTGTCGGGACCGTGTCAACCGATGTCCTGGCGGAGATTCGAGAAGCGCTGCTGTTCGCTTTGGGCTTCGACAACGTCTAGCCCAGGCGCGAAGCCGGTCGCCGGCAAACATATGCGGGGGTGGAACTCGTGAGCCGGATTCGCATCAAGTCTCCGTCCGCTTCCGCACGCGGTTGGTGTTGAAAAGCAGCGAGACTGTGCTGCTCGATCGCGGCGGAATGAAACGATTGGACAACCTGCGAAGCGGCTCAGCGCGTTCCTCGAAAAACCGCTGGAATCGGAGAAGCAACCAAAAGATTTCTCGGCGTAGAGTCTTCACGTCTCTCACGGTCGCTGCTTTTCATTGTGTTTTTATTACGAGAATGCTAGTAACTCCTATTACAGGAGGCATTATGGGAGCGATAGCGGTTTCTAAGAAGGAGGAGGATCAAATCGAAAAGCTCCAGAAGGAGCTTGGAATAACGAGCAAGTCGGGATTGATCCGGGTGGCGCTGAAGACGCTGGAAAAGAAAGCTCACGAAGAAAAGCTGCGGCGCGAGATCGAAGAGTCCGTGAGCCGGTGTGCCGCTGCCGACAAACGCGAGAACCGGGAGCTTCTCTTTGCCGGAGTTGCCCGGCGCACTGGAGAGTAAATGCAGATCGCCCGGGGACACCTGTATGTCATCGACTTTAATCCACGCGTACGAACCAAACCCGGCAAGCTCCGGCCTGCTGTAGTCGTTCAATCCGATATCGTCAACGAGGCGGGGTATCCCTCTACCATCGTTATCCCCACAACCACCAGGCTCGTGGATGATCCAGGGATCCTGAGGCTGCGTCTCAAAAAAGGCGAAGGCGGCCTCGCGCACGAAAGCGATCTCCTGGTGGGTCAACTCATCGCCGTCGCCAACGAGTCGTTCCGGCGCGAAATTGGCGCTTTGCCGGATCATTTGATGGAGGAGCTGGAACGGCGGGTTCGTATCATTCTCAGTCTTTGACCTCTCGGCTACTGGAAAATAGTAAGGCCGCCTATTCGGAAACAAGAAGAGGGGCCGCTGAAATCGAGCAGCCCCTCTTTCTGCAGGAGAGCTTCACTCATGGTTGCGTCGAGTCATGGAGCTGGCCGTCGTCGACAGCCTCCATCCCCGGCTTCATGCTCCTGGGGAACCACCACTTTAACCAGCCATCCTTTCTGTCGGAGCGCTCCATTTATCTCATCTTAGAACCCGGTGCAAGTCACACTCACATCTCCTGCGGTATTACCGGAAATTCCGGCAGTGCTGCCCTGGAAACTGGATTCGCCATCTGTACACTGGAGACCGAAGCCGCCGTTGCCTGAAGCGGTAACGTTAGATGCCGACACAAGTGCGCCACCTAGGGTGAGTTGAATTCCGTCACCAGTGTTGTTGTCCACGGTGCTAGGCGAAAAGAAATTAGCCACCGATCTGCTCTGGACCGTCAAGCCATTTCCGGTATTGCCACTGATCGTAGCGTTGCGAGCGGTGAGGGTTGTGCCCGAGAGCAAATAGATCCCACCAGCAATGCCGCTACCGGGTATTGGCGCAACCCCGTTCCCGCTTATAGTATTCGTGTTCGGACTGGCTCCGGGATCCCCGAGTATGACACCAGAAGCTTGGGCGGTGATACCTGAAGTAGCATTATTCGTAATGGTGTTTCCGCCGAAAAGACTGGCTGTGGCCATGTTGAGCCCCACTCCGTAACGGCCATTATTACTGATCGTGTTTCCACCCAGGAAGGCCGTGGCATTCCCGATGTTGACACCGTCGTTCTGGTTACCGCTAATTATGTTTCCGTTAGTCTGACTAGAGTTAGTTCCAATCCTCGCGCTGCCACCAATACCGACTTGGATCCCTCGTTGTCCGTTTCCGGAAATTGTGCTCCTTGTTATTGAGACACCACCACTCACTTGGATTACGATTCCATTCACCGCATTAGTCTGTATGGAACATAAATCAACAGTACCATTAGAACTCGTGAAACTAATCCCGTCCGAGCCAGCGTTTTGAACGATTGTGCTGGTAATCGATGCAGAACTACCATTGTTCAGTTGGATTCCCCTGCCAGTTATATTCTGGATGGTGTTGTTCGAGATTGACGCAGTACCACTTTCGTTCAGTGTGATCCCAGTAATCAGGTTCTGTATTGTATTGTTTGTAATTGAAGCAGAGCTACTCCTAAAAACATTGACGCCGTTTCTCCCGGTGCCTTGGATGCTATTCCCGTCGATGGCGGCGGCAGTCCCGCCTCTGAATATCCTTATCCCATCGCGACCTCCGCTGATGGTAAAGCCCCTTATCGTGATCCCCCTACCTCTAATATCGACAGTGTCCACACCGGCATCGGGGCCATTGATGGTCGCCGTCCCCTGGCCGTCGAGAGTTACGCGTGTCCGCCCATCACCCACGGTCACGTTTTCATCGCAGGTGCCACTTACTAAAACGGTGTCGCCGTTGTTGGAGTTATCCACGGCCTGCTGAATCGTTTCGCCGGCATCGCAGTTCACCCTCCTCGTCACATCAGGCGCTTCACTGGAAGCGGAATCATTCGGAGGTAGTGGTACGCTTGGCGCCTGCGCCTTCCCTACCGATGGCAGAAGCCAGAGAAATGTCGCGAATGCCACTAGGCCTGCTACGAGCATTGTCTTCGTTTTTTCCATGTTAATCCTCCTACCTAGAATTCGATCCGCACTTCCCATGCCGTAGGTAACAAGTGAACGTTTGAATCAAGGGCTGTTGCCCCTGTGGCCGTAGACCAGCGGAATGTTCAGCCCCAGGCAAAGGCCAAAGACACTACCATTCCAACTATCCATCTTGCTTTCATCGTTGCCCTCCTTAACGTGTTTGGTCATTGACATAGTTTTCCGGTTGCAATACAAGGCCATTAGATCAGCGGCTTCTTGACCGTCAATACGCGATTTGGCGTATATGGCAAAGGCTACGAGAGAGCTTAACAGAGCTATACGGTGTCCGATGTTTGGTGTCCGGTGTCCGGCCTGCCACCGTTGGGATGCCGCGGCTCAGTCACCGAGAAGCTGAGGTGCTAAGTTGGGTAGCTTGTGGGAAGACTAACGGGGAGATTGGAACGATTCTTGACTTAAGTCCGCGCACCGTGCAGAAGCATCTCGAGCACATTTACCAGAAGCTCGGCGTGGAGAATCGCACGGCGGCCGCAGCCACAGCCTTCGAGGTCGTATCGGCCACGGTTCTACTATAAGGCACGAACTTAAGGTTTATTTCCGGTACAGGGTCTGGTGCAGCTCGTTAATGGCTTTTTTGATGCCTTCCTGTGACAGCTCCTCGGCGGTCAGCCACCTCAAACCTCTGGCGGAAAATGTCCCGAGGCTGAGCAGATTTTCCGTAAGCGCTTGCTGGGTCTCATCGAAGCGCGCCTTCCAGACCGAGTCGCCCCGTTTCACGTCATAGAGCTCCAGAACAAACGCCACGGATGCCGGGCTCTTCGCCCCCATCGCTTCGCCCTGTCTCTCGCGGAAACGCGTAATACGCCCGGAGATCACCGCGTCCGCATAGACCAGCTGGCCTAGATGCCTTGCGCGGGATTCGGGCGATCCCTTCGGAACCATCGTCTCGACCTCTTTGACTTCACGATCGGAAACGATCTGCCATTGCGGCAAGCCGATCAGCGTGTTGTAAAGATGGCGCGTCACCACGACAGGCGCCGACCGGCTCCCTAACCCGCCCTCCCCAGACCCGGCATACGGCACGCGCGTCGGCTCTTCACCGGCAAACGTGTCCAGCGGGAATACGGCAATCCGCTTGATCCCTCTCGTGCCGAGGTCACCGGATTGCTGGCTGTGGAAGTTCGCGGGGCCGAAGCCGCATGACACAACAAACAGCAGAAGTGGAAGTAAACGCCACATAGTTGGCGGGATAATAACAAAAGGCCCCTTGGGTCTCAAGGGCAGGTATCGGGGGGAGTCAATTCAAAATGAAAATTGTAAATTGCAAAATGCAAAATGTCCGGACCGTCTCGGTCCCGGTTCTCGTCTTCTAAATTTTGCACTTTTCACTTTGCACTTTGCATTTTTCATTGCAGGCCTATTTGTCGACGATCGTTTTAATCCCCAACTCTCTAAGTTGCTTGGGATCCACCGACGACGGGGCCTCGGTCAAAAGACAGACCGCCCGCTGGCTCTTGGGGAAGGCGATCACTTCCCTGAGCGACTTCGCCCCGCTCAGAATCATCGCCAGGCGGTCGATCCCGAAGGCGATCCCGCCGTGCGGCGGCGCGCCGTAGCTCAACGCTTCGAGCAGGAAGCCGAACTTCGCTTCCGCCTCATCGGCGTCGATTCCCAATAGCCCCAGCAGCTGTTTCTGCATCTCCACCTGATGGATGCGAATGCTGCCGCCGCCGACCTCGACGCCGTTCAACGCCAGGTCATAGGCCTTGGATCTTACTTTGAGCGGCGCCGTCGCCAGCAGCGGGATATCCTCGTCCAGCGGCGCGGTGAAGGGATGATGCACGGAGACGTGGCGCTTCTCTTCCGCGGAATATTCGAGCAGCGGGAAATCGACCACCCAGACGAGCGCGTACCGGTCTTGCGGAATCAAGCCGAGCTTCTCTCCCAGGTGAAGCCGCAGGTTGGCCAGGGCGTCGTGGGTTACGGGGTCGTCGGCCGCGACGAAGAAGATAATATCCCCGTTCTTAGCGCCGGTGATTGTCAGAATCCCGCTTCGCTCCTGGTCGGAGAGAAATTTGGCGATCGGCGACTGCCATTCGCCGTCGGCCAGCTTGATCCACGCAAGCCCTTTCGCCCCATAGTTGGCGACGAAGGCCGTCAAGTCGTCCAGCTCTTTGCGGGAAAGAGTCCCGCCGCCGGGAACACTCAAGCCTTTGACCATGCCGCCGCCCTGGAGGACGGCGGAAAACACTCTGACCTGAGATTGTTGAAAACAGGCGGAGAAGTCCTTCAGCTCCAGCCCGAAGCGCACGTCGGGCTTGTCCGTGCCGTAGCGGGCGCGCGCCTCTTGCCACGTGAGGCGGAGTAACGGAAGCCGGAGATCGATCCCCTTCAATTCCTTAAACAGCCGCGCCATCATCCCCTCGACCATCTCGATCACGTCCTTCGGCTGGATGAAGGACATTTCAATGTCGAGCTGGGTGAACTCCGGCTGCCGGTCGGCGCGCAGGTCTTCGTCGCGAAAGCAGCGCACGATCTGATAGTAGCGGTCGAGTCCCGCCACCATGAGGATCTGCTTGAAGAGCTGCGGCGACTGCGGTAGCGCGTAAAACTTTCCGGGGTAAATGCGGCTGGGGACGAGATAGTCCCTGGCCCCTTCCGGCGTGCTCTTGGTGAGCACCGGCGTCTCCACGTCGATAAAGCCCAGGCCGTCCAGATAGTCGCGGATTTTTTTCACCATCCGGTAGCGCAGCAACAGATGGGCGAGACTCTCCGGGCGTCGCAGGTCGAGATATCGATACTTGAGGCGGGTGTTTTCATTGACCTCGGCGTAGTCGTCGAGCGGAAACGGCGGGACCTGCGAGGCGTTGAGCAGCTTGACCTCGTGCACCAGCAGCTCGACCTCGCCGGTGCCAAGCTGCCGATTGACGGTCTCGGGCGGCCGGCGCGACAGAAGACCGCGCACGGCGATCACGTCTTCCGAGCGAATCTGCTTCGCCTTCTCATGCGACGCGGCGCTGACTTCCGGGTTGAACACGACCTGGACGAGGCCGCTGCGGTCTCTCAGATCGACGAAGATCAGCCCGCCGTGATCCCGCCGCGTCTGCGCCCACCCCACGAAGATCATCTCCCGGCCGACGCCGACCGCGCGCGGCTCGCCGCAGTAACAGCTCCGCTTCCACTCTCCTAGTTGATCGGTGAACAATCGGTCCATAACCAAGAAGCCTCAATTCAAAATGCAAAGTGAAAATTGAAAAATGCAAAATGTTTCGGGCGGCAACTCATCCGCGAAACTCCGGCTTCCAATCCATTTTGACTTTTACACTTTACATTTTTCATTTTGCATTAATGCGTTCCGCGAGCGCCTCGTCGATTCCGTCGAGTCTGACCTCGACCTGCTCCTTGTTGTCCATGTTGCGGAGGACGGCTGTTCCCTTCGCGAGCTCGTCGTCGCCGACGATCAGAACATATCGCGCTCGAACTTTGTCCGCGCGCCTCATCTGGCTTTTCAGGCTCTTCTGCTCGCCGTCCATCTCCACGGAGATTCCGCGCCGCCTGAGCTTATGCGCGGCCGGAAAGGCCCAGGCGCGCGCCCCGTCGCCGACCGAGACGAAATAGACGCTCGGCCGCGCGCCGTCGGCGTCGAACTCTCTCGTTCCCAACAACAGCACGAGCCGCTCCATGCCCATCGCAAAGCCGACACCGGGCGTTGGCGGCCCGCCGAGGTCCTCCACCAGGCCGTCGTACCGCCCGCCCGCCGCCACCGCGTTCTGCGATCCCAGCCGGTCGCTGGTCCACTCGAAAGTCGTCCGGCAATAGTAATCGAGGCCGCGCACCATGCGCGGGTTGAGTTTGTAGTCCACGCCGGTTTCGCGCAGGAGCTTCTGCACCGTCTCAAAATGCTCCCGGCAATCCTGGCAGAGAAAGCCCTGAATCGACGGCGCGCCGGCCGTGATCGCGACGCAGCTCTCCTCTTTGCAGTCGAGCACGCGCAGCGGGTTGCGCTCCATGCGCCGGCGGCAGTTGCCGCATAATTTATTTTCTTGCTGCGCAAGAAACGCGAGCAGCTCTTTTCGGTAAGCCGGACGGCAGCGCACGCAGCCGAGCGAGTTGAGCTCCAGGGCCGCGCCGTCGAGCCCGACGTTGGAGAAGAATTCGCCCAGCAGCAGGAGCAGCTCGGCGTCGGCATAGGCGTCAGCGCGCCCTAAAATCTCGCCGCCGATCTGGTAGAACTGGCGCAGCCTCCCCTTCTGCGGCCGCTCGCGGCGAAACATCGGGCCGAGGTAGTAGAGCTTGCGCACCGGCTCGACTTTATACAGCTCGGCCTCCACGTAGGCCCGCACCACTCCCGCGGTCCCCTCCGGCCTGAGCGTCAAAAGCGACTCTTTGGCGTCCTGGTCGGGGAAAGTGTACATCTCCTTCTCGACGATATCCGTCGTCTCGCCCAGCGAGCGGCTGAAAAGCTCCGTCTTCTCCACGATCGGAATGCGGATCTCGGAGAAGTTGTAGAGCGCGAAGACCTCGCGGGCTTTCTGCTCGACAAACTGCCAGGTCTCCACTTCTCCCGGCAGAATATCGGCAAATCCCTTGATCGAACTGATTTTCATAGCTACGCCCGCGTCGATGATCCGTAGACGATATACAACTTGCAGAAATCAAGCAAGTAAATCGACCACAATCGGCTCAGAATAGCTGAAAATCCCACACGAGCCAACGACTCATTGACACGGCGAGACCGCCGGTGATTTAATCCCGCTCATGGCGAAAGATCTGCGCGCATTCATCCATGAGATCGCGACAACGATGCCGGACGAGATCCAGCTCGTCACCGAGGAAGTCGATCCCAGGTTCGGCGTCACCGCGCTCGCGGGGAAATTGGCGCAGCAGCAAAGATTTCCCGCGCTCTACTTCACGCGCATGAAAGGCTCCGACCTGCCACTGGTCATCAACCTGACGGCATCCTACGAACGGCTTGCTCTCGCATTGGGTACAACCGTGGCTGAGATGGCGACGGCCTACGGCGAACGTCAAGCGAAACCGATTCCGCCTCAGGTTGTCCGAGACGGCCCCGTAAGAGAAATGATTCTCACCGGCGAGCGGGCGAAACTCTCGCTCCTCCCGATCCCTACGCACAACGAGTTGGATTCCGGCGCGTATATCACCGGCGGCGTCCTCATCTGCAAAGACCCCGACACCGGTCTGCACAATTCCGGGATGTACCGCCACGAAGTCCAAGCCGAACGTCAGCTCGGCGTCTATTTCCAGGGCTCTCACCACGGCGGCGCGATCTACAAACGCTACGCGAAAAAAAACCGGCCGATGGAGGTCGCCATCGCGATCGGCCACTACCCGACCTTCATGTTAGGCGCGGTTTCCAGACTTCCCGGATTGGGCGGCGAGTTCGAGGAAGCGGGCGCGCTGCTCGGGGAGCCGCTGGAACTGGTGAAAGCCGAAACAGTGGACCTCATGGTTCCCGCGAGAGCCGAGATTGTCATCGAAGGGGAGATGCCGCCGCGCGAGACCCACTTCGAAGGCCCGTTCGGCGAATGGCCCGGCTACTACGTCGCCGAAGGCGAGCAGCCGTTTATCAAAGTGAAGGCGATCACGATGCGCAAGGACGCAATCTACTATAACGTTTTCCCCGCGAGCCAGGAGCATCTGGTTTTGGGCAGCCTGCCGCGCATGGGCAGCATCTACCGCCGGGTTAAAGAAAGCGTCCCGGGAGTCGTCAACGTCAACGTGCCCGCGCACGCGCGCACCCACTGCTACGTCTCGATCAAGAAGTCGAGCGAAGCGGACTCCAAAGAGGCCGCCATGGCGGCGCTCAAGACCGAGCCGGAGAATTTGAGGTTCGTCGTCGTGGTGGATGAAGATGTCGATGTTTTTAACGAGTCCCAGGTCATGTGGGCCGTCGGCACCCGGTTCCGCGCCGAAAAAGATCTGACCGTGATTCCCAACTTTAGCGGCCCCGGCGGGCTGAACCCGTCGAATTGGGAGTACGGCGTGGACGAGTCGCGCAAGCCCGTCATGGGCAGCGCCATGATCCTCGACGCCACGATGCCCGCGCCGCCGCTCCGCTTCCCGCCGCGGACAAAACCTCCGGAAGAATTAGTCAGCCGCGTAGAGCCGGAAAGACTACTCAAGCGTTTCGATCCGAAATTGGTGAAGTCGTAACACGGAGATTTTCATGAGCATGAACCAGAGACCGATCAATCTTTTTGAATTCGAAGCCGCCGCAAAAGAGCGGCTGCCGAAAGAGGAGTACGACTACATCGCCGGCGGAGCGACCGACGAGCTCAGCGTCGATCGCAACCGCCGCGCCTTTGAGTCGTGGACGTTGCGCCCCCGCGTGCTCCGCGACGTGAGCGCGCTCGACCTCTCCACCACGGTGCTGGGAACCAAGGTGAGCCTGCCGGTCTTGATCGCGCCGTGCGGCGGACATAAAAAGGCTCATCCCGACGGCGAGTTCGCCACCTACCGCGCCGCGGCCGCGCGCCGGACGATTTTCACCGTCAGCGCGAATTCAAGCATTGGCTTTGAAGAGTTGGCCAAGGCCGCCAACGGCCATCTCTGGGTACAGTTGTATCCGTTCCGCGACCGGGAGATGATCAAAGACTGGCTCAGACGCGCCAAGGCAGCGGGATACAAGGCGGTTTGCGTCACGCTGGATTCGCAGTGGCCGCCCAAGCGCGAGCGCAACATCCGCAACAATTATAAAAACGTCCGCGGCGTCAATTTTCCGAAGGCGGGCGCGGAGACACCGAGGCCCGCCGGCCGGGCCGGCGAGGGATCGGACCCTGCGGCGACGTGGAAGGATCTGGAGTGGATAAAATCCGCGACCGATCTTCCCATAATCGCCAAGGGAATCATGACGGGCGAGGATGTCGAGTTGTGCGCCGAGGCCGGCGCCGACGCGGTGATCGTCTCCAACCACGGCGGCCGCCATCTCGACAACACCCTGGCGACGATCGAAGTCCTCTCCGAGGCCGTCGCCGCGGCGAAGGGGCGTCTGGAGATTCTGCTCGACGGCGGCGTCCGGCGCGGCGCCGACGTCGTGAAAGCCATCGCGTTGGGCGCCAAAGCCGTCTTCATCGGCCGTCCGCTTTTTTGGGGTCTCGCCGTGGACGGCGAGCAAGGCGTCATTCGCGTGCTGGACATTCTCCGCGAAGAGATCGAGATCACGATGGCCAAGTGCGGCAGGCCGACGATCGCGAGCATCGATTCCACCACCGTCGTCAAAGCGCCGCGGTTGTGAGAGACGGGTTCGCCGGAGCGTTTGCAGATAAGCGATAGGGAGGGAAACATGCCGGGTTCGACGATGAAGACGGAAGAGCGCTTCGTTAACGTGGACGGGATCAGGACGCGGTATTTCGACAAAGGCAAGGGCGAAACCCTCCTGTTGATCCACGGCAGCCACGTCGGGACCAACGACGCCTGCGAGAGCGCGCTCGACTGGGAGCTGAATTTCGACCGCCTCTCGCAATGGTTCCGGGTAATCGCCGTCGACAAGCTCGGGCAAGGCCGCACCGAAAATCCGAAGCGGGACGAGGATTACACGATGGCCGCCATCGTCAGACACGTGTACGGGTTTCTTCTCGCGCTGGGATTGAAGGACGCGCACGTGATCGGCCACTCGCGGGGCGGCTACGTGGTGGCGCGCCTCACGCTCGAACATCCGGAACTCGTCCGCTCCTGCGTCATCGTCGACAGCGGGACGCTCGCTCCCGGCCCTTCCGAGACCGAATACATTATGGCAAGCGCGCCGGAACCGCGCCTGACCCGCGAAAGCCAACGCTGGATCGTGGAGCATTATTCCTACAGCGGCAGCCACATCACCGAGTCGTGGCTCGACGAGGCCGAGCAGATCGCCAATCTGCCTAAATACCGGGAGGCCGTCAAAAAGATGTACGAGATGGGCCTGAGGAGAAAACAGTTCCTGCCCCAGATGGCTCTCGACAAAGACGAATCTCTCAACTGGATCATTCAGGGACGCCTGACGCGTCCTACTCTGGCCGTCTGGGGCTACAACGACCCCACCGCGCCCCTAAGGCGCGGGCGATACTTATTCGACCTGATCGCCAAGAAGACGCCGATGGCGGAGCTGCACGTCATCAACCAGGCCGGCCATTTCTGCTACCGCGAGCAGCCGGAGACGTTCAACGAGGTTGTACGAGGGTTCGTACAAAAAGTGTCCGCGCGCGGCCGGCGCCATCCGAAGAAACCCCAATCCGGGCGGCCCGATGCCTAGATTGCGCGCGAAGATCGGCGTGAACTGCGTATAGGACTTGGGAGGCCGGGAATGGCTCAACGGGAAATTGCGTTGATCGTCGGCGCCGGGCCGGGGCTCAGCGCGGCGCTTGGCAGGTTGTTCCATAAGGAAGGCATGAAGGTGGCTTTGGCCGCCCGCGACGCCAAAAAACTGGACAGGCTGGCAAAGGAGATCGACGGACGCGTCTATCCCTGCGATGCGACGATTCCAAAGGAAGTGGAGAACCTATTCAGCTCGGTGACCGGAGACCTGGGCGAACCCAATCTCGTCGTCTACAACGCGAGCAGTCGAGTGCGCGGTCCGATCACCGACGTGGATCCTGAAGCGGTCCGGAAAGCCGTGCTGGTCACCTGTTACGGGGGATTTCTCGTCGGACAGGCGGCCGCGAAACGGATGATTTCGGCGGGGAATGGAACGATTCTATTCACCGGCGCATCGGCAAGCATCAAAGGTTTTCCGCACTCGGCGTCTTTCGCCATGGGCAAGTTGGGTTTGAGCGGCCTCGTCCAAAGCATGGCGCGCGAGCTGCAACCCCGCAATATCCATGTTGCTCAGGTCGTGATTGACGGCGGCATCTACGAACCCACGCGGGGTTCGGAGCAACTCCAGTCGCGCGGTCCCGACGGTTGGCTGGACCCGGACGCCATCGCTCAAACCTATCTCCACCTGCACCGCCAGCACCGTAGCGCATGGGCTTCCTACGTCGAATTGCGGCCGTGGTCGGAGAAGTTCTAGCCCGGTGCGAGGAGAAAGGACTAAGAAAAATTCCCGTCATTGGGTGGCGAATCGCGCGCAACGGTAATAAAGTGACGGCCTTGATGAACGAGTTCGCCAACCTGCGGGTGCGGCTGCCCGGCATCGTCAAGGCCCTTGCCGTCGGTATCCCCGCGGGCTACCTGTTCGCCGTCCTCCGCACGCCGATTCCCTGGATGATCGGTCCGATGGTCGCCGTCGCCGCGCTCAACCTGCTGGGCGTGCGGATGCACTCGCCTCCGTTTGCCCGGCAAATGGGCCAGGTGATCCTCGGCTCGGCGGTGTCGCTCTATTTCACGCCGATGGTGGTGGCGGAGTTGGGCGGCAATCTCCCAGCCATCGTCGCGGCCACAGTCGCGGTTTTCGTGGTCGGCGGCCTCGGCGCGCTCACTTTGAGCCGGGCCTCCGGCGTGGATGGCAAGTCTACGTTCTTCGCCTCGATCCCCGGCGGGGCGATGTCGATGGCCGTGCTGGCGGAGCGCTACGGCGCGCAGGTTGCGCCGGTGGCGGTCGCCCACAGCTTGCGCGTCTCGGTCGTCGTCATCCTGATCCCGTTCGCTTTGACTTACGGCGGCATCCCGCTCGTAGCCTCGGCGTACCGCCCCGCAATCCCGCTGGATATTTTGATCCTCGTGCCGTGGCTCGCCTTCGGCTGCGTGTTGGGCGAGGTCTCGGAGCGCTATCGCTTTCACAACGGCTATTTGCTCATGCCGATTTTCTTCGGCGCCGCGCTCACCATGAGCGGCATTCAACTTTCCGCCGTGCCCCACGGCCTGACGGACCTCGCCCAGCTCATGTTCGGGCTGGTGCTGGGAGCGCGCTACGAGCGCGCCTTCTTTGCGCGCCACAGGCTCTTCATCCCGTTCGCGCTGTTGAACTCTTTTTTTATCCTGCTCGCCTCGGTCGCGGCCGCGGCGATCCTGGCCTGGGCTTTCGACCTGCCGATCGCCACGATGATCATGGCCACCGCGCCCGGCGGACTGGCGGAGATGACCATCGCCGCGCAGGCGCTGCAGATCAGCGTCCCGCTGGTGGTCGCCTTTCACCTGTTTCGGGTGGTGATGGTGAACATGGGCACGCAGTATATCTTTACCTTCGCCTCCTGGGCGCTGGACCGGAGTCCGTGTCGAAAGAAAATACCAAAATTGAAGAGGAGAATGCCGATGCCGAGAATATGGGACCCCTGGGACCACCACGATTGGGATTCGCGAAAGTACGTTTCCCAGTGGGCGGAACGGCAAGATCAAAGGGAAGTCGATCGAGAGGAAACCTTCCGTTTGATAGCGAAAGTCCTGCCCTATGACCAGGAGGCCCCAATGAACATCTTAGATCTAGGGGCGGGATATGGGGCGTTAGCGCAGTATCTCCTGAGCCATTTTTCCAACGCCACTGCCGTATGCCAGGATGGATCGGAGGAGATGGCTAGGCTGGGCCGGAAGCGTATGGAACGCCTCAAAGGACGCTTTGAGTATGTCTTTTGTGATTTTAGTAAGCGGGGCTGGAGTCGGAAGATCAAAGGGCCTTTTGAGGCCGTCGTATCTTCGATAGCGATCCATAATGTCCGCTCACCCGACATCATTCGGGCGATCTACAGCGAGACTTTTGCGCTGGTGAAACCCGGCGGTTGTTTCCTGAATTTCGATAGGATGACTCCGTCACTGAAGGAGCAGATGAAGTGGTTGAGAGAAGCCGGGTTTGAAAACGTACAATGCTTCCGGGAAAGCGGCAGAAGAGCGCTCGTGGGCGGGTTCAAGGAGCATCCTAGGGCGCAATGAATGGCGCCCCTACATTAAGGAGGCCGTGAATATGGTTCGGCATGACCACAAACCCATCCACCGCAACATGCGGAAAATGTTCGGGGATTTCCTGCCAACACGCACGCGCGATTTCACGATACGGGTTTAACCGCAAACGGCGTGTGTGCTCTCGCTCCATGAACCCGCAGACGCTCTGGGGTAAGCGGAACCGTTGTCGATGCACTTGTTGACAATATGACTAGAAGATGGCTATATTCTGGTCATGACTTTGGTGAATGTAGCCGCCTTGAAAGAGAAACTAAGCTATTATCTTGGCTTAGTGAAGGAAGGGCAGGAAATCGTGGTGACGTCTCATCGCCACCGGGTCGCTCGAATCCTTCCTGCGTCGGCGCCGGATGCCCAGATATCGGAGCCCTCCCGGCCTTTGAAAGATCTTAAAAAAGTGAAGGGAGTCAAGCCTCGGCGCTCGGTATCCGCGGTGCGCACGCTTCTCGAAGACCGTGAGCGTAGATGACCGCCTACGTCGATACTTCGGTGATTCTGCGGATTCTCTTGCGGGAGCCGAATCCGGTCGGGGTGTGGGGCAAATGGCAAAGGGCTTTCAGCAGTAATCTATGGCGCGTCGAGGCGCTCAGGACTGTTGACCGGCTCCGGCTTTCCGGGGATCTTTCCGATCAGGAAGTGGCCGATCTAGTAAGTGACATCCGGGTTGTGCACGAAACCCTGGCGATCCATCCGCTTACCGAAAGAATCCTACAGCGCGCAAGCGAGACCTTCCCAACCGTTGTGGGAACTCTGGACGCGATTCATTTGGCCACGGCTCTGGCGATACGGGAAGCCGAGCCGATTGACCTGTTATTGACCCACGATGCCCAGCTCGGCACCGCCGCCCGCAGCCTCGGCTTTTCGGTTCTCGGAGTCAGGACGGGTTAGACTCAACCCGATCCCCCCATCCCTCTTCCGCCTTTATCCTTCATCCCTCATCCTTTCAGATCCGGCTCACGCCACCCGCCTCGCTATGGCTTTTAGGTGAAGGCCTTCTTTTTTCTGAAGGTAGGCGACGATCTCAAAGAAGTTGCGAGCTCGAGGGTTGCCTTTAGGGCCAAGCATGCGCATCAGGCTCTTCGGCGATTTTTTGGTGACCGTGGCTAACGCGTCAAAACCCACGGTGGCGTTGATATAGTCGCGCAGGACGGTCTTGCCGGTTTCCACGTCTCCCGAGAGCAAGGCATCGATAGCCTCTTTCAAAAGGGCCTCGCGGAACGCCGCATCGCGACGAGCGCGCTCCTGAATCGTGTCTTTAAAGTCTCTGGTTAGCGGCATCTCAATTCTCCTTTTTCTTGCGTCGTTTATAGTCAATCCATAGGGCTTGCGCCCGGCTGATGTCTTCCTGTTGTCGCTTCTTGGTTCCGCCACCGAGCAAAATTACAAGACGGTCACCGTCCCTGCCGAAATAAATTCTATAGCCAGGTCCGAAATCGATGGAGTATTCCTGCAGCCCGGCTCCAACGCCTTTTGCGTTGGACAGATTGCCCTGCTCAATCCGCGTGACGGCTATCGCTATCTTGGCAGCAGCCTGAGCGTTCAGGCTGTTAAACCATTTGCGGTACGGACTGCCGCCGTCGGTCGCCAGATATTCGAGAACCTCGATCATTGCCGACGGTAACACATACGTTACTAAAGCTCAAGAAGCCCAAGATATGTTCCTCACACAGTTTCCGCCTAACCGTTGCCTATTGCCTCTCTTTCACGCCTTCTTGTTCATCCTTTATCCTTTAATACACGCCTCATCGACCGGCGCTACATCGACGGACTGGAGGAAAGCGGCTTCTTCGACAAACCCCGCGCGGCAAAATGACGGCTATCCAATACTTGCCGACCGTGGAACGAAAGCCCTACCCTTCCCTTGAGGCGATGCGCAACATCCAGAGGCTCATGGCGCTCCACAACCCCAAGGTGACCGGCGTGAGAATCGAAGAGCTTATCGAGCCGCGCTTCGTTCGCAAATTGGACGAAAGCGGCTTCATCGAAAAGGTGACCGCCGCCTATGGCGGCAAATAGTTTCGTCCTTTTTATCGTTTCTCGGCCACAAAACCTTATCGACCGGCGCTACCTCGACGGATTGGAGAAAAGCAGCTTTTTCGACAAACTCTGGGCGGGAAGATGACGGCTATCCAAAAGCGGCGTGTACGCTCCCCTGCGGCCTTGGTAACACGCAACCTGGTTCACTCGCTTAGAAATACAGATGTAGGATTGCAAGACGTTCCCTTTTATTCTCCGGCAAATAGGGAGATAGGCCGCAAAAGTGGCAGCCACTCTCGGGAAAGACAAAGTTGACAAGCTATTCAGAATGAAGGATATTACACCCACTTTTCTTTCTAATTGCACAACGGCGCTGCGTGGGATTGGTTACGGTAATTTTATCAAACCATCGCGGCTCGCGATTGCATAAGATATGACTTCCGAGGAGTTTCGTCATCTGCTTCAGCAACAGACCGATGTACAGTTGCTCGATCCGTGCTTGCACGACGATGGGACACCCTTCGTCTTTGAACCCCAGCCGACGGGTTGGGATAAGTTCCGCGATGAACTTGTTGTAAGGCTCGGTGTCTCCCGTTCTGCTATTAGAGTAGTCGGCAGTGCTCGATTCGGCTTCAGCATGAAGCCAGGGTATAGTTTGAAAGGTTTTGTTGATACTTCGGACATCGACGTAGTAGTCGTCAACCCCTCCCTCTTCGACCAACTGTGGGAGGCCCTGCTAGAAGCTGCATACCCGAGGCCGCCGATCACCCAACAATTTGGCGGCTGGCTGGAAAAACGAAGGCGGGAACTCTACACCGGATGGTTAACACCCTTGGAAATAAGGCTGGATAGTAAAATATTCGGAGTAAAGGCTAGGCCAGTGCTGGATTTCAACACTCGATGGTTCAATGCGCTAAAGGAGGCATCAAGATATCCTAGTCGAAGGCACGAAGACATCACGGGCCGTCTCTATCGCACTTGGCGGCATGCGGAACTCTACCATCTCGATAGTCTTGCGGTGCTGCGAAAAACGTTGTCCGAATAATGAGGAGCAGTCCATGAAACACGCTTCCCGTCCACAATCTATCTCCTGGTTCCAAGATCAGTACAAGACCGGTCGTCTTGAACTCAGGCCGCCGTTTCAACGGAAACCTGTGTGGGGTGACAAACAGCGGAGCTTTATGATCGAATCTATACTCATGGAAATTCCGATGCCCGAGGTTTATGTCCAGGTCACACAGGCGGAGGATGGTACCGAACAATACGGCGTTGTTGACGGGCAACAGCGATTGCGAACCGTCCTGCAGTTCGTTGGGATTGAGCGCGAACAGGATCAGAAAGATGGGGATAGCAATCTTTTTGCGCTCGAAGCATTACCAGCGACATCAATTCACAAGGGCAAGACCTTCGCTGAAGTTACCGGCGAAGAGCGTAAGCGGTTCTTTCAGTACGACGTTTGCGTTCGTTTTCTCTATACCGAGGACCGAAGAGAGGTCGAAGATGTTTTTAAAAGATTAAACAAATTCACTCTTCCCCTCAAGGCGCAAGAGCTTCGAAACGCAACTTACCACGGCCCGTTTGCAAAGTTATCGGAACAGTTGGCGGACGACGAGTACTGGGTGGTAAACCGGATCGTAAGCCCAGCAGCGATCCGCCGCATGGCCGACATCGAAATGATGAGCGATCTTTTAATTGGTCTTCTTCACGGCCCACAGGGTGGCGCGGCCAAGATCATTGACGAGTATTACGAGCAGTATGAACAGTACGAGGATGATTTTCCGGAACAAAATAGGACTAGGCGGCAGTTCGCCAAGACACTCGACACGATTAGACGCCTCTTCCCAACGATTGCGGATGTCCCACGCTGGGGCAATCGCGCTGACTACTACAGTCTGTTTGTCGCGCTAGGCAATGTCCTTCAGGAATACGATCTGCCACAAGGGTCCATGAAGGCGCTTCCTGCGAAGTTGGTAGAATTCGGCGGAGAGGTTAATCAACGTCTTGAGAAGCCTACGGCGAAGACGAGTGCCGCTTCAAGGAAGTATGCAAGAGCCATAGAAAAAGGATCGAACGATAAGGCACGACGCATGGATCGACATGAGGCGCTCGCTGAGATCATAAGACCGTTCCTTAGGGAAAAGAAATGAGGAAGTGGTATCGCAATTCACACTACACGATCTATAACGCGGATTCCCTAGAATGGCTGGGATCCGAGCGAGCAAACTCGTATCACGCTGTAGTGACAGATCCGCCGTTCGGACTTGTTGAATATACAGCGCCGGAACTGAATAAACGACGTAAAGGGCGCGGGGGTATCTGGCGCCTTCCCAATGCCTTCGATGGCGCAAAGCGACAACCCATGCCGCGTTTCACTGTCCTTAACGGTCATGACCGGATGGGAGTGCTGGCTTTCCACCTTCGCCTTGCGCCAGAACTGTTCCGCGTTCTCGTGCCGGGCGCACATGTGATGCTGTCTTCGCAGTGTTTGGTGTCATATCTTGTAGCCCAAGCGTTTTGTATGGCCGGATTTGAGGCGCGTGGGCAAATAGTTCGAGTAGTAAAGACACTTCGGGGCGGTGACCGTCCTAAGTTTGGAGATAAACAATACCGTGACGTCTCGGTAATTCCACGTTCATGCTTTGAGCTTTGGCTCCTGTTTCGAAAGCCGTGTGTCGGGCGTGTCATTGAAAATCTGAAGAGGTTTGGTACTGGTGCACTTCGCCGCCCTTCAGAAGACACACCCTTCCCGGACCTGCTGCAAGTTCCGCCCGCTCGCCGACCTGAGCGCGCTGTTGCGAACCATCCCTCGCTTAAGCCACAGGCGCTAATGCGTTTCTTGGTACGTGCTTCGCTCCCTCTTGGAAAGGGCGTTGTGTTGGATCCTTTTATGGGAGCAGGATCAACGATCGCCGCCGCGACGTACCTTGGCCTAAAAAGCGTCGGGGTAGAATTGGACTCCAAGTACTTCACTATGGCGAAGTCTGCAATTCCGAAACTTGTCGACCTCGAGGTCACCGGATAGTCGACGCCGGGATCACACGCGAGAGTTTTAACAACCACTCCTGAACACAATCGGCGACGAATCTAAAATTCAGACGGCCCAGGGCTTCCGACTCGCGCCCTTTTTTTCGCTTGACACGGCCCATAAATTTGTCCTATTCATCTAGGCCGAGTATTGGCGACGCAACTTAGGCTGGGTTTCCCGATCCCGTCACATCTTTGATCCCACACCATCGCGCGGACTTGTCTCCCAGCCGAGGCTTTTGTTTTTTGGAATATTTTAAGAAAGGTCAGTTGCGCAAACATGAACCGACAATTGTACATATCATGCGCGCTCTTGCACGCCCTCACCCTGTTCTCGGGAACCTTTTTCGGCGCGCAGGCTTGGGAGTCAGATGTTCATTACGGATTGACAAAATGGCTCGCCATCAACGCGGGTTACGACCCGCAAAAAGAAGCCGAGCTAATCGCGCGGGGAAATCAAGAAATCGATGACAGCTGGATAACTGGACCGGTCCATGGAACCGTTATGGCATCCTGTGTCGGCAAGGACTCGGCTGGCTCGGCGACAGTCCACGACAATCACTTCCCATCAAGACGCGACCCGCCTTGGATTCCCTCCGAACGAGCCGTAACCCCGGCCACTGCTTGGCAGCATGGGAGCGTGAGAAAAGTTCCCGACTTGGATGGTTTAGAGCCGTCTCTTTTGGCATTGGGTCGCTACCTGCATGTCCTGCAAGACTCCTGGTCGCATCAGGGCGTGCCGGATATTGCTCCGCTTTGCGAGCCGAAGCTGGGCTGGGGGCATTCGGCGAAACGCGGCGGTTGGTCCTGCCACCTCGCCGACCTCACGTATTTTTGGTCCGACAAGGATGTTCCTGAAATGGCCAGGATGACGTTTGAGGTGCTTGTGTCCTCAGCGCGGAACAATAAACCTCTGGCTACGTGGAAGGTGCTCGCGCCGAAAGTCAAATCTTTCGCGGACGCACGCACAAAATGGCAGAAGGACGAATGGTTCAAGAAAGAGAGTTTTTTGGATCGCAACTTTCTACAAGGGATCAGTCTCCCGGACTGCGAGCCGGGTGCTCGTCCCTGTGTCCCCTATGCATTCGAAAAGCTAGTGCAAATCTGGAACGGGATCGTGGCCAACGACAGCCCTTTCTCTTCAGATATCCCACAGCAGTTTGCAGATCTGTTCAAGCGATTCTTCTCGGCCCTGACTCAGCAGCAGGTATCGAACCTGCGCGAGCTCATCGATCACAGCTTGGCCGCTCTGGCGTTGGAGCGCGCATTGCACGCCGATGGCTCATGTCCGAAACTCTACCCCATCCTGTTCGAGTTCTTTCTCGGGAAAGGGTTCGTCGACGGCCGTGGCGCGCATCAACCGCTCGCGGTGTGCGAAATTGCCGCGAAGATTCAACAAGAGAGGGACAAGGGACCCAAGTGTGATGAACTCATAACGTTTGCACAAAATGCGATTGCCGGCGGCTCAAGGCGAGGACCGGCCCTGAGCGAGCTTATCGAACGAGCCGGGGTGACAGGTCCATCCAGGTATACAGTGACGCCCGGGGTGACATCAGGCACCTACTTAGCTTTCGCCCGCTTCATTCACCTGCCGCGGGAAGTACTTGTTGTTGGCGCAGTGAGAGTCAACGACCAGCCTAAGGTCACCAGCTTCATGTGGTTGCCGATCCAATGACGCCGGAAGTTCACGGTCGAACGACACTTGGCGTGTCGCATCTAGGAAGTACATTGAGGGTTAGCTCAGACACGAGAATCTAAACAATGTTTCCTCAACCGCAAGTGCCGACGAATCTAAAATCCAGACGGCCCGCGGCTTTCCGGCTTTTTTCCGGTTTTTTTCCGCTTGACACAACCCATAAATTTGTCCTATTCATCTAGGCCGTATTTTGCCGATGTAACATAGGCCGCGCTCCCGATCCAGTCGCATCTTTGATCCCGCATCAACGGCTGGAGCGGGTCAACGACGCACGGCGAAGGGAGGAACCAATCCATGCCGAGGCAAGATAAAAAGAAAGCATCACGGCGAGGCCGGACCACACGGAAACAGGGCGGCGACGAAGGATCGGTCAAAGGTCAGCCCGTTCAGGTCCAGTTCTCATGCCGGCAACTCCCGTGCGTCCGTATGGAATTCAGGTGGGCGGCGGCTGTCGCCGCAAACATAACCGGCATTGCGCCCGGTCCAACGGCCGCCCAGAGGGCTACCATCACGAATGCCATCTTCGGCGCCAATCCAACGGCTCCCCTCGAGCTTCCCCGTGAGCTGGATCTTATGCCCTGCACCATGGATTGTAAGTGTGTCGGTATTCAACGGGCGCCCTGGACCCCAAACCAGCTTCCCACGACTGTTACCAAGGACGTGGTGCTGGTGGTGCCGGGTCTTGTCGGCTCTCAGGGCTTTACCGTTACCCTGACGATCCCCGCGAACCTACGCCAGGGAATCGGCCGTTGTGAGTAGCAGAGCCGCGCCGCTCGCGACCCCGTATTAGATTCCTTCAGCGACGCGCCGCGAAAGCGAAGGAAGTCCGGGCATTGCGGACGAACGGGTTGAGGAGGGACGGCTTGCTGGCCCTACCCCACTTTCTTCGCCAAATCCTGGTTCCCGATCCCGTCACATCTTTGATCCTACACCAGCTCCGGGATTGGACGGACGTAATCCGAGAGGAAAGGAATGCGGTTCAGGAAAAGCATTCCCGACCAATTTGTGGTCCCGTGCTACGAGATCATTTTTTGGCTTTTTAGTTTTGACTTTTACCTTGTCGACCTTCGGTTTTCTCGCCATTTGTTGCTCCAGTACGGCCATAACCGCAGCCTCTTCGGGATGTAAATCGCTCGGCGACCCGGCTGTCGCCCGCTGCGCACGATGGTCCGGGGTTTGGAGCAAAGATCCATCCATATACGAATTCACCACTGCAGGATGGATATAGCACTTTTGGCAGACGGCCCGCGTATTGCCCAGCCTCCTGGCTACTTTTTCAACGGCTTTGACGATGTTCCGCCTGGCCTGAGCCTTCGAATCAAAATATTCGCTTTCTCGAAGGGCCCGGGCCGCTAATACAGTGCCGGCCCACGTGCGAAAATCCTTGGCGGTGAAGTCGTCTCCAGTCGCCTCGCGCAGATATGCGTTGACATCGCTTGACTCGACCGTGCCCGGTTTGCCGTTTTGATCGACATATTGAAACAGCTCCTGTCCCGGCAAATCCTGGCAGCGTTTCACAATTCGCGCCAATCGCGGGTTGTCGAACTCCAGATCATGTCCCACGCCGCCCTTGCCGCGGAAGCGAAAGCGGATTTTCGATCCATTGATCCTAACGTGCTTGTTACGCATGGTGGTCAAGCCAAAGGATTGGTTTTCCCGGGCGTACTCTTCGTTGCCGACGCGGATCAGAGTGGTTTCGAGGAGCTTAACGACGGTCGCGATGACTTTGACCCGCGGTAATCCAGCACGGGCCAGGTCTTTGGATACCCGAGCCCTAAGCGCAGGCAGCTTCTCCCCAACGAGCATCATGCGGTCGTATTTTGTTTGGTCGCGGACCTCGCGCCAGCGCGGATGGTAGCGGTATTGTTTTCGCCCTTTCGTATCCCGTCCCGTCGCCTGTAGATGGCTGTCGGGAAAAGGGCTGATCCATACATCCCTCCAGGCCGGCGGGATCGCCAGCGCTTTGATTCTACAAATTTCATCCACGTCCTGCAGCGGTCTATCTTTCGGATCATAGTAACGCGTCGCTTTGCCGGTTCGCTCTCGCCTGATTCCCGGAAGCTTATCCGTCACGTAACGGAGACCTGACGTCTGCGCCGATTTAGCCGGATCAGCGCTTACGAGTTTGATTTGTTTGGAACTTTTTCTTTGCATAAGGGTGTCTTTGACGACCAAAAATTAGGATTATGAACCGCGGATTTTGCCGGAGAAAGAGGCGTTCTTTACCGAAATGGCGAAAAGGCGCCCGGATAACTGAAGGCTAAAGGAGAATGGCGCCGCTGTGGCGACGGGACTCGCCGATCTGTCTGCTCAAGACTACGATTAGGATGGAGGCAATTCCTTACGATGCTCCTGTGATTTTTCGCCCTTGTCTTTACGGCTCTGTGAGTGCTGTTCTTTTGTTGGTGGTTGACGCGAGTGCACGCGCGGCGGCTCGCTCGGTCTTTCATGCTGCTTGGATCTTTCCTCAAATCGTCCCCCCTTTTTTTCAGGCGGAGCTACGACACGGGCCTCAGGAGAGCCGCGATCTGTTCCGGGACGAGGCGAACCAACGTCCGGTCGCCGGCCTTGTCCTTCACGAACGCGCTGATCGCGTTTTTCTTCAATCGCTCCCCCTTTTCTTTCAGGCGGGCTTACGACGCGCTCTTCGGAAGAGCCTCGATTTGATCCAGGGCGAGGCGAAATCCCGTCCGGCGCCCGGGGTCGTCCTTCACGGTCACTCCGGTTAGATCTCTCTTCAAGTCGCGCCACGTTTCTTTCACGAGGACCGGCGACAAGAATCCTGTCCCCTTGACGCCCGCCGCCGGCTTCGATTCGGGTCGGCGTAGCACGCACTACATTGATGTCAGTGCGCTGAATTCGGGTATGGGCAGCTCTTTCAACGTGGGTCACCGGGACCGCAGTGCTGCGCACAGTGCCATTGACAACCTTGAAGTTCGTCACGTTCCGGGTCTCGCGGATAATTGTGATATTTCGCCTTATCGCCACCCGCACTGTTGTTACGTCTACATTTACAAACCGATGCACCGGGACGAATACGTAGTGGTCACGTTCCACCACCACAGGAGGTCCCGCGTAGCCCCAAGAAGTGATGACCAAGGTCGGGGGAATCGGCGCCCAGCCGATGTATGCGTCGCTATAGCTCCAGGTGACCCACGCAGGAGCCCAGACATATCCTGGAACCCAAACCCATCCATGGTGACGGATGTGGGTCCACGTGCCGTAGTGATAAGGGATATCGCCCCAGGGGTCGAGAGACACCCATGTCCAACCATAGTCGGTGTACGCCCAACGGCCAACCGTGTAAGGTTGCCAGCCAACCGGCGCTCGTGCCGGAATCCAGACGTCGCCGTAAGCGTCGACTGTTACCCATCGGCCGTGAGGCGAAAGAGTACTGTAGAAAAACCCAAAGTTAACGGCTTGCGCATAACTCGCCGCTCGATTGTCAGCGACCGGAACGGCGAGCACGAGGGCCGTGCCAAGCAAGAGACTTAGCAAGGTGCGTCTAATAAGCCTAAGTGTCTTCATAAAAGTCGTTTCCCCCGGCGAGATTTAAAGGCAAGGTCTGTGCCAAGCGGGAAAACAGTAATGATTTTCAATGGTTTTCCCGAGTTGGGTAAATAAGCGCCGGCCCGTATGGCAGGTAAAAAAAGTTACTGGTTGGAAGAAATTACTTTATCGTCTGGCGGGGAACATCGAGGGGGAAACTTTAGGGTCGGACTTCTACGACTCGACTTTCTTAACGGCAAGGTCGAGGTCGGATGGAGGAATTGTTCAGCCAGCTTTTCATAAACCTTTCGCCAGTGTATTTCGGTTGGGGATCAGGCATTAGGAATTGGGAGAATGCGGAGAGCCACGGGTGGCAAACTGCTATCTCTATTCACCGAGGCAGGCTTGCGTATTTGCGCAATTGCGCAAGTACGAAACTATCGCCGTGAGCACTAAGCCAAATCGATGCTGTTCGAGAAAAAAAGGACGGGTTCGGTTTTAGGCACCTGCCGGCGGGCGCATTGGATCGGCCGGGGCACACAACGCTAGACTGAGTTGGTCTGAATAATCCCCGGTAGTTTGTTCAGCGTGAGCTTTTTGAGATCGACTTTTCGACTGGCATTATCGATGTCGATGCCTACCAGATGTCCTTCGACGTCGTAGTCGAGAACGACGCCTGCCGAAATTTCTCGACTCTCGACGCTCGGCTTCTCGGAGAGATCGATATAAAGTGAGTCTGTATCGGGATAATAATTGAGCTTCATGGTTTGAACCCTCGATCAGGAAAGGCGTTGTGAATCGTAATTTTATCCTCCAACGTGATGACCCTCAGGACGCGTCCCTCGAATTCCTCGATTGTACCCCAAAAACGATACCGGTTTTGCTCTTGAGGTTCGCTTCTCAGGGGATTCTCCAAAACCTGTATGCACCATTCCTTCTTGAGATAGGGCCGCTTGCGCAATACTTCCTTTTCGAAATATTCCGTGAATCTGTATTGCGCCACCAGCTACAGGATAGCCCGTTTCTCCTCGGAGCGCCAGCCTTTCGGATACACTGCTAGCGGCTTCTCAGCGGAGCTTCTCTGCGAAGCCGTTCTTTCTGACTTCCAAGCCGCAGGTCGGCCATTTCTCGCACGTTGAGAGCAGTCTGAGGGTTGAGGGGTCAGGTTGAGAGGTCAGGCCTGAGTCTAGACTTATTTCTGTTCACTCCCTGATTGGACCACGGCTCGCAGCGTCAAGGGGTGGAATTGTTCAGCCAGCTCTTCGGAAATCTCCCGCCGGTGACGGATTGCGAAAATCTTAATCAGCCGCTTTTTCGGGTCGATCCCGTAGACGATGCGAAATCGTCTCACCTTGTATTTCCACAATCCGGCTAATTCACCCGAGTCGGGGATTAGGAATTTGGAACTGGGGGTTGGGGGATGCGGAGAGCCGCAGATGGTAAACTGCTACCTGTAGTCAACGAGGCTGATGTGTTTGCGCTTGCGGTTCTACAGCGAGACCGTGGGCACTGTTAGCGTGCGCTGAGGCTTTTGGTTCCGGTCGAAAATGTCGTGATAGGTTTCATCCATCTTCTTGAGGATATCCGGCCTGAAATATTTCTCACCGCATTGGCCGCACACCCCAGCGGGCACGTTGCTGATAACCACGAGATGGGCTTGCCGCCGATAGTCGTAGTCGATTCTTTTCTCGGTGACCTCTCCGCCACAAAAGGAGCAGTCTGCGTAGGTTGTCATATCGTTATCCCTCTGGTTCTGGGGTTAGCCCATTTAGGTAATCTCGGGATGTAAACCGTAATAATCCTCAATCTTTTGCTACCGTCCAGCTTTCTTTTGGCCCATCCTAACACAACATGTGCCGGTCGAGATTCGGTAAAACCTAAAACCAAGCAGCTTTCTCCCCGTGGATCGTTGGGGTACTCCTCCAAAATCTCCGCGTTGCCGAGCAATGCAGATTCGATCTCCGTAATATCGAGGTTGTCCTCCAAGCGTTCTTGTTGTGCATGGACACTGAACTCATAGTCGCCTTGTCGTACGAGTTGCCGGATCTCCCGTAGATCCATGACACATGGTACAGAAAGCTCAGCCCTACTTCAAGGTCGAATACGCATGCGACCCACCGGAGCACTTTCACAGGGACGCTGTCACTTGTCGTAGTTGCGCAAGTACGCAACTATTCCCGTGAGGGTGAAGCCGAATCGATGAAGTCCGAGAGCGCCCTGAGAACCTGGGGAGTTCGTTGATGAACTCTTTTTAGCGCCGCGAATCACTCACGCTGATCACTATTTCGCGCCGCCGTGATTCTTGACCCAATCGAGAATCAGCGCGTTGGTTTCCTCCGCCGCTTGCCAGAAAAAGCCGTGCGATTGTCCCTTTAGAACCTTCAGCTCGGCGCCGGGAATTCTCTTGACGAGAACCTCCGCTTGCGCCAGGTGATTGCTCCTGCCGGTGTCATGATCGCCGATCACCACCAGCGTTGGGACTCGCACGTCACTCAGCCGGTGCGTCCCTTCGAAATTGTGGCGCGCGATGACGATATGGACGAACTCCGAGAGCCTGGCGTGCGTCGCCCAGGCGAGGCGGAAAAATTCTTCGACTTTATCGGGGTGGCGATCCCGGTAGTCCTTCGTAAAGAACGTATCGGACTCGCAGACTTCATAACGAATCATTTTCTCCAAACCCATGTGGGCCAGCTCGTAGACGAGGCGATGCGGCAGACCGGTGATACAATCCGAGCCGGGCCGCGACGCCGGGCCCGAGCCGCTCGCCGCCATAATCAAACTCTTCACCCGCCCCGGAAAATTCTGCGCGGCGGCGAGCGCGATGCGCCCTCCCATGGAGTGGCCTAAGAGATGGGCCGAGGGAATCTTCAGGTGATCCATGAGCGCGACGATATCCGCCCCCATTTGTTCAATCGTGTAAACGTTTTGCCTGGCTACCGAGCGGCCGCATCCCCGTGGATCGTGTATAACCAAATGGAGCGATTGCGCGAGCGGCATCTGCGAAGGTTTCCAAACCTCGCAGGAGTAGGCGGTCGACGGCACCAGGATCAGCGGCTCTCCTTGACCGTGAGACTCGTAATAGAGATCGACGCCCGTCGGTAGTTTAACGTTCGGCATGTTTTCCCCCTTGGCCCGTTAGATCGTCAAATAACGGTGTGAACTTTTTGAACGGCCTGAACGCTTTGAACCGGCTAAATATTCACCCGATCCATATCTCTTGCGCGCGGACCCGCGGCGGCGCCGAGCGAAAAGAGCGCATCGAGCCCGGCGAGATCTTCCCTGCTGAGTTTTATGTCGACGGCCTTGAGGTTCTCCTCGAGATGTTTTCGGCTCTTGTTACTGGGAATCGGGATGACGTCATTGCCCTGCGCCATCAGCCAGGCCAGCGCCAGTTGCGCCGGCGTGGCTGATTTCTCTCCGGCCAACTCTTCGAACCGAGCGAGCAGTTTCAGGTTGTGCTCGATGTTGCCCGGCTGAAAGCGCGGATGATGGCTGCGCCCGTCGCCGTCGGCCAGATCCTTGACGTCACGCACGGCGCCAGCAAAGAAGCCTCGTCCCAACGGCGAATAGGCCATGAAGCCCATGCCGAATTCGCGGCAGGCCTGGATGTTGCCGCTCTCCGGATCGCGGGACCAGAGCGAATATTCCATCTGCAGGGAGACGATGGGGTGAACCTTGCGCGCCAGCCGGATGGAGTTCGCGCTGGCTTCGGACAGGCCGATGTAGCGCGTTTTGCCCTGTTCAACGAGACGCGCCATGGCGCCCACCGATTCCTCAACGGGTATTTTGGGATCGACCCGCGACATGCAAAAAATATCGAGACTGTCGATGCCGAGACGCTTGACGCTCTGCTCGCAATTTTCCGTCAAGTATTGCGGCGTGCTGCCGCTGCGGCTCCCGCTGGCGTCGGGAGCGCGAGGGCTGCCCGATTTGGAGTGGATCACGATCCGCTCCCGCCTGTCTTTAAGCGCCTTGGCGATCAACTCATGATTATGGCCGTTGCCATAGCTGGCCGAGGTGTCCAGGAAATTGATGCCGAGATCGAAAGCTCGGTGCAGTGTGGCGATGGACTCGGCGTCGTCGGCCGGACCGTACACGCCCGACATGCTCATGCAGCCGAGACCCATCGGGGAGACTTTGAATTCTGTCGTGCCGAATTGGCGGTATTCCATGAGGCTTCCTCCGCGACCGATCGATCCTAAATCCCTCTTATTTCTTTCCCAGCGCCTCCGGATTCACTACGTTGATCGGCTTGCCCTGAGCGTATGCGACGATCTGCTCCACGGCGTCGCCGTAGTAAGCTTCATAACTATCATGCTCAACGTAACCGAGGTGTGGCGTGCAGACGGCGTTGTCCATTTTGAGCAGCGGGTGCGCCGCGCCAATGACCGGTTCGTCTTCGAAGACATCCACGGCGGCAAAGCCCGGACGCCCGGCTTTGAGCGCGTCCGCCAGCGCGCCCTCGGCGATGATCCCGGCGCGGCTGGTGTTGACGATCAGCGCCGTCGGCTTCATCCGGTCGAGGTCTTTGCGGGTCACGATGCCGCGCGTCTCGTTGATCAGCGGGAGATGCAGGCTCACGATGTCCGATTCGCCAAAAAATGATTCACGGCTTGCCGCGACCTCGTATCCAGCCTCTCTCGCGCGCGCCGTCGATCTTTCCCGGCCCCAACAAACCACCCGTGCGCTGAAGGCGCGTCCGACGCCGGCGACCAGACCGCCGATCTTGCCAAAAGCGTAAATGCCGAGCGTCCTGCCTTGCACGGCGGTGCCGATCGTCGATTGCCAGTGTCCCTCTCTCAATCGCTTTACCTCGTACGGGATGTGCCGCAGCGCGGCCAGGATCAGTCCCCAGGTCAGCTCCGCCGTCGTGTGCGATCTGCCGGCCCCACCGGCCGAGACCATGACTCCGTGCCGGGTGCAGGCCTCGACGTCGATATGGGCGGTCGCGCGCCCGGTCTGGCTGACGAGCCTGAGCTTGGGCAGCCGCTCGATCACGGCGCTTGGAAAGCGCGAGCGCTGCTGGGTTAGCAACACAGCTTCGGCGTCTTTCAACCGCTCGGCGAGCCGAACCGGATCTTTCTCGGTGTCGTTGTAAACGATCACGTCGTGACCCTTCAGCCTCGCGTAACACTTGAGCGTGCGGAACGCATCCTGATAGTCGTCGATCACCGCAATCTTCATCCCTTTTCTCCTTCTGACTTAGGGTTGAGGGGGCGGGTTGAGGGTCAGGCCTAAAGTGCCACAGGCCATGTAATTCGTCTATCATGTGAGCGCCTCGCCGGTTTGCTCCGGAATTTCCATCATCCCCACGGCCAACGCGTTGCGGTAGGCGCGGTCGACGGCGAGACTGTCCTGGGCCGCGAGCACGACGGCGCGCGCCGCCCTTTCGTCCCCCACGTAGCGCTCGAAGACCGGCTCGAACAAATTGGAGTGGTCGATGTCGGCCACCATGTGGACACGGGTGTTCGCGTCGAGCTTCTCCACGCTGCCGACCAGGTCGGCGACCTTCTTCATCGCAAAGCGCTGCGTGTAGCCGCCCCCTTTGACGATCTCCGGGTTGTTTTTCCGCTCGGTGGCGTGGTTGATCATCAGGCTCTCGATCCACGGCCGCGTGTTGCAGAGATAGAGCCAGGCGTAAATCGCCGCCCTGGCGCTGGGGAGCAACGCGGCCTCGGCCGTCGCTCGCGCCATGTCGTCGTCCGTCAGATGAGCCGCGCCGAGACGCTCGTCGTAGATCAGCTCGTCTTTTTCATGCTCCCAGATGGCGCGCTTGACGTCGAGCGGCGCTTTCGCCTGCGACGCGGCCCAGCAGTCGCGCCGGCTTTTAATGTAATGGGGATAATGGATATCGAGCAGCTTCTGCCGCTCCGGCGTCAGCTTCACGCCGAACAACCGTTTGTACTCCGGCGTGTCGAAGTGTTGGTTTAGAATTCCGTCGATCTCCGCCCGCGCGTTACCCCAATGGCTCATAGAACCCCCATCCCCGTGCTCGTGATCGTGCGTCGTGCTCGTAAAAGCAAATTTCCGCTCAATCAGAATCAGCCTTGACTCTCGTTACACGAACACGAACCACGGACACGAACACGTTCTTTGTCAAGCCGGGAGCTTCTCCATCGCCACGGCGACGCCCTCGCGGTAGATAGCGAACAGGTCCAGCGATTCCTGCACCGCCTGGAACGCCAGCTTTTCTTTCTCACCGGTGGCGAAGCGGGACAGGAACGGCAGGAACATATCGCTGTGCTCTTCGTCGGCCTCGCTGTGGGCTTCGAAGTTGGGCATGTCCTTCATCTTCAGCCCCATGTCGTCCATCCACCGCCGGGCCATCCGGGTCGAATGGCCGCCGCCTAAATCTCCCAGCAGCCGGTCGTCGTTGCCCCATTCGGTCACGGTGAGCGCGGCGATCCCTTCGATCCAGCTTTTGCTCCGCGTCAGCCAGGCCCAGGCATAAAGCGTCGCGCGCGTGGTCGGAATCGGCTCGGCGTTGAGAATATCTTCGGGGCTGAGCCCGACGGCGCGCCCCTGGCGCACGATCAGGTCGAGATGGCCGTGCTCGGAATATTTATCCTTGATCACCTCGCCCATCTCGTGTTCCAGAATTTTATGCTTCACCGCCATCTCCGGACAGTTCGACGAAACATTGGCCCAGCAGTCGCGGCGATGCCGGACGTAGAGAGCAAGCTGCTTGAGCATGAGCTGCGCCCGTTCCCGCGTCATCCGCACCGAGAAGTAATGTTGCAGTTGCGGCGAGCGGGCGTACTGCCTAACCATCTCGCCGATGTTTTTTCTCCAGGACGCGGCGTCCATCATCGTGCTCCTCTGTAAAACTCGTCATGAAACGTTTTTTGGCAATCCGCATCTGTTTTAAAACTCTTAGAGCCTGATCAAAAAGGTCCCAGATGCAAGGCGCACGATGAATCCGCGAGCGACGGCGTACTCTATAGTACGTCGAGCGAAGCGGTTCGAGTGCAACGCCGCAGATGGGCCTTTTTCAGCAGGCTCTCAGACTGGCCAGCCGTGCTCGGAGATATCCACCCGGTTACCTTCCGGGTCTTTGATCCAACTCTCCGCGATCGCGCCGAAAGTATTGGCCTCGGCGGTCGTTTGCGCGGTCTTCTCCACGGCCTTCACGCTGTCCACCTTGAAACCGAAATGGTTGATCCCCCAGGGATGCCTCGGCGTGCTGATCAGGGCGACGTCGACGAAGCCGTCGGAAAGATAGATCGTGCCGTTTTCGCCCCGCTGCTTCTCTTCCATGCCGAAGACGCGCTTGTAGTACTCGGCCTCCTTCTCCCGGTCCCGAACGTTGATGGCGATGTGGCGGATTCTCGGCTTTTCCATAAATCTCTCTCCTATCTATTTCGGTGCCGACCTACAAATCCAACGTGTTCGGCGCGAACAACTCTTCCAGCGGCATCTTCTTATTCACCAGCCCCTGCTCGTAGAGGTACTGCATCAGCGTCTCCACGACGCGGCGATTTTTGCTCAGTCCGTAAGCCCACGGGTCGTCGCCGAGAATTTCTCTCTGCCGCTTCACCGGCTCGCGAAACCAGGCGAGGCTGATTTTATAAGGCGAGAGATCGTTGAGCCGCTGGTAAGCCAGCTCCTTGGATTGCTGGAACGCCTTGAAGAGACTCTCCGCGATCCAAGGGGATTCCTTCCAGAGCTCGGCGCGGATCGCCACGGTGTGCATGATCGGAAAAATCCCGGTCTTGGCGAAATAGTCGGCCTCGACCTCCTCGTAATTCTCAAACAGCCGCCGGATTCCCGGCGCGCCGTTCAGCAGAGAGGGAAAGAGATTGGCGCAGATGATCGCGTCCAGCTCCCCTTGCGCCAGCAGCTCGTCCGGCGGCGTCTCGGGTGGAAGCTGCTGAATATTGAATCGCCGTGGCAGCTCGATCTCCATCCGGCTCTGCTTCACCCAGGTGAACCAGCGGACCTTCTCCAGATCAACGCCGTACTCGTGCTGCAAAGTTCCCCGCACCCATACGGTCGCCGTCTGTTGAAATTCGGAGATGCCGACCTTTTTCCCGACGAGGTCGCGCGGCTCGCGGATGCCGCTCCGCGTGTTGACGAAGATGCAGGAGTGGCGAAAGGCGCGCGCCGGAAAGACGGGGATCGCGGTCAACGGCTTCCCCATCGTGCGCCCGATCAGATACGAAGAGAGCGACAGCTCCGAGGCGTCGAACTCGTAGCGATTGAGCATCCGCGTCCAGATTTCATGATACGGCAGGATGCGCCAGTCGAGCTCGAGACCCTCCGGCTTGATGCTCCCTTCGATCAGCGCATGCGTGCGGTCGTAGTCCCCGCCCGCGAAGGTAATCTTCCTCGTTATGCCCATCTACTGAAGCTCATACGGGCACGATGAATCGCGCCCCTACTCTTTGCGCTTTGCTTCTTTGTCCCCACTACTCACTGCTCACTTCTCACGACTCACTTCTTATAGTACTTCTCCATCTGGCTCTTGGCGCCGGACTTGGCGCACGCCTCTTCGAATATGCGCCGCACCATTGGATCCTCGTCTTCGTACTCGATCTGATGGCCGCCGAGTTTCACGTCCACGTCGGTCTGACCCCCGCCCTCGCCCATGATGCCGTAGTACTTCTTGCTGCCCCAGCGGAGCGCGAGATAGCGCGCGGGGTTCGGGCCGGAGTTAAAGTGTTGGTGGAACCAATCCGCCGGCGGAACGACCATGCTGCCCGGCTTCCAATCGAATCGCTGGATCGGCTGGCCCTTGGGCCACATGAGCGAGTAGCCCTGGCCGCTCAAGATGATCACGTGAGCGCCCGGCCCGTGGTAGTGGGCCTTCTTGTAGGTGCCGACGGGAAATTGCGAGACATGGCCGCACATCGTATTCTCGGCGATCTGGAAGCGGACCTGGGAGCCGCCGGCGCCACGCTCCTTCCACTCGATGAGATTCAGGTTCTTCGCGTCGGGCACAAAGTTGGTCTCCCAGACCCTGCCCGCGTACCAGGTGCCCTCCTTCGAAAAGTAATCGTCCTCGGAGTTAAAGCGATCCTTGAAGACGTACGCGCAGTTGAAGACAAAGTCGATGTTATGGATGAGGTTGATCATGATCGGCGCGCTCGTGACCGCGAGATAGCGCGCGGGCTGAGTGCCGCTGCCGTTGAAGTGCTGGTAATTCGTGTTGAGCGGCGGCGAAAACAGCGATCCTTCCTGCCACTCGAAGGTCCGCTTGGGGCCGTTGTCCTGCCACATCGTCGTCGCCCCCCGGCCACTCACGATATAGACCAGCTCTTCGAACATGTGCTTTTGCGGTTTGAGGGACTTCCCGGGCGGAATCTCGCAAATATAGGCATCGTTCGTCTCGCCCGTGCCTTCCAGGCATACGCGCACGGCATTGCCGCCGACGCGGTCCCAGGGCGAAAGCGGCGCCGCGGCGATGTCGTCGAGAAAAAATCCTTCGATCAGCGGCACACCCTCCGCATCGATCCACTTGCGGTACGAACTTTTTTTCTCCGCAATCTGCTGCGTTGAAATCTTTGGTTCCGGCATATCTCTCTGTCCTCCTGTTGTTTAACGTCCTTTGATTCCTAACTCTTTTTGCGCCTCGCGCAAAGGACCTAGGTCCGCGACTTCATCGAATGAGACCGGACGGTCCATCTTCAGGGCCTGCTTGGCCTGGTCGATCACCAGCTTGAGCCCGTCTTGCGGAATGCTCCCGTCTGCGTTGAACACTTTGACCGTGCCGTCGTACGACGCCGCCGCGCTCTCCCGGTCGGTCCTGCCCCACTCGGCAAGGACCTGGATCGCGCCGTCCCGGTTGGCCGGGATGTAGCGATTCGCCTTGATCAGCGCCTTGATGGTTTTCTTGATCTCGTCGGGCTTCTCCTTCAGCTTCTTCACGTTCGTTCCCAGCCCGACGAAGGGAAAGCTGAACAGCTCGTAGGCCCGGGCGAGAACGTTGAATCCCATCTTCTTCCCCTCGGCGTCCGCCGGCGGGGAGATGACCGCCACGTCGACGATCCCCTCTTTCAGCGCGGCGAAGCGCGCGCGATCGGCTCCCAAGGCGATGATCTTGATCTCTTTCTCAGGATCGATGCCCGCCTGTTTGAACATCATGCGCGCCGCCACATCCGCCGTCGCGCCGAAAGAGCTGACGCCCAGCGTCTTGCCCTTTAAATCCTTAAGCGATTTGAACTCGGGCCGGGCGATCAGCGTGTGCGTGGAGCTGTCCATGAAGCTCGCGACGACCTTGATCGGCAGGCCGCGCATCGCGCCTCGCACCACCGAGCCGAAGATCATCGTAT
This sequence comes from Deltaproteobacteria bacterium RIFCSPLOWO2_12_FULL_60_19, assembly GCA_001798595.1. Lineage (GTDB taxonomy): Bacteria > Desulfobacterota > Binatia > UBA9968 > UBA9968 > 2-12-FULL-60-19. Next base: position 84,012 of record MGSS01000057.1, on the reverse strand, counting down.
AGTCGATGTCGCCCGTGGCGAGCGCGGTGATCGAGACGTTGGCGTTCATGCGAATCAGCTCGACCTCCAATCCTTCTTCCTTGAAGAAGCCCCTCTTCTCCGCCACCCCCCCGGTGAGAAAGGCCACATCCAGACTCGATATGGAGATGCGAATCTTATCCGCGCCGTAGGCGGGATCACACAGGCCGATGGCCGCAACGATCAGCATCCAAAATTTCTTCATGTTTTCTCCTCGAGTTTTCAAACGTGTCATCGCCCTTTTATTCCCAACTCCCGCTGCGCCTCGCGCAGCAGCCCCTGCTCGGCCACCTCCCCCAACGCAATCTCGCGCGTGATCTTCGCCTCCTGCTTCGCCTGCTCGATCACCGAGCGTAAGCCGTCCTCCGGTATATTCCCGTCGAGGTTGTAAACCTTCCACGACGAATCGTAGGCCGCCGCCGCATTCTCCGGCTCCGTCCGGCCCCACTCCGTCAGGATCTGGATCGTCCCCTCTCGATTGTTGCGGATAAAACGATTCGCCTTGATCAACGCCTTGATCGTCCGCCGCACCTCGTCCGGCCGCTCTTGAATCTTCTTGACCGTCGTTCCCAGCCCGACAAACGGAAAGTTGAAGACTTCGTACGCCCTGCTAAAGACGACAAACCCGAGCTTCTTCCCTTCAGCGTCCGCCGGAGGCGCGACCACGGCAGCCTGCACGACTCCCTCTTTCAGCGCGGCCAGGCGCGCCGAGGCGGAACCCAGGGCCACCGTCTTGATATCTTTTTCAGGATCGACGCCGAAATGTTTGAGCATCATATTCGCAGCGAGGTGGTCGGTGGCGCCGTAAGCCTGCACGCCGAGCGTCTTGCCCTTTAAATCTTTGGCGGACTTGAACTCGGGACGGGCGATCAGCGCGTGCGTCGAGCCGTCGATGAAGCTCGCGACAACCTTGACCGGCAGGCCTCTCATCGCCGCCCGCACGACGGAGCCGAAGATCATCGTGTAGCCGACGTCGCCGCCGGCCAGAGCGGCAATGGCGACGTTGGCGTTCATCCGGATCACCTCCGCCTCCAACCCCTCTTCCTTGAAGAAGCCCCGCTTCAGCGCGATGCCCGAAGGGAGAAAGCTCATGTTGAAGTTGGTGACGGCGATTCTGATCTTATCCGCCGCGCCGACCTCCGCACACAACACCCCCGCCACCACGCCACATACCATCGCCACGCCGATGCCGTATCTTGTGAAGCCTTGAGTCAAGACGGCAGGAACATTGAAATCAGCCCAAAATGCTGATACCTTTGCCAATATGAAAACTATTGCTGTTACTGTTGACGAAGCAACGTTGAAGGTCCTGGATGAATTGACCGAGGGGTCCATGCGATTTCGCAGTCGATCGGCGCTTGTTCGAGAGGCGCTGCGCGAATTCGGCGAACGAGAGCGACGCCGACAGATTGAGGCGAAGGACGGCGAGGTGTTTCGGAAACACCGCAAGCGCCTGGCGCGGCAAGCGCGGGCGCTCATCTCGGAGCAGGCGCGCTCGTGAGGCGAGGCGAGGTCTACCGCACGCGCGAGCGGGTTTCCGAGCGCGGCGGAAAGCCGGGATTTTACGTCGTGGTGTCCCGAACATTTGTCGCCGAGCACGAGGACGTTTCGACGGTCGTTTGCGCCCCTGTCTACGGAGAAGTCCTGGGACTCACAACCGAGGTTGTGCTGGGGCCGGAGGACGGTCTGCCACGCACCTCCGCGATCCGCTGCGATTTTCTCACATTGATGTTCAAAACTAAGCTCACCCATTTTGTGTCCACCTTATCGGCGACCAAGCTCGCCCAACTCAATCGTGCCCTTGCCCACGCTCTCGAACTCCCGCTCGGACCCGGCTCGATCGCCCCTTTCCGCTGATCGGTGTTATTTGATCACCTTGTCCGCCCGCGCCAGCACATTCGGCGGAATTGTCAGCCCGATCTGCTTCGCCGCCTTCAGGTTGATGACCAGCTCGAACTTCATCGGCTGCTCGACAGGAAGGTCGGCTGGCTTGCGGCCCTTGAGGATCTTGTCCACGTAGGTGGCGGCGCGCCGGAACATGGCGACAATGTCAGCCGCGTAAGACATGAGACCGCCCGTCTCAACGTATTCGCTGTTTGAATACATCGCTGGCAGCCGGTTCTTGGCCGCGAGGTCCACGATCCGTTCTCGAAGCCTATCCAACGTCGGTTGTTGCAGCCCGATAAGAGCGCCGGCGCGCCCCGTGGTCATTGCCGAAAAAGCGTTCTCCAGGTCGTTGGGCTTTCGAACTTCCGCGGGCCGAAGCTGCAGACCCAACGCCCGTGCTGCAACCTCGAGCTCTTTTATCTGCGGGCCGTGGCCTTGAGTGCCCGGATCCGTGAGGACGGCCACGCGGGAAAGCTGGGCAAGACTGTCTTTGAGCAGCTCCAGGCGCTTCCCCCCAAGCTCCGGCGCCAGATGGGTTAACCCTGTGATGTTTCCCCCGGGCCTCGCGAGGCTCGCCACAAACCCGAGTTCAACAGGATCACTACCATGCGCCATGACGATTGGGATCACCCTGGTGACATTTTTGGCCGCTCTAGTTGCAGTAGACCCACCGACAACGATGACATCAACTTTGAGACGGACCAGCTCCCCCGCCAGGTCGGGGAGCCGCTCCAACTTCCCCTCCGCATATCGGTACTCGATGGCCATGTTCTGTCCCTCAAGGTAGCCCAGATCGCGCATACCTTGGCGGAACGCCTCAATGCGGGCGGAATCAGACGAAGGTGAGAGCACCGACAGATACCCGACCCTGGGAACACTTTTTGGCTGCTGCGCCTGAACCCCAGCCCCACCGAGGGCGAATGTGAGAGCGATAGCGAAGATCCCCGCCCATTTTGGATTTTCGATTTTAGATTTCCGATTGTTGCCGGAATCAGAGTTGAGAAATCGGTTTCGAAGAGTTCTGTGCATCTCTTTTTTCCTCAATCTAAAATCAGCAATCGAAAATCTAAAATTACTTGATGACTTTATCCGCCCTTGCCAGCACGTTCGGCGGAATCGTGAGGCCGATCTGCTTGGCGTTTTTCAGATTGATCACCAGATCGAATTTAGTCGGTTGCTCCACGGGCAGGTCTGCGGGCTTCGCGCCTTTCAGGATCTTATCCACATAAGTAGCGGCGCGGCGGAACAGCTCTACGCGGCTCGGCCCGTAGGACATGAGGCCTCCTGCTTCTACGAATTGTTCCTCGCCGTGTATCGATGGCAGTCTTTTGTCGATAGCGAAGTCTAGTATGCGGAAATGGTGACTATCGACGAGGGGGTCTCTAACCACGATGAGCGCATTAGCTCGGTCTCTGGCTGCGCCTGCGAATGCGCCTTGGAAATCGTCCGGACCACGCACCTCCAGAGATTGAAGCTTCAAACCAAGCGCCCGCGCGGCGACTTCCGCCTCTTTGAATTCGATCACATTGGATGCATTGGCCGGATTCCAAAGGACGGCCACGCGCGATACCTTAGGAACAGCCTCCTTAAGTAGCTCCAGTCTCTTTCCGCTCAACTCCGTAGAAATGGATGTCAACCCCGTGATGTTTCCGCCCGGACGGGCGAGGCTGGCGACAAGACCCTCTCTGACTGGATCGCCAACTGCCACCACGACGATAGGAATCGCGCTGGTGGCTTGCTTGGCAGCATAGATCGCTGGATCGCCATCCGCTACGATTACGGCAACCTTGAGCCGCGCCAACTCGGCCGCAAGCTGGGGCAGCCTGTCCAAGTTTTTTCCCCCTGCAAACCGGGACTCAATCGTGATGTTCTGGGCCTCAACCCAGCCGAGCTCGCGAAGACGTTGCCGGAATGCGTCGCCGGCCGACCCGAGCCCTTGACCGCTCGCGAGCAGACCGATCCGGGAAACTTTCTTCGGCTGCTGCGCCTGAACAGACACGCAAAGCGCAAAGAGCAAAGCGCCGAGCGCAAGAGAAAAGACTTTTTTAGTCATCGTTTCCAACCCTCATCTTTTCTCCCGACTCGCTTCCAATATCGCCGCGGCGATCCCCGGATAGGCGCCGCAGCGGCAGATATTTCCACGGAGCCAGTGGGCGATCTGTTCTCGCGTCGGCGAGGGGTTTTCCAGCAGCAGCGCCTTGGCCGCCATGATCTGTCCCGGCGTGCAGTAGCCGCACTGCGCGCCGATGTTGCGGATGAACGCCGCTTGCAGCGGATCGAGTTGTTCGCCGATCGCGAGTCCTTCAATGGTTAGCACAGATTTGCCGTTGGCCTCAAAGGTGAGATAACTACATGAGCTGATCGGCCGCCGGTCCACAAGCACCGTGCACGCGCCGCACACCTGCGCCTCGCAGGAGCGCTTGGTGCCGGTGAGGCCCAGGCGACCTCGCAGGAATTCGATCAGCGTCTCCTCCACCGGCACGTCGCCGCTCCACGGCCTGCCGTTAACCGTCACCGAAAGTGCGAAGGTTTGCGATGTATCTAATTCATCCTGCATCTGCATTGCCTCTTTGCGCTTTCGTAGGGGCACGGCATGCCGTGCCCCTACTTTCCTATTTTGCCCAGCGCCCTCAGAATTTTTTCCGCCGTGATCGGCAGATCTCTCACCCGCACGCCGATGGCGTCGTAGATCGCGTTGCCGATCGCCGGGGCGACCGTCACGATCGAAGTCTGGGACATTCCTTTCGAGCCGAACGGCCCCGGGCCGTCTTCGTTTTCAACCATCGAAGCATAGAGAGCCTCCGGTATATCCCCCATCACCGGCAGGCGGTACTCGGCGGTATGGCCGTTCAGCAACTGGCCCTCCTGATAGACCACCTCCTCGAACAGCGCATGGCCGAAGCCCATGACCACGCCGCCCTCGACCTGCGCCTTGGCGGAGGCGTAGTGAATCGCCTTGCCGGCGTCGGCGATGACCGAAAATTGCAGCACGCGCAGCTCGCCGGTCTCGCAGTCCACCTCGATTTCGGCCGCCGCGGCGCTCGGCGCCCAATGGTCCATGCCGGAAAACGCCGATTCTCTCACCGTCGGCGGCGGGCTATGCGAGCCGATACTTTTCAGCACCGCGCTGCCGCCCAGCGTGCGGACGATCTCGCTGAAGGTAAAGCTCCGCTCCGCGCGGCACAACCGCCCCTGCACCACCTGCCACTCTTCCGGCTTTCCCCCTTTGGCTTGCGCAGCGAGCCGGATCAACTCCTGCTTCAGATTCTCACCGGCATTCTCGACCGCTTTTCCCATCTGCATCGTGGTCCGCTGCGCGCTCACGCCGGCGAACGGCAGCTGCATCGCCGTGTCGGGCTGCGCCACCCGGACCTCGCTTTGCGGAATGCCGAGCGTCTTCGCGGCGACTACGCTGATTAAATTATGCGTTCCTTGCCCGATTTCCGGCGTGTTGTGATGAATCTTGACGACGCCGCGGGCGTCGATGGTCGCCATGGCATACGCCCTGCCGCCGCCTTGAGAGCCGTGACGCAGGCTCAGCGCCATCCCTCTCCCGCGCGCAAAATGAGAGGCGCGGGGCAGGCCGCTCGAAGACGAGCGGCCGTTCCACTGAATCGCCGCCGTCGCCTCAGCCATCAATTCTGAATAATCCGTGTCCATCGCCGGAGTTCCCTTGGCGACGAACTCTCCCCGGCGCAGCGCGTTTTTTTTGCGAAACTCCAGCGGCTCGATCCCCATCTGGCGCGCGACGCTGTCGATCGCGCATTCGATGCCCCAGGTCGTCTGGACTTTGCCGGTCGCGCGCGTGTGGCTGGCGGGAACTTTGTTGGTGTAGGCACAGCGCGCATGAATGCTTACGTGCGGAATCCGGTAGCAGCCCCAGGCCGAGATCGCGGCGTTGTGCGTCACCGTTGCGCCGCCCGTCGTGTAGGCGCCCGTATCGACGACAAGATCGACCTGCAGCGCCGCAAGCGCGCCGTCGGATTTCACGCCGATCTTCGCCTTGTAAACCATGGCGTGGCGGGAATTCTGCCGGAAACTTTCTTGGGCGGAAGGCGCCAGCCGGACGGGCCGCCGGATCTTCCGCGACAGGAACAGCGCGCCGAAGATGGCGCTGGTGATGACTTTGGAGCCGAAGCCGCCGCCGACGTAGGGGACGCGGACGCGCACTTTCTCCGGGTCGAGGCCGAAAAAGTGGGCGATCTCGCCGGTGTCGCGGAAGGGTGAGCTGGTAGGCGCCCAGAGGTTGATCTCGTCGTTGGCAAATTGCGCGACGCAGCCGCCGATCGGCTCCATCGGATGGTGAAACATGGCTGGCGAGGTGTAGACCTCTTCGAAGACGCGATCCGCCTCTTTGAATCCCCGCTTCACGTCGCCCCACTCCAGCTTGTCTTCCAGCAGCAGGTTCGTTCCCCGGCTCTCGTGCAGAATGGGCGCTCCGGGCGCGAGCGCTTCGGTCGCGTCGAAGAGCGGAGGCAGCGGCTCGTAGTCGACTTCAATCATTTCTACGGCGCGCAGCGCCGTGCGCATGTCTTCCGCCGCGACGACTGCGACCAGCTCGCCGTCGAAGCGGACCTTGTCGGTTGCGACGAAAGGCTGGTCGGCGGTTAATTGGAACAACTCGTGGCGGTGAGCCGGCAACAGCGGATTCAAGCCGTCAAGCCGGTCGCGGTGCACGACGCCGAGCACGCCCGGCAGCCGCTCCGCCTTTGAGGAATCGATTGCGCGGATGCGCGCATGCGAGTAGGGACTCAGCAGCGTCGCGGCGTAGGTCATGCCCGGAAGATCGGGAAGATCGTCGATATATTTCGCCGCGCCGGTAACCTTATCCTGAAGGTCGATCCGGGGAGACTCTTCATGATTTTCGATTTTAGATTTTAGATTTTCGATTTTCGCTTCCCTCCAATTCCTAATTCCCAATCCCTAATCCCCTTTTACTCCCTTGATCGCTTTCCACACAACGCCGGGCTTTAACGGCACCGACTGGATGCGGACGCCGATTGCATCATAAACCGCGTTGCAGATCGCCGGCGCCACGGCGAGAATCCCGCCCTCGCCCATTCCCTTCACGCCATACGGCCCCAACCCGCCTCCTTCTTCGAGAACGATAGTCTTAAACGTCTCGGGAAGATGGCTGAATCTCGGAACCTGATAGTCCACGAGATTGCCGTTCAGCAGCTCGCCGTCCTGATAGATGAGATCCTCGAACAGCGCCTGGCCGATGCCGAAAACGGCGGCGCCTTCGTCCTGCCCGTGGCATTGGAGAGGATGGATCATCTTGCCGGCGTCCGTGACGGAAACATATTTGACGATCCTCACCTCGCCCGTCTCTTCGTCGACCTCGACCTCGGCGCCGCCGAAGCCGACCTCCCAAAACGGCGAGGGATATCCGAGCGGAACCTGATCGTTGCGCGGGACTTTGAAATAGCCCCGCCCGACGATGTCGCCCTCCGCCTCGCCGAAGCAGCGGCGCATCGCCTCGCGCAGCGTGAGCGCCTTTTCACCGACGATCACTTTTCCGTCCTGGAGCTTCGCGCTTGAAGCGCCGAACGCCGAGGCCGCCGCGTCGAGCAGTTGCGCGCGCGCGTCGCGCGCCGCCTTCTGCACCGCCAGCCCCATCACCGAAGTGGCGCTGCTCGCGTTGGTCCCTTTATCGAACGGCGTGTAGTCCGTGTCCAATTCCGCGACGTGGACCTGCTCGGCGGGAACGGACAGCTCCTCCGCGACCAATTGAAGAAAAGCGGTCCGCATCCCCTGGCCGATCTCGACGGAACCTACGGACAAAAGCACGCTGCCGTCGTTCAAAATCTTCACCATCGCGTGCGCCGCCTTGTTCGTTCCGCCTCCGTCTTTCACCGCCGCCGCGATCCCCTTCCCCCTCTTAATTCTTGAACCCTTGAACTCTTGAACCCTTGAACTATCTTTTGTTTCCCATTCGATTTCCTCCGCGACTTTCCTGAGCGCCCCCGTGAGATCACAGTCGATCGGCGTGTCGCCCGGCGAGAATTCCTCGCCGCGTCTGAGCAGGTTCTTGACCCTAAGCTCCAGCGGATCGAGCTTCATCCGGCGCGCGATCATGTCCAGGTGCGCGTCGTAGGCATAAGCCGCCTGCGGTCCGCCGAAGCCACGGAACGCGCCGCCCGGAACGGTATTAGTATAAACATAGTAAGCGTCGGTGAGCAGATTCGGGATGCGGTACGGGCCCCCCGCGCGGTAGCCCGCCTTTTCCGTCACCGAAGGGCCGGAGTTCGCGTAGGCCCCGCCGTTAAGATAGACCTCGCAGCGCCGCGCGAGAAAAGTTCCGTCTTTCTTAACGCCGGTTTTGATAGTGAGACGCGCGCGCGGCTGGCAGAGCGTCCTGAAGGTCTCCTCCGAGCTGAACGCGATGCGCACCGGCCGGCCCGCCATCCGCGAGAGCGCGGCGGCAATGCCTTCGGTCTTAACGCCGCTCTTCGAGCCGTAGCCCCCGCCCACGTACGGCACGATCACGCGAACGCGGCTGAGCGGCATTCCGAAAATTCGCGCCAGCTCCTGGCGCAGCGGAAACGGCGATTGAGTCGAGCTCCAGACCGTCAGGCTATCGCCGTCGAATCGCGTGAGGCTGACGTGCGGCTCCATCGGATAGTGCTGCGCGCTGGGAAACTCGAAACTGTCCTCGAACACATGATCGGCGGCGCGAAATCCCTCGTCGAGATTCCCCCGCTCGTAGCGGAAGTGAAAACAGATGTTGCTTTTGTCATGAACGATGTGCGTCGCGCCTCGGCCGAAATCGGGCTCCTTCCGCCCTTCGAGGCGCTCGTGAACCAGCGGCGCTCCCTCGCGCAGCGCTTCGTCAACGGTCCAAACGGCCGACAGCTCTTCGTAATCCACTTCGATCGCCTCGAGCGCCTCGCGCGCGATCTCCTCGCTCGTCGCCGCCACCGCGGCCACGATGTCCCCGACGTAGCGCACTTTCTCCAAGGCGACGACCGGCTGGTCCTTCACGTAAGCGCCGTAGAGCGGCGCGGCAACCTTTAGACTATCGCGCGTCAGGACCGCGAAGACGCCGGGAAGCGCCTCGGCCTTCCGCGCGTCGATCCGCCTGATCCTTGCGTGCGGCAGCGGGCTGCGAAGGACTTTCGCATAGGCCATCCCCGGCAGCTTCATGTCGCCGGCATAAACCCCCGCGCCGGTTACTTTGTCCCTACCGTCGATTCTCTCGATGCTCTGCCCGATGGGTGATTGCATCCTGCCCTTTTCCCCCGACCTTCCCTTAGATTTTGGACACTTCGCCTTCGCTCAATAGAGGTTTTAGATTTCCGAGCCAAGGCAGCCAAAAGCTTCTCGCCAGAAATTTCAATTGACGCCATTGACGTAGTGTATTAACATGGCCCTTTGGAAAGCCCGGTATGAGGATCATCCGCGCTGAGAAGCAGAAAGACAACCTGGCAAAGTTCTTCTGGGACATGGCGAAGGTCGCCTTTACTCTTCTCGTCATCGGCCCATTCGCAAAGCCCGAGAGCTTTAGCTCATCTGGACTTCTCCTCGGCATTGCTATAGGATTGCTGTTGGGTTTTATGGGCCATTTCCTTGACGGGAGGGAGGTGTCGAAGTGAACCCTTGGACTGCCGCCTTTATCGTTCTCGGCATTATTGCGTTGGTCGGTCTGTTCATCATCCTGTTTGATAAAGGTCTCAAGCGTCGCTCCTAGTGGTAGGCGTCTGTTTTGCCGCACCTTCGCACCTCTCAGCAGCCTCACCCGACCTTCTACTCTCAAAATCATTTAATCACCTTATCCGCCCTCGCCAGCACGTTGGGCGGAATGGTGAGCCCGATCTGCTTCGCGGTTTTGAGATTAATAATCATCTCAAACTTCATCGGCTGCTCGACCGGCAGATCGACGGGCTTCGCGCCTTTGAGGATTCTATCGACATAGTATGCGACACGGCGTAACAGGTCGGCGTTGTTCCCTCCATAGCACATGAGACCACCGGCATCGACAAAATCCCTCGAGTGGAATATCGACGGCAGGCGGCTCTTTGCCGCGAACTCCACGATCCGCTTTCGGTTGCTATGGAACAACGGGCTCGGAAGCTCGACGAGCGCTCCGGCCCGCTCCTTATTGATGGCTGAGAATGCTTTGTCAAAATCGTCGGGACCTCGCACCTCCAGGATTAGAAGCTGCAGCCGCAACGCCTTGGCCGCCGCCTCCATATCTTTAAGCAGGTCTGTAGTAACCGGATTCACGCCTCTTGTGAGGACAGCCACCGCCGAGACCTTGGGAAAGGCTTCCTTTAATAGCTCCAGCCGTTTTCCGGTCAATTCCCGCGACAGGCTGCTTATCCCCGTCACGTTCCCTCCCGGCCGGGCGAGACTGGCGACGAGCCCGACGGCGACAGGATCAGCGCCACCCGTGTAAACAATGGGGATCGTTTTGGTTGCTTGCCTGGCAGCTTGAGCCGGTGCTGTACCAGGGGCAACGATGACGGCAACGTTGAGCTTCACCAGCTCGGCTGCGAGGGCGGGGAGCCGTTCCTCTCTTCCTTCAGCGGCGCGGAATTCGACAGCGATGTTTTTTCCCTCAATATAGCCGAGCTCGCGCAGTGCTCGCAGGAATTCTTTCGGAGGCAACAAACCGGTAAATAGATACCCTATTTGCGGAACCTTTTTCGCCTGCTGCGCCTCAACAGGATAGCAAAGCGCAAAGAGCATGGCGCAAAGCGTAAGGACGATGATTTCTCTCTTCATGTTGTTTCGCTGTCTCCGTACACTTGACACTCGCCCCATCTCACTTGATCCCTTCCTTCGCCACTTCCCTCAGCATCCGGTAATCCACGATATCGTTGACGTTGATCTCTCGGGTCACGCCGGCTTCGCGTTTTGACTGCTCCAGCAAATCCTGAAGCGCCTGCGCGCTGACGGTGCCGTCCTCGCTCAACGTTTGCAAAACGACTTTGTGCGTCTCTTCCGCCGTGGCCGCATCCAAGCTGAACCTGCGCGCGATAAACTCCGTCACGTCCTTCGTTTCCTGCTTGACCGCCCGCAGAGAGCGAAGAAAGCCTCGCAGCATTCGTTTTACCTGATCGGGATTCTTCTCGATCTTCTCCCGCGTCGTGGCGATCCCCGTGAGAGGCTGCGACATGACGCTGCCGGCAAAAATCAAATCCTTGAAGCCTTTTTGCTTCATGCGGAAGTTCCAGGGCACCGGCATGATCGCCGCCTCGATCGAACGGGACTCCATCGCGGCCATCCGAATCGACGCCGCGCCGATAACGATGTAAGTCACGTCTTTGTCCGGATCGAGACCGAGCGCCTTGATCGACGCTCGCGCCGAAGCCGCGCCGGTGCCGCCGAGAGAGCTGACGGCGACTTTCTTTCCTTTCAAGTCTTTGCCCGACTGGATGTTCGGCTGCGCCATCAGATAAAAGAGCACGCTCTTGAAATCGTGCGACAGTATCTTAACCGGCGCGCCGCGCAGCGCGGCGAGGAAGGCCGTCCCCGCGCCGTAGATGTAATCGACCTCTCTGCTGTTCACCATCGCCGCGATCGCCAGGTCGCCGCGCAGGATGCGAAACTGAAGATCGACTCCCTCGTTGCGGTAGAACCCCTTCTCGATGCCGTAGATGAGCGGCGTGATGCTGATGCTCTCGCTCGAATGCGTCAGCAGCGCCTTATCCAGCCGCTGCGCCCAACAATCGCCCGCTGCGGCTAAGACCAACACGCTTATCACGAAAGACCTTAAGAGTTTTCTTTTCATCTCTTATCCCTCATCCCTTTGTGTCTAACTCCTTCGCCACTTCTCTAAGCAGCCGATAGTCCACGATCTCCGGCAGAGCGATCGGCTTCTTGACTCCCGTCTCTTTCTTCACCAGCTCAAGAAAGTTTTGCAGCACCTCCTGGTTCACGGTGCCGTCTTCGCTCAGCGTCTGCAGGACGATCTTATAAACCTCTTCCGCGACCTGCGGCTCCAGGTTGAACCGCTTGCCGATGAAGTCCGTTGCCTCTTTCCGCTCCTGTTTGAATGCCCTCATCGAGCGCAGGAAACCGCGCAGCACCCGCCGCACCTGCTGGGGGTTCTTTTCGATCTTCTCCCCGCTGGTAACGATGCCGGTAAGCGGCTGCTTCAGATGGTTTCCGGCGAAAACCAATTCCCTGAAGCCCTCCTGCTTCATCCTTATATTCCACGGGACCGGCATGATCGAAGCCTCCACGGAACCCGCCTTCATTGCCGCCAGACGGACCGAGGCCGCGCCGATGGCGATGTAAACCACGTCCCGATCCGGATCGAGGCCGAGCGCCCTGATCGACGCCTTCGCGGCAAGGCCTCCCGTGTCCGTCGGCAGGCTCACGGCGACCTTCTTGCCCTTGAGATCTTTTCCCGATTGAATCGACGGCTGGGTCATCAGATAAAAGAGGATGTCCTTGAAGCTGTAGGCGACGATTTTGAGCGGCAGCCCCCGCACGGCGGCGCGAAAAGCAGTGCCGGCGGAGTACATGTAGTCGACTTCCCTCGTGCTGACGATCGCGGCGGTGGCAAGGTCGGTCCGCAGCATGCGAAATTCCAGATCGACCCCTTCTCTGCGATAGAACCCCCTCTCGATCCCGTAGAGCAGCGGCGCGATGCTGATGCTGTCGCTGTTGTGCGCGATGATCGCCTTCTCGGCAATCTGACCAAAAGCCGAAACCTGCGCGAGCAGAATCGAAAACAGCGTTGACAACCCGAGTCGCATTGGATAACTATCAATCCACATTCGCTGGAAAGGACTGACGATGGCTGAACATATCAAAATGACCCCCCAAGAAGCAAAAGCAAAAGTCGCCGCGCTCAGGAAAATCGTCCTGGATACCTACGAGAAGGAGATCCGCAATCACCCCTACTTCGTGGATCTCCGGGCCGGAAAGCTCGAGCGCGACCATCTGAAGTTCTGGATTAAGAACTGGCACGCCTTCGCCGTCGAAGTCAACACCGGCATGGCTACGGTCTATCATCAGTTCGTCGGCTTTTTCAAAAGACATCCCGAACTGGAGGACATGATCGCCCAGAAGATCGGCGAAGAATTCACCACGCCGGGCCTCGGCGGCCACGCCCGAGTGTTGCTGAAGCTGGGGAAAGCCTTGGGACTCGAGCCGCGGGAGATGATCGAGGCGGAGCTGATTCCCGAAGCGCGCGGCCTGGTGGATTTTTTCGTGCGTTCCTGGATCGACGTGCCGCTGGCGGAGTGCTACGCGATTCATCTGGAAGAGGAGATCTTCGGATATATCGCGCAGGATTACCGCCAGGCGCTGCCCAAGTACGGCTTGTCGAAGGAAGACATGGCATACTTCAAGATTCACGAGGAGGCCGATCTCAGCGAAGAGCACGGCGGCACCAACCAGCGGATTCTGGAGAAGGCGCTCGAAGACGGCTACGGCAACGAGCGCGCCGGATGGCCGCTGGAGTATTGCGCGCGCGTCTCCGTCCAGATGATGACGAGCTTCTATGACGGCATCTACCGCAGATACAAAAACCAGGAGACCTGGCGTTAAAGGGTAAGACTACCGGAGGTGCGCTATGAAAGCGGAATTTAAGTCCACGGAAGAGTTGGATCGTCTCCTCCGGCAGCGCGGCCTCTCCGGCATCTGGCGGATCAACCGGGACGAGCGCCCTCTCGACCCGAAGACCGCCGTGCGGCCCCATCTTTGGAAGTGGGCGGATATCTTTGACAGTCTCGTTCAGGCGCGTGAGCGCATCGGGATTCAAGGCGGGAGCGTGGAGCGGCGGGTTATCCGGCTGGTCAATCCGGGATTGGAAAATACCGAAATGACCAGCCATACCATGCTCCTCTCGTTCCAACTCATCCAGCCGGGAGAAGTCGCCCCGGCGCACCGCCACACGATGACCGCGATCCGCTTTATTCTCCAGGGCAAAGGCGCCTACACCAACGTGGACGGCCACAAGATGGTGATGGAAGACGGCGACCTGATCCTGACGCCGCAGTGGAGCTGGCATGAGCATGCGCACGAGGGCGACAGAGATATGATCTGGATCGACGGCCTCGACGTGCCGTTCATACAATCGCTGCAGGTAATCTCGTTTGAGCCGTTCAAGGAAAAGCGGCTCGGCGTGAGGAGCAGCTCCGATCTTGCGCCGCCGTATGGAATGACGCGGCCGGTGGGCGAGCCGTCGGCAGATCTGCCCGCGCCGCTTCACTATCGCTGGCGCGACACCTATCCGAACCTCAAGCGGCTCGCCGAGGGAACCTTGAATCCTTTCGAAGGCGCGGCGATGGAATACGTGAATCCGCTGAGCGGCGGCTCCACGCTGCCGACGTTGTCGTGCTGGATCCAGCTGCTCCGCCCCGGCATGCGCACCCTGGGTCACCGCCACACCAGCACAAGCATCTATCACGCCTTCCGCGGCAGCGGCACGACCGTGATCAACGGCGAGCCGTTTCACTGGGAGCAGGGCGACACTTTCGTCGTGCCGCTCTGGCACTGGCACGAGCACGCCAACCGCTCGTCGAAGGACGAGGCGATTCTCTTCTCGATGCATGACGCGCCGATCTTGAAGGCGTTCGGACTGTATCGCGAAGAGAAGCAGGGAGAAACCCGCCTGGGACTGTGAAGTTCGGCGTATTTCTACCGATATCCGGCCGCGCCGCGGGACCGGCCACACTCATGGGCGCCGCCCGTCAGGCGGAAGCTCTGGGATACGATTCCGTCTGGTGCGCGGATAGAATCATCATCCCGTGGGAGATCAAGACCCCTTATCCCTATAGTGAAGGGCAAAGCTTCATCGTTCCTCCCGACCGGCCGTTCTTCGAGCCGCTCACCTGCCTCGCGTTTCTCGCCGGCTGCACGGAAAAAATCTCGCTCGGCATCAGCGTCCTCGTCCTCCCCTACCGCCACCCGCTCTACTGGGCGAAAATCGCCACCACGATCGACCATCTATCCAAGGGTCGTCTGATTCTTGGCGTAGGCGTGGGGTGGATGGTCGAGGAGTTCGCCGCACTCGGCGCGAACTTCGAGAAGCGGGGAGAATCGTCCGATGAACAGCTCGAACTCCTGCGCGCGCTGTGGAGCGAAGAAAAGATCGGTTTTGAAGGCCGCCACTATCGCTTCAGTGATATCGCCTTCTCGCCGAAGCCGCTGCAAAAGCCGCGCATCCCCATCTGGGTGGGCGGCGAGGGAGTGCGCGCGCAACGGCGGGCCGGCGAATACGGTGACGCGTGGTTCCCCTATTTTGTGCGGATGACGCCCGAGGAGTTAACAAGACGGTTCGACCACGTCCGACGGTCGGCGGAAAAGGCCGGGCGCGATCCCGAGCGGATCCGCCTCAACTGCTGCCTGCCGATCGAACTGAGCCGCGAGCCGCTGCCGCAAGAAGAGGACCGCCTACGCGGCTCGCCGGAACAGGTTACAGCCCTGCTCAGAGGCTACGAGAAGACCGGCGTGGAGCACATCGCGCTGCAGTTCATGGTGCCCCACTGGCCGGAGCGGGTGGAGCAGATCGAGCGCTTCGCGCGTGAAGTGCTTCCCGCCTTAGGTTAGGTGGACATTTCCAAGCCCTTAGGCTACTAAAATCTTCAGACGCATTTACCCTTCGTGAAAGGATAACTGACAGATGAGCGACCTACCGCGAGTTGCATTGATTATCACCGGCGGAACGATCGACTCGGTCGGGAAAGACCGCCTGGATCTTGCCTGGTACATCGAAGCCGGAAAACGGCTGAATACCGGCGAGCTGCTGGCTCAGCTTCCCGAGCTGAAACAGATCGCCCAGGTAGAGGAGGTCCCGTTTCGCCGGCTGCCGAGCCACGCGCTGGTCGATAAGGATTGGCTCGACATGGTACGGACGATTCATTCCATCTTCGACCAAAACAACGCCGACGGCATCGTCATCACGCACGGCACCAACACGATCGAAGAGACGGCCTACTTTCTCAATCTGACGCTCAAGACGGAAAAGCCCGTGGTGATCGTCGGCTCCATGCGTCCTGCCTCGGCGATCAGCGCCGACGGCTATCTGAATCTCGTGAACGCGATCAAGGTGGCAGCCGATCCCAACTCCAGAGGACGCGGCTGCCTGCTGGTGATGAACGACACGATCTACAACGGGCGCGACGTCACCAAGACCGCGACCTACCGCGTCCACGCCTTTCAGGGACGCGACCTCGGGCCGCTCGGCTACGCCGACGCCGATGGAAAAATTGTCTACTACCATCAAGCCGTAAAGAAACACACCGTTAATACGGAATTCGACGTGCGCAATCTCCAAGCGCTCCCGCGCGTCGATGTCGTTGTCTCCTACGTCGGCGCCGACGGCAAAATGATCGAGGCCGCCGCAGCCGCAGGCGCGAAAGGCATCGTCAGCGCCGCCACCGGCGCCGGACGCCCGACGCCGGCGGAAGACGAAGCCTTCGACCGGATTTACAAAGAAAAGGGAGTGATCATGTGCCTCTGCAGCCGCGTCGGCTCAGGGCGCGTGGTGCGGAGTCCGGGACTGGCCAAGCGCGGCTTCGTCGCGGGCGACAACCTTCAGCCGTGGAAAGCCCGCGCGCTGCTGGCACTGGCGCTTACCGAGACCAGCAACGCCGACGAGATTCAGCGGATGTTCGACACCTACTAATCTTATTGCGCTAGCGGCCGCGTGTGGCTTTACCCGTGACTTTGCCACACGAAAAAACCGGGCGCTTTTCGGTCCTGTCAGGAGGTTGGTCTGATGTTTATTCATCGATTTACCTGTCTTGCATTAGGGCTCTGTCCGGTCTTTCTTCTCTCCGTTTTTGCGCATCCTTCCGCCGCGGCGGCTAGCCTCAACAAGAAGGTCATCATCGCGTTTGCCGATTTCAGCGAGCGGACAGGGCTTGTCTTTGTCGCCAAGGATCAGCGCTTTTTTGAAGCGCGCGGATTGGATGCCGAGGTCGTCCAGGTGCGCAGCGGGCCGATCGCCGTTTCGGCTCTGGCCTCAGGCGATGCCCACTTCTATTCCGCCCCCGCTTCCGGCGCCACGATTGGGGCGATGGCCGGAGGGCTGGACGTGGTATTCGTGGCTGGTCTCATCAATAAGCTTGACGGCTACTTCGTCGTTTCGCCAAGAATCAAGAGCCCGGCAGACCTTAAAGGCAAGACCCTCGGCGTGCAGAGCATAGGAGGCGGGATCTGGATGTTTACGATGATGGCTCTTGACCATTGGGAGCTCAACCCCGAGCGGGACAAGATCCAATTCCGGGTGATAGGAGATCAGTCTGTCATTGCGCAGGCTATGATGACCGGCATCGTCGATGGCGCGTTATTGGGTTATACGTTCAGCCGGTTGGCGCAGCGCCAGGGATCCTACCTCCTGGCCGATCTCCCCAAGCTCAATATTCCCTACCAACACATGGGCCTCCTGGCCCGAAGGAGCATCGTGGAAAGCTCTCCCCAGCTGGCTGAGCAGACCTTGAGAAGCCTTCTCAAGGCGATTGGTTTTATTCAGGATCCGGCAAACAAGCAGGCGGTGATGCGGAGTTTAACTAAATGGCTGCGGCTGCCTCAAATGGAAGGGGCCGAGGGGTTGTATGAGAGAATGACGATTCTCTATGAGCGACCTATCACTCCCACCAGGGAGGGGTTACAGAATGCGCTGCGCGTTTTAGGCAAAGTAAATCCGAAAATTGGGGCGCTGAAGGTGGAGGATCTTATGGATGACCGAATTGCGCGCAAGGTTGAAAAGGAAGGGTTTTAACGGCAGCAGTTACGTCATTGGCTGCGGTGAGCCTTGCTAAAAAGTCAAAGAGAGCCAGCCTTCCGACTATTAGGAATTTCTGAACCGTTTTTTCCACATATAGGGATTCGAAGCCGTTATCCCTCGGCCTGTTCCTCTCTTCGATCCACTTTTTGGCAGATATTACTCATGTCACCTCCCTAGGGGCGGTGGCATGTATCTTGCCTATTAAACTGTCGATTTAAAGGGTTAACGAGGAGGGAGGGATGGCAACGAGCGAAAAACTCCCGGCAAGTAAAAACGGTAAGTCTCCCAGATGGGGCATGACGGTTGATCTCAAGCGCTGCGTCGGCTGCCAGAGTTGCACCCTGGCATGCAAGGCGGAGAACGGCACCCCGCGAAAAGTCTTCTGGATGAGGGTGCTGGAGAAGGAAGAAGGCACATACCCTCTGGCGCGCAAAGTCTTCTTGCCAGTCAGGTGCAACCACTGCGCCGAACCGCCCTGCGTTCCGGTCTGCCCCACCGGCGCCAGCTATAAGCGCGAGCGCGACAACCTCGTATTGATCAACCAGGATAAGTGCATCGGGTGCCGCGCCTGCGTTGTAGCCTGCCCCTACCAGGTCCGCTTTATCGCGGAAGATACCAAAGGATATTACGGGGACGAGCTCACTCCGTACGAAACCGAGAGCTATCGGAAATGGCAGCCGAGAACCGTCCAGAAGTGCACTTTCTGTGAGCACCGCCTCGAAACCGGAAATCAGCCGGCTTGCGTTCAGACCTGTCCCACGGCCGCCCTTGTGTTCGGCGACCTGAATGATGTGGAAAGCGAAATCGCCAAGCTCATCAGGGGGAGAAATCATTTTCAGCCACGCGCCGAGCTGGGCACCGATCCGTCGCTTTATTATCTCACGTAACTCTCAGGAGGCCGATATGGCGCATGAGTTCAACACGGAGTTAACCGCGCAGGAGGAGTGGGGTTGGCTGTTGGCGTTGGATTTATTCTTCGCCGGAGTGGGGGGAGGCCTTTTCCTGCTCTGCCTGCTGTTTAACCTTCCCCCGGCCGTCGCTCTCCTTTCCCTGGGTTTGGTGGTTCTCGGGGCGGTGGTGTTGATCGTGGAGTTGGGACGCCCGCTCAGGGCCTGGCGCGCGCTCTGCAAGCCCTTTTCTTCCTGGATCAGCCGCGGCGTTATGTTCGTGACGCTGTTTATCGTGTTCGGCGCACTCTACAGCGCGTCCGCTGTTGACTCTCTTTCCTGGCTGGTCCCGGCCGGCGATACGGCCAGGCGAACCATCGGCGCGATTGCCGGGATCTCCGCTCTCTTCGTTACCCTCTATCCCGGCTTCGTGCTTGCCGCCTCTCCTTCTATTCCGTTTTGGAACAGCCCGCTTTTGCCGGTGCTCTTTACCTTTCACTCGCTGATGGCCGCCAGCGGGCTGGTATTTCTGATTGCCCCGTTGGGATTGGCCAACGCTCATCTCGAAACCATACGCTATTGGGGAGGGATCCTTATCGTCGTGAACCTGGCTCTCGGGGCGATGTACCTGGCAAATTCGAAGGGCGCAGGTCTGGCGGCCAAGGAAGCTGTCAGACGCTTGAACCAGGGTTCCTTGGGCCTGGCATTTAACGTAGGCGTGATCTTGCTCGGAATGATCGTTCCATTGTCGGTCGTTCTGTGGATGCCGTCGGTCATCGCGCTTGCCGGTCTTTGCATCTTGGTCGGCAGCCTGCTCTTTCGCTACTGCGTGTTGAAGGCCGGGGTCTACGTGCCGTTTCCGCTGACCTGATCGACCATGACGAACCTGTCTGTCGAAGAGTCTATGCGCGGGCAGACCATTGACGTTCGGATCAGATTTATGGGCGATCTGAGGGCCGTGGTCGAGTCGGCCGATCTCAAGTTGTCCCTGCCTCAAGGGACCAGCGTGGGCGATCTCTTAAAGTCCCTTGCCGAGAGATTCGGCGACCCCTTCGCCAAGTGGCTCTTTACCGGATCGGGGGAGCTCCATCATCATATTCTGATTTTCGTCAACGGCGAGAATGTCCGGGATATAGGCGGCTTGACGGCTGAATTGGGCGCGCAGGATGACCGCGTGGAGCTGATCATGCTGCCTATGTTTGAAGGAGGATGATTATGGGGATAGAGACGATCCTGACGAGCTGCGGGATGTGTTACGTCGGCTGCGGCATTCAGGTCAAGGTGGAGAACGGTGTAGCGGTCAGCATCCAGGGCGACCCGAACAATCCGCAGAACCGGGGGAACATCTGCGCCAAGGGCCAGGCGGGCCTCATGAATCTCTACAACCCGCACCGGATCAAAACCCCGCTCAAACGGACCAACCCGCAAAAGGGGCTGTACGTCGATCCGGGCTGGCAGGAAATCTCGTGGGACGAAGCGCTCGGTACCATCGCATCCAAGCTCAAAGCGATTCAGGATAATCCGAAGCAGCTTTACATCCAGGGCTGGGAGATCACCGGCGACAGCCATCTCTGGCTGCACGCGTTCGCCAGCGCCTTCGGCACCCCCCACTATTCCAGCAACGGCTCGCCCACGTGCGGCAAGGTGATCCACCCCGTCGAATTTTTTGCCGCCGGCGGATTTCATCAGCAGCCCGACCTGCATCACTGCAACTATTGCATCTTGGTGGGAACGCAGTTTGCGATCGCGGCGCGCGCCTCCTTCAACCACATCATCCGGGACATGGCGGATGCCCGCGCTCGGGGCATGAAACTGGTGGTGGTCGATCCGATCGGCGGATTTGCCGGCAGCAAAGCCGACCAGTGGGTTCCCATCCGGCCCGGCACGGACACGGCATTCGCTCTCAGCATGCTCCATGTCCTGTTGAACGAGCTCGGCATCTACGACGCTGAGTTTTTGAAGCACAAAACCAACGCTCCCTACCTGGTAGGACCCAAAGGATTGTATGCGCGCGACCCGAGTAGCGGAAAGCCGTTGATTCTGGACGCCGCGGATCAGAAAACCAAGGTTTACGACGATCCGACGCTCAGCGATCCGGCGATTGTAGGAGCGGGCGAGGCAGGTCGCCCTGCCTTCGCACTCCTCAAGGAGCATGTGGCAAAGTATCCGCCCGAGAAGACCGAGGAGATCACCACCATCCCGCCGGCGACCTTGAGGCAACTCGCCAAAGAATTCGGCGAGGCCGCATCAATCGGCTCGACCACGGTGATCGACGGAGTCAAGCTTCCCTATCGGCCGGCCTGCGTCGATTGGGCCAAAGGGCCGCAGGGTCACAAGCACGGCTTTCACCAGTCCTGGCCGCTCAAGCTCCTCAACATCGTCATGGGCGCCGTCAGCGTGCCGGGAGGTATTCTCAGCACCGGCGCGGCCGGCAAGAAGCCTTTTCGGTGGTTCCCTGAAGGAGGGACGGATGGGATGCTGGAGAAGGGCGGAAACATTCTGCCCCTACCCCACCCGAAAGCCTTCCCCGGCCGCACCCCGACCAAACCGGTGCGAAACGACCTGGCGGAGCTGTTTCCGCTGGCGCCTCACTACCACACGCTGCTGCCGATTACCGCCGAAAATCATGCGCGCTACGGGCTGGACTACGGCCTGCAAGTCATGCTCCACACGCCCACCAACTCGGTGTTGGGCTCTTTCGGCGATCTCAACGTGGTGGAGCGTTTCTATCGGTCGATACCGTTCATCGCCGGCTTTGCCGTCGAGATCAACGAGACCAATCTCTTCGACGACATTGTGCTCCCGTTCCCGAGCTATCTGGAGCGGTTCGACTTCAACGCCGGGACCTCGTCGCGTCAACTCGGTCCTTGTGGTCAGGACGACTGGTTCTGGCAGATCAGGCAGCCGGTAGTCGAGTTGGCGCCGGGACTGAGGCACCCGCAAGAGGTGCTCATGGAGCTGGCCGAGCGGGTCGGCATCCGCGACGACTGGTACCGGCTGCTCAATCATACCTTCCGTCTCAAGGAGCCCTATGCTTTGGAGCCGGGCCACCGCTATCGCGCGGACGAGGTGGTCGATCGAACGGCCCAAGGCTGGTTCGGCGAGGACCATGGCCTGAGTTGGTTCCAAGAGCACGGCGTGATCCGGTTCCCTAAGGACGTGGACGAAGTCTACATCGGGCCATTTCTTAAGGCGCGGCTGCCGATCTATCTGGAGCATTTTCTCCAGCGCGGAGAAGAGCTCAAGGAGGTTACCAGCCAGATGGGACTCGACTGGGACTTCTCGGACTACACGCCGCTCTCAGAATGGCTGCCCTGCCCATCTTACAATGCCGTGCAGAAAGGGGATTACGATCTTATCGCGGTCCACTATAAGTTTCCTTACGTGTACGGCGCATTCGGCAACGATAATCCGTGGATCAACGAGCTCTGCGAGCAGACCGATGCCTATAGCATTCTGGTCAACGAACAAGTGGCGAAGCGGAAAGGGATCGCCGACGGCGATGAAGTGTGGCTTGAATCTCCCGTCCGCAAGGTCAGAGCAAAGGCAAAGTTGACGCAGTGCATACATCCTCAAGTGGTAGGGATCGGCGGCCACTTTGGCCACTGGGCGCCGGGGATGCCGATTGCTCGGGGAAAGGGGCTGAATTTCAATTCCCTCCTGCCGACCGATCTGGAGCACATCGACAAGATCTCCACCGCCCTGGATCACTGCGTCGAGGTGCGAATCTATAAATAAATAGGAGGGCCGGTCGGATGGAAAAGCGAATGTTTCGCGCGGTGGTCGCTTTCTTCCTCTGTCTATTCCTCGCTCCGGTTTTGCATGCAGCGCCACCCTCCGGAAGCGCGGTCGTCACATTCGGGAGCTTCAGCGAGCGAGAGGGGGCGCTCTTTGTCGCCGAGGATCAAGGTTTTTTTCGGAAATACGGGTTGGATGTAAAGCTCGTTCACGTGCGCAGCGGCCCCGTCGGCTTGTCTGCGCTCTCGGCGGGCGAGTCTCAGTTTTATAACGGGTCGGCGACCGGGGCGATCCTCGGCGCCGCCGCCGGAGGGCTCGATCTGGTTTTCGTCGCGGGCTTGATCAACAAGCTCACGGGCGCCTTTGTCGTAAACCCCGCGATCAAGACTCCGGAGGATCTGAAGGGCAAAAACATCGGCGTCCAGAGCATGGGCGGGGGGATCTGGATGTTTACCATGCTGGTGTTCGATCACTGGGGGCTCGATCCGAAGCGGGACAATATCAACTTCAGGATCATCGGAGACGAGGCCGTGCTGGCTCAGGCGCTCGCCAATCGGGTCATCGATGGCTCCTACATGGGTTATACCTTCGCCTCGATTCTCGAAAAGCAGGGATTCCGCGTCCTCGCCGATTGCGCGAAGCTTGGCATCCCCTACCAGGGCACCGGGATCATGGCCCGGCGCAGCTATATTCGCGCCGCTCCCGATACTACGGAGAAACTGCTGAGGGCGTTAGTTGACGCGATAAAATTCATTCAGGAGCCGGCCAACCAGGCGCAGGCCACCAAAAGTCTGGCCAAAGGGCTCCGCCTGTCCCGGGTCGAGGACGCGGCGGAAGGCTACGGCAGAATGGTAACCATGTACGAGCGCCGGATCTCTCCCAACGTCGAAGGGGTTCGCAATGCCGTGCGGCTCCTCGGCTCGGTCAACGAAAAGATCGGTCGCCTTAAAGCGGAGGATCTGATTGACGATAGCTTTGTCAAAAAGTTGGAGCGAGAGGGGCGGTTTTAACTTTTTCTCATTACCTACAAACGATGCATTTAGAACGTTGGCGCGTGAAAGCAGAGAGAAAACGCGGTCCGCAAGGATTGCGGTCGGCGGCGCTGGGCCTCGGCGTTCTTATATTTTCCTTGGCCGCCGTGAGGGTCTCCGCCGAAAATGTGAAGGTGGGGATCCCATCGCTGACTGTGACGATGATGCCGTTGGCGGTTGCGAGAGAGCGCGGCTTCTTCCAACAGGAAGGTCTTAGCGTCGACCTCGTGCTCATGCCGGCAGCCCTGACCATCAAGGTGCTGCTCAGCGGAGATCTCGATTACGCCACAACGGTCGGCTCGGCGGTGGTCGCTGCGGTGCGCGGCATCGACGTGCGGGTCCTCATGTTGTTTGTCGATCGCCCGATTCTCGAGCTGGTGGCGATCCCGGAGATCAATTCCATCGCGGAGCTTAAGGGGAAGGCCATCGGCATCTCCTCGCGAGGCGGGCTTCACGATGTCACCGTGCGCCGCATGCTGCAGCAGTCCGGTGTCGATCCCGCGCAAGCGTCGCTGCTCGTTATCGTGGGCTCGGGCGCCATGCTGGCGGCCATAAAGAGCGGCAATATTGCGGCCGGGTTGCTCAATCCACCGTACAACTTTGTTGCCTACCGGGCGGGACTGAAAAACTTGGGCTTCGCCGGCGCCTTCGTCCGGATTCCCAGCACGGGGCTGGTCGCCGCGCGCGAGAAGCTGGACCGCAAGCCGGACCAGATTCGAAGAATGACGCGGGCTTTAAGCCGAGCGCGGGCCTTTGCCAGAGAACAGAAGCCGGCGGTCATCCCTATCCTGAAGCGTTTTCTCAGGATCGAAGATGAAGACTTGCTTTCGAAGATCTACGATCTTCACGGACGGGCCGAGTCTCCGGACGGCAGGATAGATCCGGCCCTGGCGGCGGAGACCATCCGCGACGCGCGCCTGGCCGAGGGCGTTGCTAAAGATATTGCGGTCGAGCAAGTCTTTGACTTCTCTTATCTCGCGCCGCCTCACTGAGCGTTTTTAACCGCCTTCACGACTGCTTCGAGGGCTGTTTTGTCGCCGACCGGATCTTTGTGCCCAGCCAAAACCTAAATCCCCACAACGAAGCCCAAGAAAAAGGTTCGCGTCCCCTTTGCCCTCCTGTCCCAACTCTATTGGTTACACCGCAGACTCAAGCAGCTTCTTTAGTGGCATTGCTTCGGGAACAAAAGGCGTCCGGCACTTTAACGGGTTGACTTCAGGCGCTGAGCTCCATCTCTTGGATGCGAGAGCGGATAGGCTGAATCCTTTTAATCTTCACGTACACAACCGGCTGTCCTTTTTCAGCCTGCCGCTTTGCTCCTTCTTGACTCCAGCGATTGAATTCTTCGTCTCCTTCAACCAACATGGCCACCAGCGCATTGTCCGGAATCCGTTCGGCGAAGTCGGGGTGCTCCCGGACATAACGGTCGAACTCGGTGACCAGCTCGGCATTTTTCTGTTCGAGAACGTTCATGGAAAGTCTCCTCGTAGAAAGCGCTCCTGGTAAATATCCCAATTATCGTTAATGTCCTTGTCTGCGAGGTCCAGTGAATCCGTGTAACTTAACGACAGCTCTTCCTTATCACGATCGCCCTTGACATTATAGCGATCACGATGCGCAAAGTCGTGAGCGCAATCGTAACGAATCGCCGGCTTCCAAACTCCCGCCTCCACCTCTACTTCCAGCTGCACCATGAAGACAACCACTTGGCCTTTGTCGGTTTTGTGATAATGCCGCTTTCGCGCGCGCCCGCCGAGACGAATAAGATATTCTTTTTCAGCCAAGAGCTATTGCTTTCCTGATGCCGGTTTCATTTGATTATACCCTCCCCCGCTCTGGGACCCAATCCGTCGGGGGTCTTGTTTCTTGCATTCAATACCAGTTTAGCCGGCCGAGGAGAGCCAGTCCGGGCGGTGATGCCAAATCAAAAGACGTGACCAGATCGGGAAACCTAGCCGAAGTTACTTGCGCGTAAAATAGGGCAAATTCCTTAAGAAGACAATAGGCTCCGCCAGAGGCGGATCAGCCCCTGGCTGAAATAGGCGATATAAAGAGGCGTGAGGCGAGAGGCGGAGGGCAACAGTTAGACAAGCTTGGAGATCAAGAGTCGTCCTTCAGATTGGTGTCCCGGAATTTGCGGATAAGTGCTTGAGCATCCATTTTGCGCGCGGCCTCGTGCATCCTCTTCTGTTCTCGCTTCTCCTCGCGCTCACGGCGTTTAGTGTCAAGGGCAGTTACTTCAAGTCCACTTCCGCACAGGCGCCGGTGGCCACATTCTCTACAATCAATTTGCCGGTTTCCCGGCCGCGCAGTTGTTCGTTAGCATTCAACAACTCAATGCCATACACCGTCCCATCCGGGGCTATGTCAATGTTGAGCGATTCGCCCACATGGATGGTTTCAACTCCAGTTGTTTTATCTTGCAGGCGAAGATAAGCGATATTGTGTCTGGGGTCATAGGTTAACTTCATCATGGGCCTCCTCTAAAAGAATCGTGTGACGAGCGTAATCGCCAGCCAGTCCTCTCCTTCTTTCACGGCATAGACCTCTACCTGCTTTGTAGCATAAAACTTGCCTCTCCAGTCCTGACCATAGACAAAATTTCTCCTAAAACCAGCCCGTCCAAACTTTGCCGGAAAGGTTTCGCCTGTCTCAACAGTAGCAATGATCTCAGCTTCAGTCGCTCCTCTTTCAGCTAGTCGCTCTACGGCGTGCGGGTGTAGTTTAACGCCCATTAAGCCTCACGACGGTTCCCGTATAGCGGCATTGTTAATCAGGTCGTTTACAAATGCTACTGGAATCTAGGATTCTTATCAACTGGAGCAGCTTCAAGACGGGAGAAAATAATCTGAACTCGATTCGTAGGTAGGAATGGTCGCCTGCCTTGGCCTTTCTTTGTCCCCTTGTGCCTTACAACTTGCACCGGGAACTTTCACCTTTTGAGAATTCTCAAAAGGTCAAAATGAGAGAGAAGAGAACCGACCCACACAATCCTGCGGCGGACACGTCGCTGCAAACTCCAGCAGGTCGAGTTGTTTTCGAAGCTTGGCGGACATGCGTGGATAGAGCCGCCGACGGAGCCGGCGCTTGCTTTCCAGGCGCCGCCATAGACGCTCGTCGGCGTTGAATTGCGCCACGATCTCCTGAGCGCGTCGTTGCTGTTCGGGAAGGTTGCGGTAGGGGTTCATGCCATAGTTCCCACATGAAAAAATTGTTGTCGGGCCTGCTCTACCTCCCGATCCGCAGAATCCCGCCGACGATGATCGGAACGCCTCTCGGCATCCAGCCTTCCCTTGGCAAAGCCGTTCATCTTCCAGGGCTTGCAGAGAAGACAGCCGGACCGGCGGTTTTTGGGTCGCCTACGCTTGTGATGTGCCATTGCTTGGGGAACAAAAGGTGTCGGGCATCTTAACGGGTCGACTTCAGGCGCTGAGATCCATCTCCTGGATGCGAGAGCGGATAGGCTGAATCCTTTTAATCTTCACGTACACAACCGGCTGTCCTTTTTCAGCCTGCCGCTTTGCTCCTTCTTGACTCCAGCGATTGAATTCCTAGTCTCCTTCTGGCGGAGCGGATCAGCCTCCGGCTGAAACAGCCAATAGGCGTCAGGCAGAGAGGCAAATCGTGGCTCGCCAAGGACCGCGGAATCCGAGCGCGAGCCAGACCAACGCAGAAAAGATCCAGGCGAGAGACTTCACTCCCAAATCAAACACCGAGGCGGGGCGACGTATCCTGGCCAGCGCCGCTTGACGTTTAACGTTAAGCGTTATACCCTGTTCACGTGATCAAGAGCTTCCGCTGCGCCGACACGCAAGCGCTGTTCGAGACCGGCAAATGCAAGCGGTTTTCGGGCATCTCGAACGTCGCGACGCGCAAGCTGGCGCAACTGGATGCCGCGCATACCCTGGAATTCCTGCGCTCGCCGCCGGGCAACCAGCTTGAGGCCTTGCGCGGCAGCCGCGCAGGACAGTACAGCATCCGCGTGAACGATCAGTTCCGTCTGCGTTTCCGCTGGACGGCGGCCGGCCCGGAAGACGTCGAGATCGTTGACTACCACTGAAGGAGAACTGCGATGATCAAGAACGGCATGCGGCCGGTTCATCCCGGCGAAATATTGCGAGAGGATTATCTGGTTCCGCTCGGTACCAGCGCCAATGCGCTGGCGAAGGCCCTGAACGTGCCTGCTCCGCGCATCAACGACATCGTTCGCGAGCGGCGCGGCGTCAGCGCCGATACCGCCATGCGGCTTGCGCGCTACTTCGGTGGCGATGCGCGCTCGTGGCTGAACTTGCAGGCCGCATACGACCTGCGAGTTGCCGAGATCGCAAGCGCGAAGCGCATCGAGCGGGAGATCGCTCCGGCGACAACGTGAACGCGCGAGCCTTTTTGCCAAAGACGCAAAAGGGGAATCAGGAATGTCTGACAAACCCAAAAGGGGTCAAAAACCGGTCAAGTCTGCTCTTGACTCAACTCGCCTATCTCCTGAGTCTAAAAACCATGAATACAAAAGCCCGGCTGGGGGTCCGTTCGGGCTGTGATGCGGGAGCAAAGATGTGACCGGATCGACCGACCCAGCCGAAGTTAGTTGCGCGTAAAATAGGGCAAATTCGTTAACAAGGCAACAGGCGTTAGGCGCGAGGCAAAAGTTGACGCGCGAAACATTTTCTAATCTTAGCCTGGAGGCAAGGATAGACATCCGCCTCGGAGTGGGGTAAAAAGTTTTCAAATGAGATGGTTCGATAAGGGATTGAGGACAATTTCTTAAAATGATCAAAGGGGAGCTGGTCGAATTTTCAGTGCCCGAGAGACTCAACCTCGGCAGCTATTATCTGGACGTGAATCTGGAGAACGGCAGGGGCGATAAGACCGCGCTCTACTATCAAGACAGAACTTATAGTTTTCTCGATCTGTGGCGCTTGACCAATCGAGTCGGAAACGTCTTCAAGGGACTCGGTGTCGAGCCAGAGAACCGGGTTTTGCTGATTCTCGAAGATTCCCCCGAATGGGTCGCCGCCTGGCTCGCCGCGATGAAAGTTGGGGCCGTCGGCACCCACGCCTACACCTATCTGAAGCCGCACGACTATGCGTATCTGCTGAATCTCGTAAAGCCCAAAGTCGTGGTTGTCGACAAGACGACGCTGGAAAGGGTAAGGGAGGGCGCCAAGAACGCCAGATATCCCAAAGCCTTTCTCGTCGCGGGCGAGAGCACCCGCGACCTCAAGCCGGGAGAATTCAGCCTGGGCGAAATGATCGGCTCCGCCGATGATCGGCTCGAGACCGAACCGACACACAGGGACGACCTCGCGTTCTGGAACTTCACGGGCGGAACCACCGGCAAGCCTAAGGGCGTCCCGCACATGCATCGCGATTCCGTTCTTTCCTACCAGTCCTTCAGCCGTATTCTCGGCTACAACACGGATGATATCGTCCTGCTCGTCCCGAAACTCTTCTTTCACTACGCCCGCGACAACGGATTGCTGTTTGCGTTGCGCAGCGGAGCCGCGGTTATCCTGTTCGGGGAAAGAGCTACCGCGCCGCTGATATTCGAGCTCATCGGGAAGTTTCGGCCTACGGCGATGCTGAACGTTCCCACCATGATGAGGGCGATGATCCAAACGCCGAAGCATGAGCGCTCCGACGTGAGCTGCCTTCGTCGCTGCCTTTCTTCGGGGGAAGTGCTTTCGCCGCAGCTCTACGACGAATGGCTGAGCAACTTCGGAACGGAGGTGCTCGATCGTTTCGGCTCCGCCGAATCGGGCATGGGGTATCTCTGCAATCGGCCGGGCAAGGTCAGGCCGGGGAGTTCAGGGACGGTTACGCCGCTGGCGGAGATCAAGCTCGTCGACGACGACGGATCGGAAGTTCCCAGAGGACAACCCGGCCTTTTGCTGACGCGGAGCGACGCTTCCGCCCAATATTACGTGCGCGAGCATGAAAAATCGAAAGCGACTTTTTTGGGCGACGAATGGATCAATACCGGAGACATTTTCATCCAGGATGAGCAGGACTATTTCTGGCATGTCGGGCGCGCCGACGAAATGGTAAAGGTCAGCGGAGTCTGGGTGTCGCCGCTGGAAGTCGAGCGTACTCTTCAGGAGTGTCCCCGCGTCAGGGAGTGCGCGGTGTTGGGGATCAAGGACGGGGACGGCCTGACGAAAATCCAGGCGTTCGTCGCCCTGAGAGACGGCGCCGAGGGCGCCGCCGACGCGCAGAATGAGCTGCAACGATTCTTAAGGGAGCGATTGGCCCCGCACAAGATTCCGAGGTCTTTTGACTTCCTCGACGAGCTGCCGAAAACCGGGCAGGGCAAAATTGACCGGCGTGTGCTGCGGGAGCGAAGGCTCTAGCAGGATGCTGAAAAAAGCCACTTGTGCTTCGAGAGCCTCAGCACGAACGGAAATTCTCCAATGATTTCAATCCATCCTCCGTTCGTCCTGAGCTTTGTCGAAGGATGAACGGAGTTTTTCAGCGGCCTGTTAGCGGGCCGCGCGCCGTTGGAGAGGTAGGCTGTGCAGCTGGGATTGCCGGAATTCGATATGATCGCGACCGACACGGTCGAGGAGGCCTGTTCCTTGTTTTTCGGATATGGCGCGGACGCTCAGCTTTTTGCGGGCGGGACGGATCTATTCATCAAGATGAAACAGCGGAGACTGCTGCCTCGGATGCTCATCAACATCAAGCGGATCCCGGCTCTCGACCGGATCCGCTACGATGCCGACGAAGGATTGCGAATCGGCGCGTTGACCGCGATCCAATCGATCAGGGACTCGACGGTAATCGGCGAGAAATTCCGCGTCTTGAGCCAGGCTGCCGGAGTGCTGGGAACGCCCCAGATACGCAACCTTGGAACGCTCGGAGGCAATCTTGCGAACGCGTCGCCTTCGGCCGAGTTCGCTCCGCCGCTGCTTATCCTCGAGGCGTCGGTCCGATGCGTGGGGCCCGGTGGAGAGCGTTTGGTTCCGATGAATGAATTCTTCGTTGGCCCGGGGAAAAGTGTCCTCAGCCAGGGCGAATTAATCACCGAAGTGCATGTGCCCGATTCGCCCCTTCGCGCGCAGGCCATCTACTTGAAGCACAGCCTGAGGACGATGGATGTCTCCATGGCCGCTGCGGCGGCGTTGGTGTTGCTTGACGGAGACGTCTGCCGGGAGGTCAGGATCGCGCTCGGCGCGGTGGCGCCGACGCCGTTCCGGGCAGGAAAGGCGGAGGAAGCACTTAGAGGCAAGCGGCTGAGCGGCGATTCGAAGGATCGGGCACTGCTGGAAGAGGTCGGCCGAATCGCCGCCGATGAATCGCGCCCCATCGACGATCTCCGAGGATATGCTTCCTACAGAAGGAAAGTGGTCGCGATGCTGGTCAGGCAAGGGCTGGAACAGGCGATCGCCAGGGCGAGGAACTAAAGCAAACGCAATTAGTGCGTTTGCTTTGGAGCAATGGAGCAATGGAACAGTAGAGCAAGGAATCGGGAGTCAAAATGCTCCATTGCGGTCTAATGTTCTAATGGTCAATTGTCACAAAATTAAATGCGTTTGTATTAAGCGGGCAAGGCGGCCGGAATGAAACATGCGACTTTATTAAACGTCAACGGCGACGCCCGCGAACTGGCTGTGGAGCCGCGGCGGACGCTGCTCGATGTGTTGACCGAAGATTTCAAATTGTCGCGGACCAAAGAGGGCTGCGGGATCGGAGAATGCGGGGCCTGCACGGTTTACATGGACGGGAAGCTCGTCAGCTCCTGCCTGGTGCTGGCCATGGATGCGGATCGCAAAGAGATCGTCACCATGGAAAAGTTTACCTCCGGCGATCCCGGCTTCAGTCCGACGATGGAATCCTTCATCCATCCCGACCAGATAGCGAGGCGGGCGAATTTCGGCTCTGTGGGCGCGAAAACCAGAACCGAGGTTCCAACTTTTTGCCACCTCTGCCCCGCGCACTGCAGCATGAACGCGATCGTCGAGGACGGCAGGGTCGTGGACCTCGAGCCGGACATGGAAAGCGGGCTCTACGCGGAGCAGTGCGCGGTCAACAAGGGGCGCTTCACCATCCCGGAGGTTTTGGGTCACAAGGATCGCCTGCTCTATCCGCAAAAAAGGGTGGGAGCGAGGGGCGAGGGAAAATGGCAGCGTATTTCCTGGGACGAGGCGCTCGACACCGTCGCGGCGAAATTCAACGAATTAAAAGCGACGCTCGGCCCTGAATCCGTGGCGTTCGGATTGGGGGAGCCGAAGGGTCTGGAGTTCGCCTTCGGCCAGCGACTGGCCACCGCATTCGGCACCCCCGGGGTGGTGACTCCGGGATGGTGTTGCGGCATCCCCAAGGGCATGGGCGCGGCTTTCACATACGGGGCGAGCGCCGTGTGCGACGACGACAGCACGCCCGCGCTGATCGTTTTGTGGGGCGTCAACATGGCCCATACCACCGGCGGTCTTAGAAGAGAGACGCTGGAGAAGACCCTCGAGGCGGGCGGCAAGATCATCGCCATCGATCCGCAAAAAACCTATGTGGCCAAGCTCGCGGACCTGTGGATAAAGCCCAGACCGGGCAGCGACGGCGCGCTGGCTGCGGGAGTGCTGAAAGTCATCATCGAGGAAAAGTTGTATGACCGGGACATCGTCGACAACTGGACCGTCGGTTTCGACAAGATGCGGGAACACGTCTCGACGTTCTCCCTGGACGAGGTCGAGAAGCTGACCTGGGTTCCCCGCCGTCAGATCGAGGAGTTTGCCAGGACCTACAGCCGGACCAAGCCGGCTGCAATGCATGTCGGAAACGCCGTCGAGCAGCTGCTGAACAGCTTTCAGACCGGGCGCGTGGCCGCCATCATGCGGGCGATCTGCGGCAACCTTAACATCCCGGGCGGGGACGTGATGCTGACGCCGCCGCCGTTCACCAGGCCGGGAAGTTTTTTTCTCCTGAACAAATATCCGAGGAAAGCCGAAAAGATCCTCGGCGACAAATTCAAGTTCGCCCAACGCTCGGCCTTCATCCCGCCTCATGTGATGATCAAGGCGATCCTGGATGAAGATCCGTACCCCATCAAGGCGGCCATGTTCATTCTCACCAATCCCCTGGTGAGTTATCCCAATTCAAGCGAGACTTACCGGGCGCTGATGAAGCTCGATTTCATCGTCATCTCGGAACTCTTCATGACTCCGACGGCGGCGCTGGCGGATATCGTGCTGCCCGCCGCCTGGGGCATGGAACATGAGGAGCTGGGATATTGGCCGGGGTGGCACGAAGAGATCCGCTCTTATCCCAAGCTCGTCGAGCCGCCCGCGGAATGCTGGCCGGATACGAAAATCATGAACGAACTCGCCAAGAGACTGGGCCTCGCCGGGGATTTCTGGGAGCACGACGATGAAGCCCTGGATCTGATGTTGAAACCCAGCGGAATGAGCTACGAAACATTCAAAGAAAAGAGAGTCATGAAACCCACGCGGGAATATCGCCCGCACGACTATCGGACTCCCTCGGGCAAGATCGAAATTTACTCCGAGCAGCTTGCGAAGCTCGGATACGAGCCGATGCCGCTCTGGCAAGAATTGGGCAGGACAATGGAGATGCCCGAAGAATATCCGCTGCTGCTCACCAACGGAAAAGAAGAAGCCTACATGATGACCGGCTTCAAGCACGTCGCCTCCATGCGCCTCGTGAGGCCGGACCCGGTCGTCGAGCTGCATCCGGACGCGGCGGAGAAGTACGGGCTGCAAGAAGGCCAATGGATTTTCCTGGAGACCAGGGCGGGCAAGATCAAACAGCGGCTTTCGCTCAATCCGAGCCTCGACCCGCGCGTGGTCGTCGCGGCTTTCGGATGGTGGTTCCCGGAGCGGAACGAGCCGGGCTCCGGCTGGCGAGAGAGCAATCTCAACATGCTGGTCCCCAGCGGACCGGATTACGACCCATCCACCGGCGGCGTGACTCTGCGCGGCATCCCTTGCAAGGTTTACGGGGCGTAAGCTCCGCCCGGAGAGGAGCAAGCGAAGCATGGCCTACGAAACGCTGTTGATCGAGACCAAAGATCAGGTCACCACCATCACGCTTAATCGCCCGCAGTCGAAAAACGCGATGAATCCGCAGATGCACTTCGACATGTGCGACGCGCTGGCCCAGGTCGAGCGCGACGACGATTGCCGGGTGCTGGTGATCACCGGCGCCGGCGACAGCTTCTGCGCCGGCATGGACGTGAAAGAATACTTCTACGACACCGAGGGAAAGCCGGAGGCGCGCGCCGCGGCGCGCAAAGCGGCCTTCGAGTGGATGTTCAAGCGGCTCAGGCTGCTGCCCAAGCCGACCATCGCCGCGGTGAACGGCTGGTGCTTCGGCGGCGCGTTTGCGTGGCTTGCCGTCTGCGACTTCGCCGTCGCCAGCGAGACGGCGACCTTCGGTCTTTCGGAGGTGAACTGGGGAATCATTCCCGCCGGCGGAGTGACCAAGCTGGTAAGCACCCTCCTCGCTCCGCGCGACGCGCTCTATCTCATCATGACCGGCAGGCCGATCACCGGGAAGCAGGCGGCGGAGATGCGGCTCGTCAACTCCGCGGTGCCGTCTGAAAAGCTTGCCGAGGCGACGCTTGACCTGGCCGACGAGCTCAAGAAAAAAAATCCGACGGTGCTCGCCTACTGCAAGGAAGTCTTCCGCGTCGACCAGAACCTGAGCCTGGAAGACGCGCTCGCCTTCGAGACGGAGAAGTGGACCGAGCTCGATGCGGCGGCGAAAAAAACCTGGCACAAGGGAGTGAAGCAGTTCAAGGAAGAACGGACTTTGCGTCCCGGCCTGGAAACCTATCGGTGGAAGGAATAACGCCCATGCGTAACTCTCGGTTTTGGACAAGATATGCGGTTCGTCTCTTGGCGGTGTTTCTCGCCGGAGGATTCTTTGGCTCGGAAGCGGAGGCCCAATCGACGCCGCTCCACGTGGGCCACGCCTCGGTCAACTCCCGCATGTCGCCCTTGTGGGTGGCTGCCAAGGAAGGTTTCTTCAAGAAACAGGGATTCGACGTGAAAGTCGTCAACATTCGCGGAGGAACTCAGGTGACTCAGGCGCTCCTCGGCGGCGGCCTCGACCTCGCCTATTCGGACCCTCCCGCAACCGTCGCCGCTATCGCCGCGGGCGCTCCGCTCATCGAGATCATGGCCACCTCGACGGTCATGCCTTACTATCTGGTAGGCGCTCCGGCAGTGAAATCTCTTGCGGACCTCAAGGGCAAGCGGGTAGGCTCATCCGGTTTAGGCCTTTCCGCTTCCCGCTTGGCGCTTCTCGTCGGCTTGAAACACCTCGGCCTCGATCCGGAGCGCGACAAGATCACGCTGGTAGCCGCCGGCACCGAACCCGAACGGGTCGCCGGGCTGGCCTCGGGGGCGATCGGCGGGACGGTGATCGCCCCGGAATTCCGCACCAGGATCGAGCAGCTCGGCCTGAACATCCTGGCCGATCTCCGCGCCATGAATATCCCCTGGCAAGTGGGCAACGTGGTAACGAGCCGGAGGTTTCTCCAGAGCCGGCAAGATGCGCTCGAAAGGGTCCTCAAGGCGCTGCTCGAAGGCAACGCCTACGTCTTAAATCGAGCCAATCGTCCCCAGATGCTCGAACTCTTGAAGAGCCGTCTCGGGTTAAAGAGCGCCGAGGACGCAACCGGCGCCTACGAGGACACGGTCAAGTACTACGTCCTCAAGAAGCCCTATTCCTACCGCGACGGGCTGCAGTTGATTATCGCGGAGGTAGGCAGGGTTGTTCCCGCCGCGGCCAATCTCAGATTCGAGGATGTGGCCGACACGAGCATCATCGAGAAACTCGACAAGAGCGGCTACATCGACAGCCTGTACCGATAGGGGGAAGACTCATGATCATTTGTGATCATCCCTGAGGATGAAGGCCGCCGGCCGCTCTCCGAGCCTGCGCAATGGGTAGCTGCTTATTCCCACCGGCAGTATCGGATGCGCAGGCTCCTCGAACGGCCGCCGGCCTTCCCCACGCGCTTGAAAAACTCTGCGCAACCATCACCACCGCCCGCCTGGGGGTCTCTCGAAGGAGCTACGCGTGGGACGCGCAGTGCCAAGCGTAGCTCCCGGCCTCTCTTAGCGCGCGGGAGCAGCGTAACAACGACGTATCGCGTAGGCCTGGAGAGAGATTCCCAGGCGGGCTGACAGCAGATGAGCCTTTTTAAAGCGCCTGTTGGGGAATCACAGCCCGAGCAGTTTCCGGGCATTCTCTCCCAGCATGGCCTCCTTGCTCGATTCATCGATCTCAAGCTTTCGGATATTTTCGATGAAGGGTTTTATATTCATCGGGTCGCCGCGAAACTCCTGCGGATAATCCGTCCCGAACACGAGCCGTTTAGGGCTGATCGCGGTCAGGGCGCAGCGCACCGAGCCCATTCCCCCGTGATGTCCGGCCAGATTGAAATAGAGTTTATTGAAGCACTGGTCGAACGGCGTCCGGTTGCAGGCGCCACGGGCCCGGGTTCCCGCCGATCCGGTCGCGCCGAACTGATATTCGATGCGCTCCTTGACGGCGGCGATGCCCCCTCCTTTGTGGCTGATGACGAATTTGAGATCGCTGAAATCATCGAGCACGCCGCCCAGAATCAAGCGGGTTGTCGCGACGATCAGGTCCAACTCTCTGCCGATGCTCCGGCCGAGGTCGAAGGGGGCATCGAGAATGCCGAAGCCCTGCTGTACGCCGCTCGGATGGATGAAGATCGGCACGCGCAAGGCGGACACTCTCTCATAAAAGGGATAGAGTTCCCTCGCATCCATCGAAAGACCGTTGGCCTGCGATCGGACGACGACACCCTTCAGCCCCAGCGTCTCGACGGCCCGCTTCAATTCGTCAAAGGCTTTTTCGCCGCTCAGCGGCGGAACCGGCGCCAGGGCGACAAATCTGTTGGGATAGCGTCGGACGACCTCGGCCGCGCTGTCATCCCAGACTCTGCATTCTTCCAGAGCGATCTTGGTATCGTCGCTCGTCACGGCCATGGAAAGCACCGCGACATCGATGCCCACCGCATCCATGACTCTCAGGTGCTCCTCGACATCGCAAAGCTCCGGGTTGAGATCGCCGCGCGGCTTGCCGTATTCGTAAAAGATCGCCTTTTCGCCTTTTTTGCCGCCCTTTTTAAGCAGCAACTCTTCCGGCAGGTAATGGTGTTCCCAGTCGATAATCATAGCCACCTACCTCCTTCCTTCTGGTATGCCGTTTGCATCCTCATTCCCACGAAAGCGAGCCCTCACGGCGCGAGTCTTCGGGCCGTGGCCGATGGGTAGTTACCATGAGTCGAACCATTCTCATCGGACGTCCACGGCCCTCTCCCTCGCGCCCCTCGGTCTCGCGGGAAAGACGCCGCCCGTTCGAGGAGCCTGCGCATCCGATACTGCCGGTGGGAATAGGCAGCGACCCATTGCGCAGGCTCGGAGAGCGGGTGGCGGCTTTCACCGTCACGCGCGAAGCGAAAAGAGCCAGGAGAGGCCAACATGATTAAACCCGACGGGATGGAAAGGCCGATCGTGGCCGTCAGAAAACAGTTAAAGAGCCTGGATGAGATCAAAGACGCCATGCTCACGGCCTGCCGCATCATGGACCATTTCGGCTTGATCCAGGGCTTCGGCCACGTCACCTCCCGCATTCCGGGCACCGCCAATATTCTTGTCACGCCGAAAAAGGCGCCGGGATTGGCCAGGAAAGAAGAGCTGGTCGTCGTCGATATGAACGGCAAAACCGTGGCAGGCACCGCGACACCCCTCGGCGAGATCGCCATGCACTTAGGCATCTACCGCAAGCGGCCCGACGTCGGCGCGGTCTGCCGCTTTCACTCGGAGATGGCGTCGGTCTTCGGCGCGTTGAAGCGCAGCGTAAAAGTCATCCATGCGCTGGGTTACGTTCTGGGCCCGGAGATCAAGGTCCTGGATTCCTCCGATATCCGTCACACGCCGGAAGTGACTGCGGAGATGGGCAGACTCATCGCGGACAGTTGGGGCGTCATCTTTCGCGGCAACGGCGCGGCGACGTTCGGCGCGAACGTCATCGACGCCTGCGTCAGGGCGATGTTCTTCGAGGAATCGGCGCGGATTCAATACAAGGCCTCCCTGATCGGAACTCCTGCCTATCTTTCCGCCGCGGAGGTGGACCGGAGAAACGAAACCTACTGGAACATGCCCGAGTACGATGTTTACGCCAGGGCCTGGGAATACTACAGCAGCAAAGTCTCCCCGTAAGACCTGCCCCTGGCAAGCCGCCTGGGCGAGAAAGATCGACGATCGTGTCACCATAGCTCGTCGTCCGGCGTCGGGCCGCCCCCCGCCCCTCGCTGCGGCCGCGTGTAGATAACGTAGTAACCTTCGATGGTCGACGCCGGCGATTGGGGATGGCACTCCGGACAGGCAAAATCTTCGGCCCGCGCCGGCTCCAAATGGACCTCGAAGCCGGTCGCTTTGTAAAACTCGGCCGTCTCCTCAAGTCGCGACCCGCTGGCGGAGAACCGTTTGGTCCACCCTTGCTTGGCAAGCTCGGCCTCTCTGCTCGGCCTTGCAAAAAGCAAGAGATTTTCCATCGTCTTCAAAAAAGATCATCTCCCAGGTCGTTGCCGGCCGGGAGGCGACCGTATTGCTGGAGAAAGTGCTGCAAGAGTTCGCTCTCGCGCTGGGTGTACATCGACGCTTCTTCGTAAATAAAATAGCGCGCCTTCGGACTACTGCTCAATTGTTCTTCGAGGGCATCGCGCAAGTTGACCGCGCCGGCGATTCGAAGGATCTGCTTCTCGGCGTCCAGCAGCTGATAGACGCCTTCCGACGAAGACACGGTTGCGACGTGCTCCCGATCGAATTCCAACCATGACTCCGGTGGCATCATCGGCGCGCCGATTTGCAGGCGCAGATCGCACCGGAGACACCTTCGCGCTTCCCTCAAAGCCGCGGCCTCGTCGAAGCCAAGCTCGATGGCGTCGAAACTCGTTTGGCGCTCGGCAAGCGGGAGGCATGGCATCTGTTCCCGGCCTCGCGAAGCAAAGTTTTGATCGCGACCGATCCGAGGGTCGTTCTCTTGAACCGGGGCCAAGGCTTCGTCAATCACGCCGTCGCCTCCGAGGTATCGATCAATCGAAGCCGCCGCCTTCCTTCCGGCGACAATCGCTTGAATCACCGACGATGGCCCGCTGGCTACTTCCCCGCCCGCAAGCAGTCCGGCAACGGGTGTCGCCAACGTCGCCTGATCGACACGTAGCGTTCCCCGCTCTGTAATCAACGTCCGGGCGCCGTCTCCCAAAAAGGAGAAGTCCGTGCTCTGGCCGATAGCCAGAATCACGGTGTCTGCCTCGATGGCGCTTATCGCCGAAGGATCGAACGACGGGTTGAAGCGTCCCGATTCGTCGAAGACCCGGGTGCAGCGAACCAGCTCGATCCCGGTCACCTTCCCGTTTGCGAGGATTCGCTTCGGCCCCCACGAAGGATGGAGCACCGCCCCTTCTTCGCAGACCTGCGCAATCTCCGACTCGAAGGCCGGCATCTCGGCGCGGGATTCCAGGCAGGCGACCTGCAGTTCGGTTGCGCCCAAGCGGCGCGCCGTCAGCGCCACGTCCATCGCGACATTGCCGCCGCCGATCACGACGACGCGGCCTAGCGAGGTCCCCGGCCATAAGCCGAGGTTGACCTCGCGCAAAAAGTCCAGGCCCCACAGAACGCCGGCCGTCTCGCTCCCCTCAAGCCTGATCTTCTTACTCATCGGCGCTCCAACCGCGAGGAAAACGGCGTCGTATTCCTGCTGGAGCTTTGCCAGTGAAAGATCGGCAGCCGGCCCCACGGGAGTGTTGGCCCGCAACTCTATGCCCCGCGCCAGAATTGTGTCGATTTCGCGCCGCACGACCTCGCGGGGAACGCGGAACTGCGGAATCCCCTGGACCAACATGCCGCCGGGCTCGGCGGCCGCTTCGAAAACCGTCACGCTGTGACCCTTGTTCTGAAGGTAGTAAGCCGCCGTGAGCCCTGCCGGGCCCGAACCTACTATGGCGACGCTCTTCCCCGTCTTTGCGACGGGCGGCGCCGCTCGGTCTTGCAGAGTCCCATGTTCCGCGGCAAAACGTTTGAGCCGGCAGATGGAGACAGGCTCGCTCACTCTGCCGCGCCGGCAAACACTCTCGCAGGGATGGAAGCAGACGTAGCCCAGGACCGCGGGAAACGGAACCTTCTCCCGTATGACGGCCAGGGCTTCATCGTACTTTTCCTGGGCGATGAAGCGGACGTAACGCGGTATATCGATGCCGGCCGGACAGCCCGCGCGGCAGGGCACAATGGCTTGGTCTTTCGCAATCCCGGCTGCGACGTCGCCGGGTCTGTCCATGAGCGCGCCGGTCGGGCAGACTTCGACGCAAGCGGTGCAAAATTTACATTCCGACTCGGGCAAAGAAGGCGCCGTGGTTCCCACCACGACACGGCCGTCGGTTATCGTAAAGCCTAGAGCTTCAACTCCTCTGATGTCGGAGCAAACCCTCACGCAGCGGGTGCAGCCGATGCAGAGGTTGTAGTTGCGCATAAACAGCGGGTCGTCTTGAATATTCGGGAGATCGCGGAAAACGAAGCGCGGAGTGTCCGGTTTGATGCCGACGTAATCGGCGACTTTGCGCAGCTCGCAATTCGCAAACTTCGTGCAACAGCGCTCCGGCACGGGGACGTTAAAGGAACAGGCGATGCGGTCGCATCCCTCCCGGTTGGGGCAAAGGAGGCAGGCGTGAGGGTGATCGGCGAGAATTTCGGCCAGGCGATCCTGCCGTTTGGCTTTTACTTCGGACGACGCGCTCTGGACGCGGAGCCCCTCCTGTACGGGAGTGGAGCAGGCCGGCACCACGTTCCCGTCCAATTCCACCGAACACAACCCACAGCCGGAAAATTCCGCGGTGCTGCCCTGAATTGTCTGCCCGTCGCGCCAGACGGCGGGGATTCCGGCTTTTCCTCGCGCCAGAGGAAGACTGGGATGGGAGCAAAGACCGGGAATGTAGACCCCCGCATTGCGGGCCGCCTCAAGAAGAGAGACGCCCGACCGCGCCGTCACCTGGGCGCCGTCGATGGTTAAGGCAACCTGGCTCATCCCTCACCAGGAATGTGCAATAGCTCCCGGCTCGCAGGCAGCCACGCATGGCAGCGCCCCGCGACCGCTCGCCGGCTTGCAAGGAGCGCAGGTGTACTTGATTTTTTTTCGCTCCTCTTCCCGCACGGCCGCGACCGTTTTTTCGGACAACGGATCGTATTCGTCAGCGGCCATCTCCAGGAGCCTTGGCGGACAGACCGGCACGCAGTCGCCGCAGCCGTTGCACTTGTCGGTGTCGATGGCGATGAAAAATTCGCCGGAGCCGTCCTTATAGCCGTAATTGGCGATCACTGCGTCCCCTTTTGCAACAGCGTGTCGGCAAACAGCGCCGCTCCCAGAGCGCCGGCGATTTGGCTATCGTATTTAGTTTTGACCGACTCGATGCCGAGCTCTTTTTCCAATCGCTTCACGATACCAGGGTTCTTGGCAATCCCTCCGGTGATGAAGAACTGATCCTCAACGCCGATTCGACCGAGAAGCAAGCTGACGCGATGGGCCATCGCCGAGCAGTAGGCCGCGAGGACCATGTTTTTGGACCAGCCGGAGCGCATCAGGCCGAGGGCTTCCGACTTGGCAAAAACCACGCATGTGCTGCTTACCGGCGGAGGCTCTTGGTCCACCTGATAGGAAAGCTCGCCGATATCTTTGATGGGGATCGAAAGAAGATCCGCCATTACCTCCATGCCTCGGCCCGTGCCCGCCGCGCACTTATCGTTCATCAGAAAGTTGGATACTTTCCCCCGCTCATCACAATGAATCGCCTTGCAGTCCTGGCCCCCCATATCAAGAACCGTGCGGATTTTGGGCCCGGCCATAAAGTTGGCGCCGCGCGCGTGGCAGGCGATCTCAGTGATCGCCCGGTTGGCGAACGGAATATTGACGCGGCCATAGCCCGTGCCCACCGTGTATTTGAGATTGCTCAACTCCATCCCCGTGTCTTTCATGGCACCATTGACAGCTTTGTGGGCGCTGTCGGGGCTGTTGCTTCCGGTGCGCAGATTGCTGAAGGCATAAATCTCCCCGTCCACCAGAATCAAAGCTTGAGAGCTCACCGAGCCGACATCGATACCCGCCGCAAGCCTCTTGCCTTTGCGCCAGTCCATTTCGGGGTGATGCCAGGTGTATTCAGTCCATCGCCAGAACTCTTGCAACTCCGCCATAGCAACTCCTCCCTACCAGGCCGGTGAAAAAGGCCCATCTACTGCGTTGCGCTCGGCCCGCTTCGCGTCAACGTACTGGAAAGTACGCCTCCGCTCGCGGACCTTCGCGCGCCTTGTATCTGGGACCTTTTTGACCGGCCTAAAGACATTGTTTCTCGGTACATTTCTACTCGGCCGCCGCCAACGCTGCCCCGATCGCTCCGACAAAATCAGGCTCCGCCGCCGTGCGAACGTCGTCGAGCCCGACGGTCCTCTTGAACGATTCGACGAAGCCGGGGTTGTGGGCCACTCCTCCAATCAGAACAAGCTCGGTATTCAGCCCCACCCGCCGCACCATGGCAACAACCCGGCTGCTCAACCCATCGTGCACGGCTCGGGCGATATCCGCCTTCTCCGTCTTTGAATGAATAAGCGAGATCACCTCCGACTCGGCAAATACGGCGCACTGCGCGTTCATCGGAATGGTCTGGGTCGCCCTGAGGGAGAGAGGACCTAACTCCTCCAGTGGAACCTCCAGGGCTCGCGCCATGGCCTCCGTGAACGCCCCTGAGCCGGCGGCACATTTTTCATTGACGGCGAAATCGAGGACCTTGCCAGTCGCGTCGCATTTGATCGCCCTGGACTCTTCGGCTCCCACATCGATAACCGTTCTGGCTGTGGGATAAAGAAAAACGGCCCCAAGTGCGGCAGCCCGCGCCTCGGTGACGTCGCCTTTTGCAAACGAGATCGCCTTTCTCCCGTTGCCGGTGGTGACAATAATTCCGATAGCCTCACGCGCAAGGCCAGCCTCCTTCAACGCCTGCTCTAAGGCTTCCCTGGCCGATTCTTCCTGATCGAATCCGCTTAGGACCATGGCCTTGCCTTTGATTTTGCCGTCCTCCATGAGGACTACCTTTACTGTTTTGGCGCCAACGTCTATGCCGGTGGTAATCAAGACTCTCCCCCTTTCTTCCGGCTGAATCGCTCCATGCCGGAATCAACCCCTTAGTCCGCCTGGGAATCTCTCTCCGGGCCGATGCGATACGTCAGTGCTGCGCTGCTCCTAAGAACCGAGAGTGCCTTCACAGCCACGCTTGCATCTCCACGTCCCACGCATCGGCCCTCCGAAAGATCCCCAGGCGGACAATTTTTCAGTTCGCTGCTACGCCGCATGCGCGACCGCGGCCTCGGGAATCTGTTTCAGCCCCAAGGTTTCCATAAATGACTCAATGCGGGAAGTGGTGCGCCGCTCGTCGAATTCTTTCTCGTCGGCCATGTTGCCCTCGTAGGTCATGACCGGCACGCCGGCCTCGATCAGACCCAGGCGATTCTCCATGCTCCCCACCGTCAGCCCCTCGCAGCCGCGATTGAGATGAAGGATCACTCCGTTGAGCTTCCACTCGTTGACCATTTTGAGCATCATGCGGGTTTTGATTCGCGGATCGTAGAAATGCTGCCAACAGGGGCGCGAGAGGTTCCAGTCGGCGGTGACTCTCAAAGCTTCGTCACGGTTCTTGATTTTGATGCCCAGTTGCTGGGGCGTTTTGCGCGGCCCCCAGCTTCCATCTTCCTGCTCGGCGAAGATCCCTTCGAGGCCGAACGTATAAACCGAGCCCACGGAGACGACTCCGAATTGCTCCATGTAGCGGTAAATCTTGAGAAAGCCCCACGGCGGCTGCGTGTCGGTGATGATCCGGCAACGCTCGTAAGGCACGGCGGCGATCCCGCGCGCCACCCGGTCCTTGACCTCATCGCGCAACTCTTCGTAATAGTCGGCGACCTGCTTGGAAGAGCGCTGGAGAGTGGCCAGCACGTAGAGCGAGAACATGGTCTTCTCGTCGAGCGGCGCCGGGACGGCCTTGTTGAGCGTGCAGATCTCCGCCCACAGGGAGGTGCTGCGGCATTCGTTGTGCACCGCGGCGATGAGCTTCTCGTCGTCGTACTTTCTCCCGGTCGCCTTCTCCATCCCGGCGATGGAATCGTGCAACTGATTGACCACGTAATTGAGCCGGCTCTCGTCCAGCGTCTCATAGGGACCGACGCAGACATCGACGCAGAAATATGGGACCTTCTCATAGAGCGAGGCTTCCTGGTCCCACTTGGAGTGGCTGCAGCAGATTTGGCTCTGGTAATAAAAATCCGGCTTGGGGAATTCCCCGCCAAAGAAAAAGCGGTTGAGATACATAGAACCCCAGTAGATGCGCATGTACGAGCAGAGGTCCCGGGCCCAGCCCTTCGCATCGGTGGCATCCTGACACTCCTGGGCGAACTTGCGATCCCAGGCGATGGAAGCCGCGTAGGGCTCGCCGGTCATGACATGGACGTCATCGCCCAAGCCCATCGGAACGGCGTCGAAGGCCCACGCCCCTCCGCTCCAGCGGATGCCGCCTCGATCATGGGCCTCGGCGTAGTCCTTATAGTACTGCTGGCGAATCTCTTTGGCCTTCGGCCAACACTTCAACGGCGCAGTCGGATACTTGGTTAGGGTTGCCATCGTTATTTCCTCCAAAAGCTAGCCCTCACGGCGCGAGTCTTCGGGCCGCGGCCGATGGGTAGTTACCATGAGTCGAACCATTCTCATCGGACGTCCGCGGCCCTCTCCCTCGCGCCCTTCGGTCTCGCAGGGAAAGACGCCGCCCGGTCGGAGAGCCTGCGCATCCGATACTGCCGGTGGGATTAAGTAGCGACCCATTGCGCAGGCTCGGAGAGCGGGTGGCGTCTTTCGTCGTTAACGGTGATCTTATGGAAATGATGAGCATT
Organism: Deltaproteobacteria bacterium RIFCSPLOWO2_12_FULL_60_19; assembly: GCA_001798595.1. Taxonomy (GTDB): domain Bacteria; phylum Desulfobacterota; class Binatia; order UBA9968; family UBA9968; genus 2-12-FULL-60-19. Next base: position 39,791 of record MGSS01000057.1, on the reverse strand, counting down.
CCTCCTCAGAAAAGCTCCTCGCCTCGGATCGTTTCCAAAAAGGCCTCTACGCGGATGCGGAACGGACCCAACGGGTTGGTCGAGTCGAACTCCAATGAAAGGGTCGGGATGCCGTTCTCCTCCAGATATTTCTTCAGGCGGGGATTGTCCCCTTCATGGGGATCGCAGAATTTCTCCTGCATGATGATCGCCCCTTGGGCGCGGTAGTCTTTGGCCAGGTTGAGGACGTGCTGAAAGCGGGAGTGGGCCGGGTAGTCTTTGACGGGACAAGCGGGACGATCGAGATAACGATTTGCGATGGCGGCCAGGCGGTCTCCGTTGGGAACGGACTCGTTCCAGAAGTAGCGGCTCCCTGCGCACTGCTCGTCGATGACGACGGTGCCGCCCACGTTCTCCACCATCTTGAAGAACTCGGCATCGTCGTTCTCGCTCCCGACCGCCATGAGACGAATCCCCGCATCGCGCGGGAGCTTCCGTTGAGGAAGCTCCTTGAGCACAGCCTCCAGAAGGTTGCTGTGCTCCTCCTTATCGATGAACTGGCTCGTGACCGCCATGTACATCGCCTCTTCGCCGGTCAGGGGCGGGTTGTCGAGCTTGCGGTGCTCGTAGGCCTTGCGCAGCAGGCGGCGGTTGCGATTTAAAATTTCGATTCCGCGGTCGAGGTCCTGCTCCGCGATCGGGCGGCCGGCATATTCCTCGATCGCTTTCTTAAACTTATCGACTTCCGCCCGGTGATAAGCTGGAGCATGGGGCGTCTGCGCCGTATTGGGCATGGGGATGTAGTACGCGAACTCTACCGGAAGATGGATTCGCCACGAGTTGAATGTCTGGCGAAAATGGATGCAGGAATGGGCCAGCACGACGCCGTCCAGGTAATTGAACCTGCCCTTCAGGCCCTGAGCCAACGAATCCCGGCAGAACGGACAGAACATGCCGAAGATGTGCGGCTCGGTAACATCCTGGGGCTCATGGCTCCCCAGAATTCGGGCCGGGAGCATATTGGCGGCGACCAGAATCTCTTCCGGCACATAGGTGCAGAAGGTGCCGATGACCTTGCCGCCGGTCCGCTCCTTCCACTGCTTGGCATAGGCGTGGCGGTTGATATACCACTCCTTAAATTGCTCAATCATGGCGTCTCTCCTATCGCTAAAGGGGGAAAGGTGGGCTGGATTGCGCGTAGCATAGGCGTCTACTAAACGAACGTTAGATGAGTAAGGTGAGCAAGATAGATGCCAGGATATCTTTTATCGGGGCGCGCCATGAGGGTCGGGCCAAGCTGGGAAATTACCCTTTATATTAAAGGGGTTTTTTTAGGGACTCGGCTTGCATAGTTGGCTTGGCGGGGGGCGATGGCCGAAAGCCGCCCCTCGGACGCGATTCTTAGAATTTGGAAATTTGACCCTCTATGTGCCAGGCCTGAGAAGGACTCCGGATTGGCGCTGGCTCGCGGGCGACGAGTTGGCAAGAGGGTTCGAAGGTTTTAAAGAGCGGAGAATGGAGGGCCAAGCGTGCCTTCGTCGCGGCGATGGCTCTGTTTCAAAGGCCTGCTAGCCCGGAATATCCACCACTGTTTCATCGTGCGAAGACGCCAAGACCGCAAAGCATGCGGGCTAGTCGCTAAGCCGAAAGCGGATCAGGCAGTAGAGCGCGGCGATGCCGTCGCGCCAGGTGATTTTTTTTCCTTCGGCGTAGGTCCGCCCGTGATAAGAGATGGGGACTTCGTAAATGCGGCAGCCCTGCTTGGCGACCTTCATCGTGATCTCGGGCTCGAAGCCGAACCGGTCCGATTTGAGCTTGATCCGCTTGAGAACTTCGCTCCGAAAAACCTTGTAACCCACCTCCATGTCGGAGAGGTTGAGATTGGTAAGAGCGTTGGAGATGAGCGTGAGCATGCGGTTCCCAAGAGAGTGCCAAAAAAACAGCACCCGATGCGCTCCGCCGCCGGCGAACCGCGTCCCGTAGACCACATCCGCCTTGTCCGTCAGAATCGGGTCGAGCAGTTTGGCATAGTCCTCCGGATCGTATTCGAGGTCCGCGTCCTGGATAATCACCACGTCCCCCGTCACGCGCTCAAGGCCGGTCCTGACGGCGGCCCCTTTGCCGCGATTGTAGGGCTGATAGATAACCTGGAAACTATTCTCCGAGCCGGTCGCCTGCCGCGCCGCCGCGTCCAGCCGGGAGAGAATCTCCCGCGTCCCGTCGGTCGAGCCGTCGTCGACGACGACGATCTCTTTCGGAAAGCGGCCGTTCCGGACGCGCCGAAGCAGCTCTTCCACCGTCCCCGCCTCGTTGAAAACCGGCACGACGACGGAGAGCTTCACTGCTCGAACTCGCGCTTTTTCAGATCGCGGATAAAAGCGGAGAGATTGGGATCGTTGTTGACGGCTTCGTTGACCTTGTTTTGAAATTCGGCGGCGGCGCGCTCGAGCGGCCCGGTGTCGACCCTAAGCCCCAGCCATTGGGCGAGCTTAAGCACCAGCGCCAGCGAGCCGCGCGGGTTCGGCACCGCGGAAAAATAGTGGGGCAGCGCCGCCCACAAGCTCATGTTGGGGATCCGGTTCTTGCGGCAGGCGTCGCCCAGGATGCCCAGGATGCCGGTCGGCCCCTGATATCTCGACGGGAGAAGCTCAAGCTCTTTCATCAAATTCGCATCCGAGGAAAATCCCGTCAGCGGAACGGGGCGGGTGTAGAGCACCTCGTCCAGATAAGCGCCGATGCTCACGATCATCCCGATTTTGCACTCGCGCGTGAAGCGTAGCAGCGTATCGCAAAAGCCCCGCCAGCGCAGATGCGGCTCCGCACCGACCCCCAGGATGAAGTCCCGGTCGATGCCGATCCCCGCGCCATGGTAGAAATCGTAGGACGGCCAATGAACCTCCCGCGTCAGCCCATCAACGAGACGAACTTGGGGGCGCTGGACGGAAAAATCGTAGAACTCCTCCGGATCGATGCCGGCGAATTTATTGGCCATCAACTGCTCCGTGAGATAGCGCACGGCCGTCGTGGCCGACGACCCGGCGTCGCTCCAGCCGGAGAACGCCAGAATCAACACCGGACGCCTCAGCTCCGGCCGGCTGTCGAAATTCAAAGGATCGCCGCTCATGCCTCCCTATTTACCACAACTCCGCTCGCCAACTCCAGCCGGTGGCCCGACCGGCTCAGAGCCACTGCGATCGATCCGCCTTGACAAGGTGTAGAAAAGAGAATAACCGTTGCGCATTCGATGCCCTACGAACAGAGTTTAGTTATAATAAACAGACGCGGCCGGCTTTTCAATCTTGCTTAGCGACCGATGCTTTTCATCAACAACGACGAAGTCGCGCAAGTCCTCACGATGGAGGACACGCTCCGGGTCATCGAAGAGGGCCATAAGGAGCTGGCGCGCGGCGAGCTCGCCGGACGGCCCCGCGTGGACGTATACACCGAGACAGGCGACGGCGAGAAGTTCCATCGCTGGGGAACCATGGAAGGATCGAGCAAAAGCCTTCAGAGGTTCGCCATTCGAATGAAATCCGACGTCGTGAGCTGGCCCGTCCGCCACGGCTTGCGGGTCGAAGACAAATATTGCGTTAAGCCCGGTTTTTACTGCGGACTCGTATTTCTCTTCAGCACCGAGGACGGCGCGCCGCTCGCGATCATCAACGACGGCAACCTACAGCACATGCGCGTCGGCGCTCTGTACGGCCTGGGCGCGAAGTACCTCGCGCGGAAAAACACGTCCGTCGTGGGCATGCTGGGCTCCGGCGGAATGGCGCGAACCCATCTCATGGCCTTTGCCTGCGTTCGAAAAATCAGGCAGGCGAAGGTCTTCAGTCCGACGAAAGAACACCGCGAGCTGTACGCAAAAGAGATGGAGCCGAAGCTCGGCATCGAGATAATTCCCTGCGCCAGCGCCGAAGAGGCGTCGAGAGGCGTCGATATTCTGGCCACCTGCACGAACGCCAAGGAGCCGACGCTTTACGCCCGGATGCTCGAGCCGGGAATGCACTTGACGCAGGTGGCGCGCGAGTTTGCGGACGACGTGAACGCCAAGCTCGACGTCTGCATCGGCGGCGGCCCGTCGAGCCAGGTCGTCGAAGGCGCCGCCATCGACGATTCGCAAGGTTTCATCACCTATCTTGCCGGCAGCCTCGAGGCGTTAAACCGGGCCAAGGGCAACGCGCGGGCGCGCGAGAATAGGAACAAGAATTTTCGCGGCAGACTCGTGCCGCTCGCCGATCTCATCACCGGCCGTTCGGAAGGCCGCCTGAACGACCGGGAGATCTCCGCCTCCAGCGGCATCAAGGTCGGCGGCGAGGACAGCGTCAAAGGTCTTCAGTTCGTTACGGTAAGCTCGCTGATTTACGATCGGGCGCGGGCGGCGGGATTGGGAAGAGAGGTTCCGCGCGACTGGTTTCTGCAAACCATTCGGGATTGAGAGGCCGGTTCCTTGATAGCACGATGCTTTGCTACCGTTCTGCTGCTCGTCTCGGTTTTTGCCGCAGACCGGGCCGCGGCTCTCGAGCGGGTCATGATCAGCCATTCGGTTCGCGGCGGGCTATCGATCGGCCCGCTGCTCTACGGCATCGAGCGCGGATTTTACCGCGCCGAAGGCATCGTTCTTCTTTACGTATCGATCCGCGCCGATTTGGGCATCAAGGCGATGCTCGCCGGCGAGATCGATTACATCTACAGCGCGGGCGAGGTCGTCGATTACCGCTTTTTGCGCGAGGCACTGGCGGGCTTGAAGGGGCGGCGTTGACCGTGGCGCTCTTGATCGACTTCGACGAGGTCGAACGGCAAGGCCTCATCGACTGGAAAGATATCATCGAGCTTACCGAGAAAGCGCTCGCCGACCTCGGCGTTTACGGCGAGCAGGTCAATCATCCGCGGCGGCGGCTCCACTGCCCGTCGCTCACGAGAATCAGCCTGCACGCCGGGGCGGCGATGCCCTACGGCCTTCTCGGTATGATGATCCACAGCGAGCTGCCGATTGTTTCCGCCGAAGGAAAAGCCCTTCTGACGCAGGTGGTAAAAGGCCGAGGCGACTACGTCTATGTCCTCTACGACGCCGGGACGGCCGCGCTCGCGGCGATCATCCGGCGGCGGCGCGACCAAAGGGGCGTCGACTATCGTACTGCCGCGACGAGCGCGGTGGGAACACGCCGCCTCATGCGCGAGGATAGCCGGAGCCTGGCTCTCTTCGGCAGCAGCCATCAAGCGCGCTCGCATCTGCACGCCTTAAGCCGGGTCATGGATTTGAAGCGCGTCCGGGTTTTCAGTCCGAATCCGGAGCATCGAAAATCCTTTTGTCGCGAGATGGAGACCGCGCTCTCACTCGCCATGGAGCCGGTGGAATCTCCCTCCGACGCGCTGGCCGCTGCCGACGTCGTTCTCGAAGCGAGCAATACGACGGTTCCCGTTTTTCCCGGCCGCATGCTCCAGCCCGGCATGCACGTGACTTCGATCGCCGGGAGCAACCGCGAGCTGGCCGCGCAGCAAGGCGTCGTGCGAAAAGGAGTGGACGAGGAGACCATCAAGAGAAGTGACAGGATTTTCGTCAACGTGAAGGAGCAGACCCGGCAGGACCGGCAAGGAGAGATTTTTCAAGCCGTGAGCCGGGGATATTTAAGCTGGGAGAGGATCGGAGAGATCGGCGATCTCCTCGCCCGGAAGAGCGGCGGACGAAAGAATGCAGCGCAGATCACGTTTTACAACAACAACGCCGGCATAGGCGTCGTGGACGTGAGCCTCGCCGCCCATATTTATCGGCTGGCGAAGGAGCGCGGCCTTGGGCGAGAGCTGTAGCTGAATTCGCTCTCTTTCCTGGGACAAGGGAGAAAACGGCGTGGAAAACCGATGTTCTGTTGCCTGCGCGGAGATCGATAGTTTGCGAGAGGAGATTTTTATGATTTTAGTCCTGCGGCCCGAGGAGATCGACGGTCTCATCACCATGAAGGAGGCGATCGAGGTCGTGAGAGAGGGATTCATTGAATGGAACAAGCACCCCGACTTCAGCGAGGTGCGCCACAGGACTCACGTGCCCTCTAATGTCAGGGTCAGCGTTCATCAAGGCGGTCTTCCGAAGATAGGCGTGACCGGTCTCATGACCCATTGCGAGTGGACGAAAAACCCGACGAAGGGCGGGCATTCAATCGAAGCTTTTCCCGTGCGCGGGCGCCCGGTGCAGGTGCTTTTCGACGCCGAGAACGGCGAGCTGCGCTGCCTGATCATCGGCGAGCCGAAGCCCAAGGAGTTGAGTCTCAGCGGGGTCTCGGCGCTGCGCACGGCGGCGAACAGCGCCGTCGGCACGGACGTCTTTGCGCGGAAAAACGCCGAGAGCATCGGCATCCTCGGCTCGCAGAATCAGGCCAGGTACCATCTGATTGCACTGCGCGAGATCCGCAAAATCAAGCGAGTCAAGGTCTATAGCCCGAACCCACAACACCGAAAGGACTTCGCCGACGAGATGGGTTCTCTCCTCAACATCGAGGTCCGCCCGGTCGAGAGCGCCGAAGCCGCGGTGAAAGGCGTGGACATCGTCGTCGCCGCCACCAGCTCGAACGTTCCCGTGCTGGACGGCCGCTGGCTCGAACCCGGCGTGCATCTCACCTCCATCGTGGTGAGCAACATCGGTCTCAAGCGCGGCGGCTTCGTGCCCAAGATGAGACAGGAACTGGACGACGAGAGCATGAGGCGCGCCGAAGTGATCGGAGTCAATTCACGCGAGACGATCCGGGTCGATCAACCGGGAGATTTTGTCGAGCGATTGGAGAAGGGGATCATCTCGTGGGAGAAGCTTGTCGAAGTCGGCGAGGTCTTAAACGGCGTAAAGCCGGGGAGAACGCGCGACGATCAGATCACGCTTTTTAAAAACACGGGAGGCGTGGGGATTTCGGACGTGGCGATCGGCGGGCGGCTTTATCGGTTGGCGAAAGAAAAGGGCTTGGGCCTGGAGCTGCCGATCGACGGCGCCGAATGGCGCGAGCCGCTCTGACCGAGAGAGAAGTCATGGGTCCTGTGCTCGAAGGCAACGGTCTCCCATTGGTGGTTTGCAGCGCGACAGGCCAGCGGAGAGGAGATGTCTCGTGACGCTGATTCTTAACAACGACGAGGTTCAAAGAGTTCTCACGATGGACGCCTGCCTGGAGATTTTGGAGGACGCTTATCGGGAGCAGGCTGCGGGAAGGGCGATGAACCAGCTCCGCTACGACACGGAGATGCCGCTGCCGGAAATGCGCAACGACGGACGGTACGAATTCAAGACGATGGTGGGCGTCTTGCCCAAGTACGGCGTGAGCGCGCTCCGGATGAGCTCCTCGGTCGTGCACCATCCGGTCATTACCGGGCAAAAACGAGTCGAGAAGCTCCCGGCTGCGCCCGGCGGGCGCTGGGTCGGCCTGGTCCAGCTCTACTCGACCGTCAACGGAGCGCCGCTTGCGTTCATGCCCGACGGATATCTGCAACGCTGCCGCGTCGCCGCTTCGAGCGCGATCGCGGCCAAGTACCTCGCGCGCGACGACGCGTCGGTCCTGGGAATTTTCGGCTCGGGTTGGCAGGCGCGCGGTCAGGTCGAGGCGATGGCCTGCGTGCGCCGGTTGAAGAAGGTGAAAGTCTACAGCCCGACGGCGGAAAACCGGAAAAAGTTCGCCGCTGAGATGGCGCCGATCGTCAACGTGGAGATCGAGCCTGTCGAGCAACCGGAAGACGTGGTCAAAGGAGCGGACATTATCGCCTGCGCGACGAACGCAAGGGAAACCGTGCTCCATGCTCCATGGGTCGAGCCGGGAATGCACGTCACCGACGTCAAGCGGATCGAGATCGACCGCTTGATCTTGGATAGGGCGGATCGTATCGTCATTCACCAGAGGCTCGCCTATGAAACGCGGATCGGGGGGGCCGGGCAGTATGGAGAGCTGGAAGAGGGCTCCTGGCGGAGTGAAGAATTTGAAGGCTACCCGCTGCTCGAAGAGATGGTCGCGGGCAAGGTCGCCGGGCGCGAGAAGCGGGACGAAATCACCTACTTCTGGAACAACGCCGGCCTGGGCCTCCAGTTTGCGGCGGTGGGCTACGTGATCTACAAGCGGGCAAAGGAGGCTGGACTCGGCAGAGAGATACCGACCGAATGGCTGACGCAGGAGTTCCACACATGAGTCTCATTCTTAACAACGACGTGAAGAGCGTGCTCACCATGGAGATCAAGATGAAGGCCTCCGAAGACGGCCATCGCGAAGTCGCCCGGAGCGCGGCGGTCTGCGGAAGGAGTCTTACAGATGTATAGGAAACGTTTTCAACTGGCCGCCGCCGCGATCGGGGTCTTTTTATGCGGCCCGCAAATCGCGCCGCGAAGTTCCTGGAGCGCGGTTCCTTTTGAAAAACTCACGACTGGCTGGAGCGCGATTTCAGGTTCCCATGCGCCGCTATGGATCGCCAAAGAAGCGGGACTGTTCGAGAAAAACGGCCTTGAGGTCACGATGATCTATATCGACGGCGGCTCCAAGGCTACGCAAGCTCTCCTGTCCGGCGATGTCCCGATCGTGCAGGTCGGCGGCAATGCGCCGATTGTCGCCCGACTGCGCGGCGGAGACGTGACGATGATCGCCGGACTCACTAACGTGCTCGCCTATAGCCTGGTCGTCGCCCCCGAAATAAAAAAGCCGGAAGACCTCAAAGGGAAGAAACTTTCCGTGAGCCGCTTCGGATCCAATTCGGACTACGCGACCAGAAAAATTCTTATCAAGTGGGGGCTCAAGCCGGACATTGATGTGGCCGTTTTACAGATTCCCGGCGGGCAGCCGGTGCGACTCGCCGCGGTTCAAACCAGACAGATTCATGGCATGGTGGCGCAACCTCCCGTGACCAATCTCGCGCGCAAGTTCAAGCTCAATATTTTGGCCGAGCCGGAAGATTTCGGCGGCGCTTATCCCACCACTCCCATCGCCTCCAGGGTTTCCTACATCAAGGAAAAGCGGGAGACCGTGCGAAAATTCATGAAAGCTTTGCTTGAGGCCATCCACGTCTATAAGAGCCAAAAAGAATTCAGCAAAAAGGTGATAGCGAAATATACAAAGGTTAACGACCCGGAGGTCTTGGAGGACAGCTATCGGTTTTTCTCCCGCCTCGTCCCGGTCAAGCCGTATCCCACCCTCGAAGGAATCAGGGAAGCTCTGGCGGAGTTGGGGGAAAATGAACCCAAGGCGCGCGGCGCAAGGCCCGAAGACTTCGCCGATATGAGCCTTGTTAGAGAACTCGATGAAAGCGGTTTTATCGACGGTCTGTATAAGGGCAAGAGATGATTGAAACGACGAGAAAAAGAAGGAAGTAGGGTATGGCCAAATTGAAACTGACGCTTGCATTCGACAGCTATGACTACTTGCAACCCCTGCGCGACGGCAGAGTTCAGCCCGAAGGCATCGATCTGAATCTGCTCACCGTGGAGAGCGGGATTCGGCATGAGCGGTTCTACCGCTACGGCGAGTACGACGCCTGCGAGTTCTCCATGTGTTCTTACATCACGGCGCGTGGTCACGGAAAATACTCGGGCAACCTGAAGCGCGATCGATCTGTCGAACACAAGCGCCAAGGCAAACGCCGCGACCCTACACTTCTGCGAGGATGCTCAGCATAGACTGTTGGAAGGAGAAATCCGGCCATGCTCATTCTCAGTAACGACGAGATTGATTCTCTTCTTTCCGTGGAGATCGCCTTCCAATCCTTGGAGAAAGCCTACCGGGAACAAGCCAAAGGAAGAGCGATCAATCGTCCGCGGTCGGACCTCTACCTCTCCGCCGGCAAGGAAGGGACAGTGTACGCCTTCAAGTCGATGGAGGGAGGGATTGCGGAATCGAAAGTCGTGGCTCTCCGCCTCAATTCCGATGTGATTCGCTGGGAAGAACGCCATGGAAGAATCGTCAAGGAAAAGATTCCGTCGGCGCCGGGGAACAAGTGGGTCGGCCTGATTCTTCTCTTTTCCGCGGAAACCGGAGAACCGTTGGCGATTTTTCCAGACGGAGTTGTGCAGCGCATGAGAGTGGCGGTTACCAGCGCGCTCGCCGCTCGGGAGATGGCCCGGGCGGATGCTTCAGTGCTCGGCATTTTCGGCTCAGGTTGGCAAGCCGGAGCGCACGTTCTCGCCTTCTGTAAGGTGCGCAAAATAGAGAAGGTTCGGCTCTACAGCCCGACCAAGGCCAACCGCGAAGCGTTTGCGCGGGAGATGGAAAAAAAAGTCGGAGTCCCGGTCGTGCCGATGGACCGACCGGAATCCGCAGCTCAAGGCGCGGACGTGCTGATTGCCGCCACCAATGCCATCACCAGAGTTATTCAGCCCGAATGGGTTGCGCCAGGAATGCACGTGACCTGCGTGAAGGACTGCGAACTCGGCGAGGAGACCATTCGCAAGGCGGACCGCATAGTGATTCACGCCCGAAGTTTCGCTCCGGAAAATTACATCGAAGGTTTTGGCGATGAAAAAATCGAGGCTCATGATCCGATTGATTTCCTGCGGGGTGATAAGAGGCCTCGCGAGAATCGTCCGCCGCCGCCGTTTTGGGTCACGGCCCCCGAACTTAAAAAGGTGATCGGCGGCGAGGTTCCCGGCCGGCAGTCCGCCGAAGAGATCACCTGCTTCATCAACAACATCGGCCTGGGCATCCAGTTCGCCGCCGTCGGGAGCGCCGTTTACGCCGAGGCCAGAGCCAAAGGAGTCGGGAGAGAAATCCCGACGGAGTGGTTCTTGGAAAGCGTCCATCCGTAGCGCGATGATTTTTAACGCGCCCTATTGGTGGGCGAGGTGACATGAGCGTGATCACCGAAGCGACCCCTGAGGTAAAGCAAGGAGGGATTGAATGCTTCTAATCAGCGATGCCGAAGTGCGCCGGGTGCTCAAGATGCGCGAGTGCATCGAGGCGATGGAGCGGGCGTTCGCCGAGGAGGCGCGCGGCATCGCGGTCAACCGGCCGCGCACGCGCTACAAGGTGCCGCCCGATCTCGACAAGCCCGGCTACATGGCGAACATCATTCCCGGCGCGGTGCCGAGCTCGGGCGTTGCGGCCCTGCGATACGATTCCACCATCGTGCAGGAAAGAGTGGTCGCCGGGACGAAGCGAATGGATTTTCCCTCGCCGACAAAGCGGAGCTGGGGATTCGTGTTGCTCTTCAGCTTGCAAACCGGAGAGCCCCTCGCGCTGATCCATGATTTCAGTCTCTCCGGGATTCGGGTCGGCGCGACCACTGGAATCGCACACCGGGCGTTGGCAAAACAAAACGCCAGAGTCGTCGGCATATTCGGTTCGGGCAACGAGGCGCGAACCAACTTGGAAGCCATCTGCGCTGTCCGCAACATTGAATCGGTCAAGGTCTACAGCAGCACCAAAGAGCACCGGGATCGATTCGCGGAAGAAATGACGGAGTTGCTCAACATAGAAATTCAGCCCGTCAGTAGTCCGGAGGCCGTGGTCAAGGGATCCGATATCGTCATGTGCGCGACGAATTCGAGCCAACCGGTGTTTGACGGCAACTGGCTGGAGCCGGGGCAGTTGGTCACGACTATCGCCAACACCGACGGCGTCCATCGTCGCACGGAGGCGGATGCGACGACGATGACCCGGAGCGACTTCATCGTGCTCAACAACAAGGAGACGGCGATAACGAACCAGCAGCGAGAGCTTCTCGACCTGATCGATCAAGGAAAGTTCGGATGGGAGAAAGTCTGCGAGCTGGGCGAGGTTCTCATCGGCAAACACCCCGGGCGGACCGACGATCGGCAAATCATTTATTATAAGAGCAATACCGGCGTGGGGATTCAGTTCGCCGCAGCCGGGGCTCTGATCTACGAGGCTTGCAAAAATAAGGGGTTGGGACGAGAACTTCCTACGGAGTGGTTCGGCGCGGACCTGAGCGAATGGGTCGACAAAGGGTTCATGCCTTCTCCGTAAAGAGCCGGGCTCGCTTCAAATCCCCTTCCGAAGCGCCCATCCGGAAATAGCCGTGGCCAAATGAAATCCGGGCGCGTACGTCTTGACAATGTATGCTGGATTGTATACAAGCGCTACATTTCCCATCAAGGCGCCAGTCGTGAAGAACCCCGTTCGCTCTCTCTACCATACAACCTACGATAGAATTAAGCAGGATATTGTCTCGGGAAGGCGGCAGCCCGGGGAGCCGCTGTTCGAAGAAGATTTAGCACAAAGCCTTCAGGTAAGCCGGACTCCCGTGCGTGAGGCCTTGCGGAGACTGAATCATGAGGGGCTCGTCCGAATTGTTCCGAACAAAGGCGCTTTTGTCCGCGTTCTCACCCTTAGGGACATCCGGGAGATTTACGAAGTCCGAGAAGCTCTTGAGAGTTTCGCAGCAGGGCAGGCCGCGCTGCGGATGTCCCCGGAGCCCATCCGTAGACTTTCTCACCTTGCGGAGAGGCTCAAGCGCCGCAAGAACCATCTGGGCTACAGAGATCTTAGAGACTCGTGGGAAATGCTGCGGCAGGCGATCGCCGCGGCGGCGGACAACGAGCGATTGAACGCCTTTCTGAAGATGATCAACGAGCAGGTGGAAACGGCTCGTCATTACTCTTCCGCCCCGCCCGGGAGAATCGAGGAACTGCTGTTGGATTTTCTCGGCGTAGTGAAGGCCATCAAGGGCCGGGACAAAAACAGGGCGGCAAAGACGTTCCAACTTCACCTGAGGAAAAGCAAAGAGATTCTGCTGAATATGTTTGAACACCGAAAGGAAGGTCCGAAACAAAAGCTCAAACAAATGGCAGTCGTATCCTCGAGAATGAAAACGGCATTGTAATCTTATTGGGGAGGTTCGTCATGACAAAAACCGCTAAACCGTTCGCTGCGCTGCTCCTGCTTGCCCTGTTGTCGGCTTGGTCCAATCTGCAAGCCGAGGAACGGCTGAGAATGGCCTACTCGGCCATCAGCGGGGCCATGTTGACGCCGTGGGTGGCTTTGGAAGCCGGCATTTTTAAAAAGAACAACCTCGCCGTGGAACTGGTGTACATTGCCGGAGGATCCGTCACCGCCGCGGCGCTCGTCGGTGGAGACATTCAATCCATGCTGGCGAACGGCGAGGTGGTTTTGCGCGGCCGGCTTCAGGGCTCGGACATGATTTCCTTCGCCGACACTGCGTCAACCCTGGTCTTTTCTCTGATGGCCCGCCCCGAGATAACCAAGCCTCAGGATTTGCGCGGGAAGCGTCTGGGCGTCTCGCGCTTCGGCACGGCGACGCACGCAGCGCTGCTGGCCGCCCTCGAGCACCTTCGGGTGCCCGCGAGCGAGATCACGATTCTTCAGATGGGCGGCGTCCCGCAAATCCTGGCCGGGATCGATAAGGGAACGATCGCCGCCGGGGTGCTTTCCCCGCCCATCAACATCCTGGCCAAGAAGATGGGGTTGAAGGAACTCCTGGACGTCGGCACGCTGAAAATTCCTTATCAGCAGACGACCTTTGTGTCGCGCCAGGAATGGATCAAAAGAAATCCCGAAGCGATGCGGGCGCTCGTGCGCTCGATTGTCGAAAGCATCCACAAGATAAAGACCGACAAGCCCTTTGCGGAACGGATTCTTGCCAAGTATACAAAGATCGAAGACCCCGAGATCATCGAAGAGGCCTACCGGATTTTCGCGGTGAACTATCTGCCGCAAGTTCCTTATCCCAGCGAGGCTGCAGTTCGGCAGCGGCTCGCCGAGATAGCAGCCTCTGATGAAAAAGCCCGAACGGCCAATGCGAAGGATTTTATTGATCCCCGCTGGGTCCAGGAGCTTGAGCGTAGCGGTTTCATCGCCAATCTTTACCGCCGTTAGGAGGAAAACAGTATGATCGTCGATTTCCAGCATCATTATGTGCCCATCGATCTGGCAAAGAAAAAGGGGCTTTACTCCGAAAAAGTGCTTTTCGCGAGCGATGGAACGGTTCCGAGCCTGACCATGCATTCGAAACTCTATGATCCTGAAGCTCAGCTCAAAGACATGGACGAAGCGGGAGTCGACGTGTCGGTTCTTTCCTGCCTTCTGGGCTGGAGTGCTCCTTTGGAAGAATGCCAGCTCATCAACGAAAGGCTCGCCGAGGTGCAACGAAAATATCCCGGGCGATTCGTCGGGCTGGCGCAAGCTCCGGTGCTGGAAGGAAAGCCGGCGCTCGACGAGCTGGATAGGGCGGTCCGGAAATTGGGCCTTCCAGGAGTGACGATAACTTCCCAGGTGCATGGTTTGCCCCTGGATTCCGCGAAGCTCGGAGATTTCTATGCCAAGGTGAGTGAGCTCGACGTACCGATCTTCGTTCACCCGGCGATGGTCCCCAAAGGATACGACCTGGTCAAGGATTATGATCTGGCGCGAATTATCGGCAGGGAGATGGATCTCGCGCTGGCCACCACGCGTATTATTGCCGGAGGGATTTTGGAGCGCTTCCCTAATCTCAAATTCATTATCGGACATTTTGGCGGCGGTATCGCGGCCGTTAAGGACCGGCTGGTGGCTAAAGCGTACCGCTTCGGAACCCTCAAGAGACCTTTCGATGACTATTTTAACATGCTCTATTTTGATCTTTCCGGCTTTGAGGGAGGCTTAACCGCATTGCGCTGCGCATTGCTGGGCATCAAGCCGGAGCAGCTGGTTTTCGCGACCGATTATCCACAGGATTTCACCGGGGTAAGCACCGATACCGGAAGAGGCATGGCGGCATTAAGAGAATACATCGCCGCTGTGAAGAATTTGGATCTGGGTGAAGAGGTGAAGAGCGGAATTTTGGGCAAAACGGCGGCCAAGCTGCTCCGATTGGACAAAAAATAATGATCGTCGACATCGACCTCGATAAGTGCACGAGCTGCGGACTCTGCGATCCGATTTGCCCGGCCGACGTGATCCATATGGAGCAAAACGGGGATAAGGAGTTCCCGGTCATTCAATATCCCGAGCACTGCGTGACTTGCTTCAATTGTGAAATCTTTTGCCCGGAGCAGTGCATCGATGTTCACCCTATTGTCCGCCGTCGACCCCTTCCCTGGTGAGGCCTCATGCTGGAAAACATAGGCAAGCTGATCGACACGGACGTCCTGGTTATCGGCGGAGGGGCCGGAGGGCTCTGGGCGGCCCTGAGCGCGCGGCGGCATTTTCCGTCAGGCAAGGTTACCTTGCTCGACGCTCACATGATCGGGAGAACCGGGCACACGGCTTTTTCCAACGCCTGGATGGTGGTGGTCACCCCGGAAGACGATCTGGATGCCTGCGTCCGCGATATCGTCCAAGGAAACGAGTGGATCGCCGAGCAGGAGCTGATCCGGGAAGTCCTATCCCTTTCGTACGATCAGATGCTGCAACTCGAGAAGATGGGCCTCCAGTTTCCGAAGGAGGAGGATGGAAAGTTTGTCCGCCGCCCCACGCGCGGCCTTCGCATAACGAAAGTGCTCAAGCCAATCGGCGGAGGCCTCGAATTCTGTTGGGTACTGCGCAAGGCGCTGGAGCGGGAGGGTGTCGAGTTTGCCGAGCGCGTTTTCGTCACCGACCTCCTGAGAGACGAGCGGGGAAATGTTGCCGGCGCCGTGGGAATTGACGGGCGAACCGGAGAGTTTCATATCCTTCGCGCAAAAGCGACGATCGTCGCCACCAACAGCGTGACCTTCCGGGCGGGATTTGCACGCGACCTCACGGGGACGGGCCCGATCCTCGCCTACCAGGCCGGTGCGGCGGTCACCAACGCCGAGTTTGGATACCTGAGGCCGGCGACGCCGAAATTTTACTTCGAGGGCATTACCTTTGCCATCCAGGACGGCGCCAGGTTCGTCAACTCCGCCGGCGCGCCTTTCATGGAAAAATACGAACCCGATTGGTCGGACGAGGCCGATGTCCAGCTCATCAGCAAGGCGATGGTCATGGAAAAGAAAGCCGGCAACGCGCCGCTTTATCTCGACATGTCGCGCATTCCCGAGGAGAAGAGAGAAGACTATCTTCACAGTTCGGTCGCCTGGATGGATTATTTCTACAAGAAACTCGGCAATCGGGCGCGCATCGATATGTTCGGAAGGACTGAATACTTTCCCTTCTACCAGATGACCAAGATGGCTATTAAGACCGACTCCGGCTGCCGTGCGAGCGTTCCGGGGCTGTTTGCGGCAGGTCTTGCCCAGGCGAGCTGCGCGACCCATTTTGCGGGATTTCATATCGGCGCCTGCAACGGAACGGGATGGATCGCCGGCCGAAACGCGGCTACACTGGCACAAGAAATTAAAGCCCCTTCCCTGAATGAAGCGGAGGTCGAGTTACTCAAGCGTAAGATTCGCGGAGGTTTTGGTGACGCTACCGAGAGGTCGGAGGATGACCTTCTCTTCGAGCTTCAAAAATTGATTTTTCGTCATGACGTTTCGATTTTAAAGACTGAAGGAAGACTATCCGCCGCGCTCGGGGTATTGGGGGGTATCGAGGAAAAGCTCGCCGGGACCAAAGCGTCCAATACCCATGGGTTTGTGCGGCTGCGCGAGACCGAGGCGATGGTCATCGCAGCGAAGCTTATTTTCGCCGCCTCCCGCGTGCGCCACGAAAGCCGCCTGAGCCACATCAGAGAGGATTATCCCGGACGGGATGACCGGAATTGGCTCCGGTGGGTGTTGATACGGCGGGAAGGCGATCAACCTCAGATTTCTACCGAACCGATCGCGACCCCTCTCGTGCCGGCGCCGAACGGAAATTCACAATAGGAGTAGACCGTGGAGAATCGGCCGTGACCCTGATTTTGAACAAGGTTTTCCTGAAGAAGCCCTATCTTTTGACCAGAGGAGTGCAGAACATCCTGGACGATCTTGAGCGAACCGAACCGAAAGCGAAAGGACTTTCCGGAAGCTCGATGATCGAAAACCGTTTCCTCAAGGAACTCGATGAAAGCGGTTTCATCGATAGGCTCTATCAATGACGGCCAAAACGAGTCGTTCGCCGGAAAGCTATCCTGCAGCGCCGGGAAGCTCGGTTGTCGAGACCGCCCCTGGAGAAGAGCTGGAGGGCTTGCAAGAACGACGGCTTCTCTCTCTCTTTCGCCGGACCTGGGAGCACGTTCCTTTTTACCGGGCGCGCTGGGAGCGAGAGGGCATCGGCCCGAACGACCTCCGGAGGCTCGAAGATCTTCGGAAGCTTCCGGTCGTAAGCAAGGACGATCTCGAAGCCGATCTACGGCAGCATCCGCCGTTCGGGAGCTATCAGGGAGATTTCCCCGCGGCGCGCGTTCAAGCGAGCTCCGGGAGCTCCGGCAATCCCAAGCTGTTTTTCCACACGCGAAGCGATTGGGAGGTAATCGCGAATCTCTGGTGCCGCCGTTTTCACGCCCAGGGCGTGAAGGAGGGGGACATCTTTCAGATGGTCTTCACAATGCGGGTTCATTCGGCGCGAGAGATTTGACTTAGGAGGTATTCGACGGATGGCTACGGTTTTGCTTCTTAATAACGACGAGGTCGAGAAGGTGTTGACCATCAAGGACACGATTCGCGCTCTCGACGAAGCTTATCTGGAGCTGGACAAAGGAGAAACGGCGAATCGTCCGCGAACGTTTACTTTTTCGCCCACGAGCCATGGCCGCTTCGTCGCGAACACGCACGAAGGGCTCATTCGCAACAAGGGCGTTTATGACATTCGAATCGTTACCCACAGCCGGCCGGATCCCGGCGTCGATCCGACCCGGGTCAATTACTTTCACGGCGCGTTGAACTGCTCGCTGGATCTGCTCTACGACATCAACAGCGGTGATTTGCTGGCGATCCTTCACGACGGCTATCTCCAGAAAATGCGGGTTCAAGCTACCAACGCGATCGCCGCCCGCCACATGGCGAGAAAGGACGCCAAAAGCATGGCGCTCATCGGCTCAGGCTGGCAAGCGACGGCGGCGATCGAAGCGATGAGATTCGTTCGTCCGATCGAGCGGGTGAATGTCGTCAGCCGGAGCGCGGAGAACCGAAAACGCTTCGTCGAACGGATGCGCGCCGCCTACAACGACCTGGATGTTCGCGATTGCGATAGCGCCGAGCGAGCCGTCAAAGGCGCCGACATGGTAGTCGCAGCCACCAGCTCGAAGGTTCCGGTGTGCAAAGGCGAGTGGATCGAGAACGGCATGCATCTGACGGGCGTCCTGCCCTACGAATTCGATCTCGACTGCTATAAGCGCGCCGACACCATCGTGATTTTTAATCGATTACACGGCCGGGATTACAGCCTTCGAAGAGGTCCTGAAGAGGACCCGTTGGACATACCGCCGCATGCCGAGCTTCTCAAAGACGCTCCGGAGATCGCCGATTTGGTTTCGGGGAAGGTTCCGGGCCGGAAAAGCGAACAAGAAATCACGATCTTTGCGAACGGAGGCCATGGTTGGGGACATGACGGCGGTCCGGGTTACGGCATTCAGTTCGCGGCGATGGCGAAGCTGATCTACGACTTGGCGCAGGAAAAGGGCGTCGGCCGTCAATTACCGCTGGAGTGGTTCCAGCAGAATGTGAACTCTTAGCCATTCGCTCATAATGTAAGAAACTCTCCGGAGGAATCATGAAGCAGTATTTTCACGCCTTGAGCTGGATTCTAACGCTGCTTTTCCTATTGGCCACGCAGACGGCTGGGACCCAGGAACTGGAAAAAGTGGTAGTCGGCCACTCGAACATCCGCAACGACATCGCGGCGCTCTGGGTGCCGAAAGACTTGGAAATCTTCCGCAAGAACGGGTTGGACGTGAACATCGTGCTCATCACCGGCGGCGTAAGAATGACCCAGGCGATTCTCTCCGGCTCGGCGCCCATGGGTTTTACCGGCGCCACCCTCGTCGCCTCGGCCGTGGCCGGCGGCTCGGATGCCGTCCTGATGCTCGGGATCACCAACCGCTTGACCTACGACATTTGGGCCAGACCGGAGATCAAGCGGCCGGAAGACTTGCGCGGAAAAAATCTGGCCGTCAGCGGCTTTGGAGGCTCGTCCCACGTCGCGTCCTTTCTCATGCTACAGCACTTCAAACTGGACGAGAACAAAGACAAAATCACATTCCTGGTCATCGGTGACGAGCCGACCCGAGCCCAGGCTCTCCTCGCCGGGCGCATCGACGCCACCATCGTCGATCCATCGGTGTCCGGCCCGCTGAAGGAAAAAGGGTTCTCATACCTGGGTAATCTCCAGCAGCTCGGCGTTCCTTTCGTCAACAACGCGCTAGTCAGCACCCGCAAATATCTGAAGGAACGACCGCGCACGGCCGAAGCCGTGGTCAGGTCCATCGTCGAAGGCAATGCATTCATGTTGAACCCGGCGAATAAACCCAAGGTCGCGGGAATTCTGGCGAAACATTTGCGCCTGGAAGCGAAAGAATCCGAGAAGACCTACGAGGATCTGATTCCAAAAGTCGAACGCAAGCCGTATCCCAGCATGGAGGCGGTCAAAGCGACGATTCAAGTCATGGGCCTACGAAACCCGAAAATCGCGCAACTCAAGCCGGAGGATCTCATCGATGTCTCCATACTGCAAAAGCTCGAACAAAGCGGATTCGCGCGCTAGAAGAATAAACCGCTAATCGGAGGGCGATGTGATCTTTCTCACCGACGAACATCTTCAACAGGTGCTCGATATGCCGGCGTGCTTAAACGCCATGGAAGATGCCTATCGCGAGATCAACGAAACAAAGCTACCGCCCGCGGATCGACTTCCATGAATTTCCACCAGCTCAAAATCTTTTATACCGTCGCCCAGCGGCAGAGCATCACTGCGGCCGCCTTCGACCTTCGTCTCACGCAGCCCGCGGTCAGCCAGCAGATCAAAGCGCTGGAAAGGGAGCTGGGCGCCCCGCTCTTCGAAAGAGGCGGCGTGAAGCTACGCCTGACCCAAGCCGGCGAGGCTTTCTATCGCGGCACGATCACGATCCTTCATGCCAAAGACGAAGCCGAACGGACTATTGCAGAATTGAGCGCCGCGACCAAAGGAAAGTTGATCCTGGGCGCGAACACGACCGGAGGGATGTATCTCCTGCCGCGCGTCGTGCGCGCCTTCAAGGAGGGCCATTCGGAAACCGAGATTATCTTTCAGATTGAATCGACCGAGTGGCTTTATGAGAAGATTCTGGAGAACGTGGTCGATCTCGCCGTCGTGGGCGGCCCGACGGAGGACCGGCGCTTCGGCGTCGAGGCGATCTGTTTGGACCGCCTGGCGCTGATTGTTTCCCCCTCTCATCGTTTCGCCGACCTTCCCAAAATTTCACTTAAGGATCTCAAAGGCGAGCCATTCGTCGTTCCAACTCAAGGCTCGCGCACGCGTCAACTGGTCGAGCGCGAACTCAAAGCTGCCGGCATCACGCCCAACGTGGTCATGCAGCTCATGGGGACCGAAGCGGTCAAAAGAGCCGTCGCCGCGAATCTCGGCATCGCTTATGTCTCGCAGTACGCCGTCGAGCGCGAGGGCGCGCCCGCCGAGTTGAAAACGATCTCCGTCACAGGCTTCGACCTGGAACGCGACATGGAATTGATTTACCGCAAGCAGAAATACTTCTCACCGGTCGCCGAGCGCTTCCGGCAGTTCGTTCACGCTTACGCCCGCGAGCATCTCCCCATCACGCGCGCCGGCAAGCGGGTGGTTCTAAAGTCGGTCCGTTGACATAAGCGATCCGTTATAGGGTCGCCCCTCATAATTTATTTGCGCCGGTTTTCCTGTTTCGTTAATGTAGACGCCTAACCATGCGCTACGGCTTCCTCATCGATCAGAATCGCTGCATCGGCTGCCACGCGTGCACCGTCGCCTGCAAGGAAGAGCACAACGTCCCGCTCGGAGTTTACCGCACGTGGGTCAAATACATTGAGAAGGGCGAATATCCCGACACGCGGAGGTACTTCGGCGTCCTCCGCTGCAATCACTGTGACGCGGCGCCCTGCATCGAGATTTGCCCCACGGTGGCGCTTTTCCGCCGCTCCGACGGCATCGTCGATTTCGACGGCGATCGCTGCATCGGCTGCAAGTCTTGTATGCAGGCCTGCCCGTACGACGCCCTCTACATCGATCCGAATACGAACACGGCGGCGAAATGCAACTTTTGCGCTCACCGTGTGGAGGTCGGTCTCGAGCCCGCTTGCGTCATCGTCTGCCCGGAGCAGGCCATCATCGCGGGAGATCTCGATGATGCTGACAGCCGGATAAGCCGGATCGTAGCGCAGGAAAAGGCGATCGCGAGAAAGCCGGAGAAGGGAACCCGGCCAAAGCTCTTTTACACCGGCGTCGATGATGATCTTCTCCGTCCCACGAGCCTGGATCCGCAGGCGGGCCATTTATGGGCGGACAAAGCGCCGGGGGAAGACCTCTACGCATTAAACAAAGACGGCGGACGCGGATCTGCCGCGCCCGGTTCTGCCCGGGAAGTCTACGATGTCCCCCATCCACCGCCATGGGGAAAAAAGATCTCAGCGTATCTGTGGACCAAATCCATTGCAGCCGGAGTCCTTGTGATTGCCGCTTTGCTTTCAGCGCTCCGATACGACGAAGAATATCGTCTGCTCCACGTGGCGAGTCCGCTCATCGCCCTCGTTTTTACCGGACTCACGATTTTTCTCCTGGTTTTCGACCTCAAACGGCCCGACCGTTTTTATTATCTCCTGACCAAGCCGAATCCGCGGTCCTGGCTGGTCATCGGCGGCTACATTCTAGGCGGCTACGGATTCCTGACGATCCTCTGGCTTGCCTTCGGCGTCCTTCGCGATTCTCCTCCGTCATGGGTCATCGCGACGAGCGTATTATTGGCGCTCGGCACGGCAGGCTATACGGCCTTTCTGTTCGCGCAGGCAAAGGGACGCGATCTCTGGCAGAGCCGGCTCTTTTTATGGCAGCTCCTCGTCCAGGCGTTGATTGCCGGTAGCTCTGCGCTGATCCTCATGGGTTCTCTCTTAGGATGTTCGCCTGAGGTATTCCGGCTTCTGACCAAGATTCTAAGGGCCGCGCTCATTCTTAGCATTGTCATCATGCTGGGGGATATTTTTCTCCCGCACGCGAGCGAAGATGCAAGGCGCGCGGCGAATCTCTTAAAGCGCGGCGTCTTGAGCCGGAGCTTTTGGGGCCTGGCGATCGGCGTCGGAGTCGCTTTGCCCCAGCTTTTGCTCTGGAGTTCGGCGGATGCGGTTTTCCCTCGTGTGTTAGCCTCGGCCCTGGCGCTGGCCGGCATTTGGGTCTTTGAGGATCTCTGGATAAAGGCGGGGCAGGCGCTGCCGCTGAGCTAAAAAAGCCTGTTCAAGAAGTTTAAAATGGTTCAAGTTGTTCAATGAGCAAACCCTTGGAACCATTTGAACAGTTTGAACGATTTAAACTGTAAAGGAGTTTATCGAGGTGAACTATATCAAGCCGCTACATCCGTCGGCGGCCGGGCTCGATCCGCCGGCAGGCGGCCTTTCAAGCTTTCCTCCGGTGGAGCGCTGGGACGATTGGGTTGAATACGATCCGGCCGAGTGGCCGAAGAAGGTCCAAAAACAGTATCGGTTGATTCCCACGATCTGCTTCAACTGTGAAGCGGCCTGCGGCCTCCTCGCCTACGTGGACACGAAAAATTTGAGCATCAAAAAGTTCGAAGGCAATCCGGTTCATCCCGGAAGCCGCGGCCGAAACTGCGCCAAGGGGCCGGCGACGCTCAACCAGGTGAACGACCCGGAAAGAATTCTTTATCCGTTGAAAAGAACCGGCAAGCGCGGCGAGGGAAAATGGCAGCGGGTGAGTTGGGATGAGGTTTTGGACGACATCGCGGTGCGCATTCGGAAAGCGCTCCAGGAAGACCGCCGCACCGAGGTTATGTATCACGTCGGCCGGCCGGGCCACGAGCTCGTTTATCATCAGAGAATTCTCCACGCCTGGGGCATCGACGGCCACAACAGCCATACCAACGTCTGCTCGGCGGGCGCCCGGGCCGGCTACGCTTTCTGGCATGGGATGGACCGGCCGTCCCCCGACCATGCCAATGCCCGTTTCATGTTGCTCTTGAGCTCGCATCTGGAGTCCGGCCACTACTTTAATCCGCATGCCCAGAGGATCATGGATGGAAAAGCGCGCGGGGCGAAAGTTTGCGTGATCGACACGAGGCTCTCGAACACCGCATCGATGGCCGACTACTGGCTTTCGCCATGGCCGGGGACTGAAGCGGCGCTGCTTCTCGCGATGTGCCATGTACTTTTGCGTGAGGATCTTTACGACCGCGAATTTTTGCGTCGTTGGGTGAACTGGGAGGAATATCTGAGCGCGGAGCATCCGGAGAAGCCGCGAGATTTCGACACCTTCGTCGGCATCTTGAAGGAGCTCTATGATAGCTACACGCCGGAGTTTGCCGAGCGCGAGTCAGGGGTGAAGACGAGTACCGTCGTCGAGATCGCCAGAGAGATCGGTCGCGCCGGCCCGGCGCTCGCTACCCACGTGTGGCGTAACGCTGCCGCCGGCAATCTCGGCGGGTGGCAAGTGGCTCGGGCGCTCGAGCTTCTCGTCGTCCTAATGGGCGCAGTCGGGACGCCGGGCGGAACCGCGCCGAATACCTTCAACAAATTCACTCCTGCGCCTCCAATGATGCCGCCGCCCGCGAAAGTATGGAACGAGATGCTCCTGCCGCGCGAATATCCGCTCTCCTTTTTTGAGATGAGCTTTCTCCTGCCGCACTTCCTAAAAGAAAAACGGGGAAAGCTCGCGATGTATTTCACCCGGGTTCACAACCCGGTCTGGACCAATCCCGACGGCATGAGCTGGATCGAAGCCTTGACCGACGAAAGTATGGTCGAGCGGCATGCGTGCCTCACGCCGATCTGGAGCGAAACCGCCTGGTTCGCGGATTATGTTCTTCCCATGGGCCATGCCTCCGAGCGCCACGATCTCATGAGCCAGGAGACACACGCGGCGCGCTGGATCGGCTTTCGCCAGCCGGTTTTGCGCGTGGCGTTGGAAAAGCAGGGCAAACAGTTCAACACCACCTACGAGGCGCATCGCGAGGCCGGACTCGGAGAGGTCTGGGAAGAAGATGAATTTTGGATCGAGCTCTCCTGGCGCATCGATCCTGACGGCTCGTTGGGCATCCGCAGATATTTCGAGTCGCCCTATCGGGCGGGAGAGAAGCTGACCGTCAAGGACTATTACCGGTGGATCTTCGAGAACAGCGTGCCCGGATTGCCTGATGCAGCGGCCAAAGAAGGTCTCGCGCCGCTCGAGTATATGCGCAAGTACGGGGCGTTCCTCATCGAGGAGAACGTCTACCGGCTGCACGAGCATCAGCCCGATCCCAAACACCTCGCAGGGGCAAGCGTCGATCCGCGAACCAAGGTCATTACGAAAGATGGAAATGCGATCGGCGTCGAGATCGACGGCGTACAGTGCGCGGGCTTTCCCACGCCGTCGCGCAAGCTCGAGTTCTATTCAAAGACGCTCAACGACTGGAAGTGGCCGGAGCAGGCGCTCCCCGGCTACATCAGGAGTCACGTCCACTGGGACAACATCGACCGGTCGAAGGGGGAGATGCTTTTGCTCCCCACCTTCCGCCTGCCGACGCTCATCCATACGCGCTCGGGCAACGCCAAGTGGCTCTATGAGATCTCGCACAAAAATCCGCTCTGGATCCATTCGAGAGACGCTGAGAGATTGGGCGTACAAACAGGCGACCTTCTAAAGGTCCGGACCGAGATCGGTTACTTCGTGGACAAGGTCTGGGTTACCGAGGGGATCAGGCCCGGGGTTATCGCGTGCTCGCACCACCTCGGCCGCTGGCGGCTCAAGGAGGACATGGGCGGAGAGAGGTGGTCCACGGCGCTCGTGGATTTAAAGCAGATTGCGGAAGGAAAATGGATGATGCGCCAGATTCACGGCATCCAGCCGTTCAAGAGCAGCGATCCGGATTCCGAGAGGATTTTTTGGGAAGACGCGGGAGTCCACCAGAACCTTACTTTTCCAGTCCAGCCTGATCCAGTGAGCGGTCAGCACTGCTGGCACCAGAAAGTCAAAGTGGAAAAGACCGGCACTGAAGATCGTTACGGCGATATTTTCGTGGACACAAACAAAGCGCACGAGGTCTACAAGCGCTGGCTGGAAATGACGCGGCCCGCGCCGGGGCCGGGCAACCTGCGCCGCCCGCTCTGGCTCCCGCGCGCGTATAAACCGGCGCAGGAAGCCTATTATTTGACTCACGATACAGAAGGAAAAGCGTAGAGTCGTTGTTCTCCCTTCCTTTTTATCTCCTGCCGCCGCATTCGCCGAGGCAATCGAATTGAAAGTAAACGAACCAACCGCTAAGGAAATCGACGACGACTAGGGCTTCCCTTTATATCGGATCTGGTAGATCAGACCGGCGTAGTCGTCCGAAACGAACAGACTTCCATCCGGGCCGACCAGCACGTCGACCGGCCTTCCCCAAACGACCTCTTTCCCCTTCTCGTCCATCAACCAGCCGGTGGCGAAGTCCTCCACCTTCGTCGGCTTGCCGTCGGCCATGCGGACGCGCACGACAAATCGCAGGCAGTCGAGCTTTCATCGGAGACCTCCTGTGACTTGAAATCCGATTTTGCTATAGTACCAGCGCGCTTATATGACACCACCGGATTTGACGCAAGAGCTGCCTTTTCAAAAAAACGCCGTCCTGTTCGGCCACGACCGGACACCGGGCCTCGTGGCGTGTGAAGTGGAAGGCGACGGACGGGCCAGGCTCTTCTATCGTCGGAACGGCGCGGTGGAGTCGGAATCTGCGGGCTTGCGCCTGTTTTTACTTCTCGAAGGGGATGAATGGCTCAAGGGATGGAAAGGTGAAGCGGAGATCGCGCCGCTGGCCGGAGAGGCGCCGTTCAACCGGCTTGCCCTGTTCGCTGACCTGAAACAGTTGGAGGACGCCAAAGCTTTCTTGCAAAAGAGAAGCGCTAAGACCTCTTCAGCGTCCGACGCTCCATACATTCATCTTAACGATCCCGTCCACCAGCATTTGCTACTCTCCGGGCAAACGCACTTCCTCGGGCTCACCTTCAGCGATCTCAGGCGCATGCAGCTCGACATCGAAACCTATTGCCAGGCCGGCTTCGAATTCCCCAACCCGGCGCGGGAGTCGGATCGGATCACCGCCATCGCGCTGTCCGATTCCACCGGTTGGGAACGGCTGATCTCCGGCAAGGAATACGGCGAAGCCGAGATGCTTCGCGAGATGGTGCGCGAGATTCAGAGCCGCGATCCGGACGTGATCGAAGGGCACAATCTCTTTCGCTTCGACCTCGAATACCTCGAGGCCAGGGCCAAACGGCACGAGGTCGCGCTCACGCTCGGCAGAGGCGGCGGCAGGCTCCAGGGCCATGCGTCGCGAATGCAGATCGCCGAGCGAACCATCGCCTATCGGAAATACGAAATCTTCGGCCGGCACATCATCGACACCTGGATCCTGGCCCAGCATTACGACGTGTCGGCACGCGAGCTGCCGGGGTACGGTCTCAAGGAGATCGCGCGCCACTTCAACGTCGCCGGCGCCGATCGCACCTACATCCCTGCGGACAGGGCCAGTTGGTACTTCGACCACGACCCCGACACCCTGTTTCGCTATTCTCTCGACGACGTGCGCGAGACTCGCGCCCTCTCGGAGATCTTCTCGCCGAGCTACTTCGTCCAGGCGCAGATCTTCCCCTACAGCTACCAAAACGTCGCGCTCCGAGGGAACGCCACTAAAATCGACGCCCTGTTTCTCCGCGAGTACCTGCGCCAGAGACGCTCGATCCCCAGAGCGGACACAGGTAAAGAGGTCGTTGGCGGGTTTACCGACATGGAGCTCCAGGGAGTCGCGCGGCGCGTCCTTCACTGCGACGTAACCTCCCTCTACCCGTCGATCATGCTGGTCTACGGTTACTTTCCCAAGAAGGACGAGCTCGCAATCTCTCCCCCGCTGTTGCGCGATCTGCGCGACTTCCGCGTCCGCGCCAAAGAGCTGGCCCGCGACGCGAAAACCAAAGAGGCGAAGACTTACTTCTCAGCGCTGCAGTCGACCTTTAAAATTCTTATCAACTCCTTCTACGGCTATCTCGGTTTTCCGATGGGCCGCTTCAACGACTACGACGCGGCCAACCGGGTAACGGCCAAAGGGCGGGAACTGATCCAGACCGCCGTAGCGTGGCTCAAACAAAAAGGCGCGACGGTGATCGAGGTCGACACCGACGGAATCTATTTCGTTCCGCCCGCCGACGCAGCCACCGAAGCGGACGAAGCGCGCCTGATCGAAGAGCTGGCAGGAACACTGCCGAGCGGAATCGACCTGGAGCTGGACGGGCGCTACGCGGCGATGTTCAGTTATAAGATGAAAAACTACGCCCTGCTGCACCACAGCGGAAGACTGCTCATCAAAGGTTCGGGCCTGCGCTCGCGCGGCCTGGAGCTGTTCCAGCGCCGGTGGCTGGAGGAGATGCTGCTGCTGCTCTTGAACGGCGACAAGGACGCCATCCCCCCTTTATATCGGCGCTACCTCGAAGAGCTGGAGCAGCACCGGATGGACATCAAACTTCTGATGAAGACCGAGACGCTCCAGGATTCGCTGGAGAGTTATCAGGCGAAGATTCGCGAAAAGAAGCGCAACCCCGCGGCCGCTTACGAGCTGGCGCTCAAGTCGGAGCGCCCCTACCAGCCGGGAGATCAGATCTCGTATTACGTCACGGGCAAAGGGTCGAAAGTCAAAATCAACGAAAACTGTAAGCTCGCCTCCCAGTGGGACCCGCAGAACCCGGATGAAAACGTAGAGCATTACAGGGCGAAGCTCGAAGAATTGTACGAGAAATTCAGGCCGTTTATCGAAAAATAACACGTTCAACATAGTTCAAGGGGTTCAAAATGGTTCAAGCCGCCGCGGCCCCGCCGCCGAAAATCCCCTTGAACAACGTTGAACCAACTTGAACTACCTTGAACCATTGTAAAGAGGAGGACTCATGGCTGAACGAGTGGCTTTAATCACCGGCGGGGCGAAGGGCATCGGCCGAGCGGTCGCCCTGGACCTCGCCGGGCGCGGCTGGTCGGTCGCGATCTGCTACCGCAAGAGCGCCCAGGAGGCGGCCGACGTGGTCGAGGCGGTGCAAAAGAAAGGCTCCAACGGCCTGGCGCTACAATGCGACGTCTCCAACTCGAAGGCCGCCGTGGCGATGGTCGAGCGCGTCAAGGAACTCTGGGGACGGATCGACTCCCTCATCAATTGCGCCGGCCCCTACCACCGGGTCGACATTCTCAAAGAGAGCGTGGACGGCTGGCGGTTGATGTTCGACAACAACCTCCATCCGGTCTTTTATCTGAGCCAGGCGGTGATCCCCGGGATGATCGAGCGCAAGTGGGGACGGATCATCTGCTTCAGCATGGCCAACGCCGATCAGCTGATCGCCCAGCCGCAGCTGACGGCGCACTATATCGCCAAGGTCGGGCTGCTCGTGCTCGCCCGGACGCTGGCGCGAATCGCCGCCCCCCACGGCATCACCGTCAACGCCATCTCCCCCGGCTTCATCGACTCCGGCAGCGCGCCGAAAGAGGAGCTGGAGACGATGGCGAAGCGAATTCCCGCCGGTTACGTGGGCGCGCTCGACGACGCCGTCTCCACAGTTCGCTTCCTGCTCTCCGACGAAGCGCGCTACGTCAACGGGGCGAATATCCACCTGAGCGGAGGGTGGGGAATTTAACAGGCCGTTGAAAAAGGCTCACTACCGTTAGCCCGCCAGGGAATCCCTCTCGGGCCGGCACGATATGTCAGCTTTGCACTGCTCTTACGAGATGAGACTAGCCAGGAGATACGAGCTGACTGTCACGCTTTAGCGGACGCTCGCGGGATCCTTGGCCTCCCGCGGGAACCAGCCGCCGAGCCGGTGGTAAGCCTTCAAATAACCGATCTGCCCTTCGTTGACCATCGCGTTTTCCAAAACACTCACTAGACGCACGGCGACAGTCGGGAGCGGTTGATACTGCGGCTCATCGAGCTGCCGCGCGAGGTCGTCTGCGGTGAGCGTTTTGAGATACGCCTTCATCCGGTCGTACGCCGCGTCGTGGTAGGCGAGAAGGAGTTCCGCCGGGGCGTGAAACGCGCGCACCTGCTCGCGCGTGTGCATGGCCGATCGGCCGAAATCCGCGGGCTCGGGCGCCATGCCAAAGCGAGCGGCCCAGCCATCCCCAATCCAGAGCTGGTCCCGGCCCGCAAGGCGCGACACATTGCTATCCATGACCCGAGTGAGCCTCCAGGCGAGCCAGCCAATCGACGGATGGGGCTCCTTTGTGAGTTCCTCTGCGCTGAGGTCCGGCAGCGTGCGGTGCAGGGATTCGTAAACCCGCGTAAACGCATCCAGCAAAATCTCCGCCTCGGCCATGGCCAACCACCTTTCTGGTAGAAAATGGGGTTCAGTATGTTTTGTTAAACGGATAAAGCGCTGCTTTAGCAGATGCCCCGGACTGCCACGGCTTGAGCCCGGAGGGAAAAGGGGCCGTCTCCCTTCATGCCGAGAATCTCCCGGCGTAAGCGTTCGCGGAGAATGTCCCGGCGATCGGGCGGCAAGCTCCTCACATAAGAGCCGCCGTGACCTTGTCCTTCAAGGTACGGCGACCAGAATGCCTCAAAAGAGGCGAAGTCAACAGAAACTACGAGGTAGGCATCTGCAACCTCTCTCAACCCGCACTCGGTCCAAAGGGCAGAGAGTCGGCCCTCGTGACCGTACCCGCGCTCAGTTTCGCGCCGCTGCGCGGCTGCGGGATCGACGGCGGTTGCAGCTCCCCAGAATATCCGTTCTCGCTCATTGCTCCCGTCCGAAGCCCACACGCAGGCTGCCACGGTCCCTCCCGTTTTTGTCACGCGGTGCATCTCCATCGCCGCCCGCCGGGGTTTAGGAACGGAATTGAGCACGAGCTGAGCGACGCTTTTGTCAAAGTATTTGTCCGCGTAAGGAAGGTTCATGGCATCCCCAATATCAAAACGCACCCGGGGGTCGCCGGTTCGCGTCCGGGCAAACTCGATGTAGGGCGCGGAGGGATCGCTTCCAACAATCTGTGAACGCGGCATCGAAGCGGCCAAGGCAAGAGCAAGGGAACCGGTCCCCGTTCCGACATCGAGAACACGGTCCCCGTCCTGAACCCCGGCAAAATCGATGAAAAGGGGCGCAAGACTCGAACTCCACGAGCCAAGGTAGCCCTCATAAGCCCCAGCCTTGGAAAACTCCTCAGCCATGTCTCACCTTCAGCTCAGCTAAGCTAAGCTGCTGACATCTTAACCCTCGACGCCTAGCGTAAAGCTCAGGCGTCGCTCCTAGCGATCGGTCTGAAGCGAGAGTTAGGTTCCGATAATCTCGTTTAGTCCCTCGACCACTTGAGCGACTTCCTCGGGAGGCGCTGTTCCGATCACTTTCCCGATTCTTTCAACCGCCAGCGTTCGAAGTGGATCTCACCTCTCAGTATTCGGGCCATTCGGCCAAATCCTCGGAAAGACCCTCTTCCGCAAGCGCCTTCTCAAACGCCGGATCGAGTTTGGCACACTCCTGGGCTAGACGGCTTCTTTCCATCATAATGAGTCAAGGTAACGGAGCTCAGGTAGTATAGCATCTGCTTGAAACCTAACAGGGCGCGGGATGAGCCACCCTCAAAGCGTCGGTCTCAGGCCGGTGATTAGCCGTTCTCATTCCAACGGCGGGATCTTCTGGAGCTCCTCTCGCGCCCGCACCCTATCCCGTCGGCGAGAAGCTCCCCCCCTGATGAAGCGTGGCCCACTCGATCACGAGACCCGTTACACGAGGCCGCGACCGCCCTGAAAAAACGGCCAGACTGCGGATATCGATCAGCGCAAGGTCGCTCCCATACTCCGCATGGAAATGCGGAGGGTTGTGATCGTCGAAGAACATCTTGATGACGATACCGAAGAAACGGCTGATCTCAGGCATGAGTAGGCTGGTCGCGTAGCGCAGGGAAAATGTCTTCCGGCTTCTTGCCTGTCACCTTGAGGTATAGCGCATCCGGGCACAGATCGATCCGGTCGTCCCAGACCAGTTCGCCGGATGAACCGATACGAACCCGATCGAAGGCGAGCGGGTCGAGCCACAAGGCGAACACACCTTTGCCGACGGCTTCAGAGAGGTCCACAGTCCCGGATACCCCGTCGTCAAATTCCAGCTCCAGCCGATAGCCCGGCAATCCCTTGACCTTGGAAATCCTTCTCATCGCTCAATTCCTCCGTACTTTCTAATATTACCAAGAATGAAGGTGTCCGGAAAGGACCCCACGCGATGGCGGCTAACGGGGCGCGGGATGAGCCGCCCTGAGTATAGCGCAGCGCCGTGCAACGCGCGAAGTCTGGGGCCGCCTTCAACCCGCTGATAGGCGATGCGCGAGCGATGTTACCGCGAAACCAAGACCACGAAAAAACTCCCGGCCCATTTTCTCCGCGCCTCACGATCTTAAAAGCTAAGAGCAGACTTTTTATTTTGGTATTGGCTCCAGCCCGCTTTTAGTAATCGCGCGGGCCGCCTCCGGCGACGTGAGGAAGTTGATAAGCGCATGGGCGGCATCCGAATCCCCGGCGCCTACGGCGACGCCCGCCGAAAAAACAGAGACTCTCTGAACTTCAGGCGGCAGCGGTCCCACATACTCGACCCCGGGCACGGGAAGCAGCTCGCTGATCTGCTGAAAGCCGATCTCCGCCTCTCCACGCGCGATCACGGCGCCAACCCGCTCGCCCCCCTCGATTCTCCGGCTCTTCCTTGCCATCTGGTCGGCTATCCCGAGGCGCTGAAACAGCTCGGTGGAGATATACTGTCCGCTGACGCTGGCGGAGTACGCGATGGATTTCGCTTGCAGGAGCGTGCGTTTCAGCGCCTCGACCGAGCTAATGTCAGGCATGGGCGCTCCTGCCCGCACGGCCATACCGATGGCTGAGCGCGCGACGGCGGTGCGGCTTTTGGCCAAGACCATGCCGTCCCTGATCAATTCGACAAGTACGGCGTCCGCTACAATGACAACGTCCACGGGTTCACCGCGTTGAAGCCGGCTCGGGATGGAGTTCGCTCCCGTCCCTATGGATGTTGCGGCGGTGACGATTTTTTTCTTCGTAACGAGTTCGAGCCGGGGGATGAGCGCCAGATACGGCGCGGTAAAGGCGCCTGAGGTCATGACGATGATGTCACGCGTCCTGGTATTCATGGTGGTCTCATCATTTCCTTCCACGACCTTACGAAAAAACTCAAACAAAGCGGGTTATGCCGCTACCCATCTCTTTCGGTCCAACGCCGCGCGGGATGAGCCGCCCTGAGCGACGCGCCGAGCAGCGCAGCGCGCGCGTAACGTTACCGCAAAACCAGGACCACGAAAAAACTCCCGGCTCATTTTCCCCGCACCTCACGATCTGAAGAGCTAAGAGCAGACTTGATCCCTTTTTGACCCCTTTTCCCATTTTCGCGCGGGCAGCCTTATGCGCGTCGGCTGTACCAAGTGGTTAGGCATCCTTTCTTGAAGGGTTGCCAACATAGGTAGCAATCGCAACAACAACCAAAAAAATGCCAGCGAACACTTCGTAAAGCACGAGGAGCCGTGAGAAAAAGTGCGTAGGCGTCATATCACCATACCCGAGGGTCGTTAGCGTAACGCCACTGAAGTAGATGGACTCAAGGAAATTAGCAAATGGTTGGTTGAATAGGCCTGGGATGGGAATGAAGAAGTAGAGCAACGCGAAATTTATTGCGAGGCCAACGTAGCTCTTCATCGCCATATGAATTCGATCCGTTGAAGTGAGATCGGACTCTTGTTCCTCTTGACTCAGGCGACTCGAGGTATCACGGTAGAAAGCGTACGCAATCTCATTGCACCTGGAGTACGCGTAGACGATCAGTGGCCATGCAACAAGCGGGTTTGAGTGGAAAGGCGTCGAAGCGGATGCAAGGGCAACTAAAACCGCCAGGGTAAGCTCGAACAAGAAGAGATACTTGTTCCAAGCGCGAAGAGCCATACCGCGGTGGATACGGTTGCCACGCTTCCAGCAATCAATAATCTTGCGGGTCGGCGAAAGCAACCAGCCTAATGTAGAAATGATGCGGCGCATGGGGTAGGATACCGACCGCGGCACATTCCTTACTTCGTGTGACCGTTTGACGGTTCGATCTTAACAGCAGTGCCACTTGCCACGAGAAATAACATGGATTTCCCGGCACCTGAGAACTCACTATAATCCAACTTCACTGCAATGACCGCATTTGCCCCAATTTTAGCCGCCTCCTTCTTTAGTTCCGATAAACACGTCCTCCGCGCATCCCGCAATACTTTTTGTGACGCCTCACTGCGCCCACCGAAGAAATCAGTCAAGCTCGCAAAAATGTCTCGAAAAACATTCATTCCGAGCACGCACTCGGCTGTTATAACTTCTAACGTTTGCGTTACACGATAGCCGTCTAGACTCGGAGCCGTTGTGCATATAATTTGATCGGCGCGTGACTCCAGTTCGGCAGCGTTACGTACCTGCTCATCCTCTTGTGCGGCATACTGTTGTCTTATCTCAGCCTGCTGAGCGCCTATGCAGGCGCCACACATTGACATTAATAACCCCGCCTCGGCACCGCACTTTATGCACTTTGCCATACTTCACTTCTTCTAGTCGACGACCTAGACACTGGACCTAAGCGTCTAACTTGCTATGAATATACCAGTCGGCGTAGCATGGTTGCTGAGTTCCATCTGCCGGTGACGAATTGCTTATCCTTCCAGAGACTCGTCTAGGATTCCAACCTCTTACGTTCGATTACGCATGGATGGTTTCCTAGCGGCGAAATTAACAGGTCCGAGACACTAATACGCCAACACGGTGGGTTGGGTCAAGCGCGAGTTGGCGGCTGGCGGGTGGAACGATGCTACGGAGCTATCGAGGATCTCCGAGCTAATCGAGTGCCGAGCGGAAGATCTCGACGGCCACGTCCACTTCGCTTTTCGTTACGATCAACGGCGGGGCGAAGCGGATCGTGCTCTCGCCGCAGCCCAGAAGAAGCAGCCCTTTTTCGAAACAAGTCATAACGATGCGATCGCGCGATTGACCGTCGGGCGTCCCATCCGCTCTCGCCAACTCCACACCGAGCATGAGGCCTAAGCCGCGCACGTCGCTGATAGATGGGTGCGACGTTTTGAGCTGCGTCAGCTTTTCCTTCAGGTAGCCGCCGACCTCGGCCGCGTTGCGCATCAATCCGTTTTCTATCAACTCGATCGTCGCCAACGCGGCGGCGCAGGCGACGGGGTTGCCGCCGAAGGTGGTGCCGTGGGTACCCGCCGGCCAGGTGCTGACGGCGCTCTTCGCGATCATCGCGCCGAGCGGGAGGCCGCTGGCGATGCCTTTGGCGGCGCAGAGGATGTCCGGCTCCACGCCCCAATGCTCGCAGGCGAACATCTTCCCGGTGCGGCCGAACCCGGACTGCACTTCGTCCATCACCAGCAGAATCCCGTGGCGGTCGCAAATCTCCCGCAGCATGCCGAGATATTCCGGCGGCGGCACCACGTAGCCCCCTTCGCCCTGAATCGGCTCGACGACGATCGCCGCAACCTCTTCCGGCGTCACCTCATGGCGGAAAACGACATCTTCCAAATGAGTAACGCACTGGATACCGCACGAGCCGTAGGTGAGATTGTACGGGCAGCGGTGACAATAGCCGTAGGGAATGTGATGGACGCCCGGAATCAACGGGCCGAAGTGCGCGCGATAGGCCGCGCGGCTGGCGGTCAGCGACAGCGAGCCGAGGGTCCGGCCGTGGAACGAGCCGAAGAAGGCAACAATATGTTGTCGCTTGGTGTGGTAGCGGGCGAGCTTGAGCGCCGCTTCGACCGCCTCCGTCCCGGAATTGGTGAGAAATATCTTCTTCTCCGACGGGCCGGGGGCGAGTTTGCCGAGCTTCTCGGCCAGCTCGGCCATCGGCTCGTAATAAAAGTCGCCGCCGCAGATGTGAAGAAACTTGCGCGCCTGCTCTTCGATCGCCTGGACCACCTTGGGATGGGAATGGCCGGTTGCGGCCACGGCGATGCCCGCCATGAAATCGAGAAAGAGATTTCCATCCACGTCCTCGATCGCCATGCCGCGGCCCTCTTTAACCGCCAGGGGATAGACTCTCTTGTAGGCGGGGGCGGTGAATTTATGGTCCCGGGCGATCAGCGCTTGCGCGTTTGGGCCGGGAGGCTTTATTTTAATGTGAGGAACTTTCATACAATTTTAGATTTTCGATTGCCGATTTTCGATTAATCTAAAATCCAAAATCTAAAATCGAAAATTATTCTACGTTGTCGATCTGCGCCTTTTGCAATTTTCCGGAGTAGTCCACGTAGACGGACTTCCACTCGCTGAAAATGTCGTACACGGTTGTGCCCGCCTCGCGGTGGCCGTTGCCGCTCTCCTTCACGCCGCCGAACGGCAAATGCGCTTCAGCGCCGATCGTGGGGCCGTTGATATAGGTGATGCCGGCCTCGAAGTCTCTCATGGCGCGGAAGGCCCGGGCAACGTCGCGCGTGTAAATGGAACTTGACAGTCCATAACGGGTTCCGTTCAGGACTTCAACGGCCTCTTCGAAACTCTTCACTTCGATAATCGACAGGACCGGGCCGAAGATCTCTTCCTGGGCGATGCGCATCGACGGAGAGACCCGGTCGAACACCGTCGGCCGGTAAAACCAGCCGTCGATCCACTTGCCCTCTTCGTAGATCGTCCCGCCGGTGAGGAGCCTTGCGCCTTCTTCTTTTCCGAGCTGAACGTAGCCGTGGACCTTTTGCCGGGCGGCGTCGTTGATCAGCGGTCCCATCTCGACGCTCTCGTCCGACCCGTCGCCGATCTTGATTTTCTCAGCGCGCGCGACCAGCATGTCGGTGAATGTTTGCTTAACGTCTCGGTGCAGGATCAGCCGGCTGGTCGCCGTGCAGCGCTGGCCCGTCGTGCCGAACGCTCCCCACAGCGCGCCTTCCAGAGCAAGATTGAGATCGGCGTCCTCCATGACGACCTGAGCGTTCTTCCCGCCCATCTCCAGCGACACCCGTTTCAGATCTCGGCCGCAGGACGCCGCGATCTCGCGCCCGACGGCGGCCGAGCCGGTGAATGAAACGAGCTGAACATCGGGATGGCGGACCAGCGCCGCCCCGGCTTTTTCTCCAGTGCCGTGAACCAGGTTGGCGACTCCCGGAGGGACTCCGGCTTCTTCTAAAATCTCGAAAAGCTTGACGGCGGTAAGCGGTGTGTCTTCCGCCGGCTTGAGCACCACCGTATTGCCGCAGAGCAGCGCGGGAAAGAGTTTCCAGGTCGGGATCGCCATGGGGAAATTCCACGGCGTGATCAGGCCGCAGACGCCGACCGGCGCGCGGACCGACATGGCAAATTTGTCCGGCAGCTCCGAGGGTATCGTCTCGCCGAAGAGCCTTCTCCCCTCGCCCGCCGCGTAGTAGGCGGTATCGATCCCCTCCTGGACGTCGCCGCGGGTCTCTTTGAGGATCTTCCCCATCTCGCGGGTCATGACGCGCGCGATCTCCTCCTTGCGCCGGCGCAGGATCTCGCCCACGCGAAACAAGATCTCGCCGCGCTTCGGCGCGGGGACAAGTCGCCAGCGCGGCAGCGCTTTTTTCGCAGCGCCGACCGCTAGATCAACATCCTCCGGACCGGAATCGGGGAACAGGCCGAGCAGGTCATGGCGGTCGGCCGGGTTACGGTTTTCGAACGTCCCGCCCGACTTTGCCTCAACCCACTTACCGTCAACGTAGTTTTTGTAGATTTCCGCCATAAACCAGGTTTAAATCTGCTTGCATTGCTTGCGGCTATTTTAGTAGGGTGGCGTGGTAAAAACAATCGGCTTCACTCCAACGGTGGATCGGCTCATCCCTTATGAGAAGCCGGGAGACGTATGGCGCCTGCAAGCGAACCCGTCGCGGCGCGTGGCTCCTCCCCGACCACTCCTGGGAGGAGCAGACGGATCGCGCTCTTCCTCGGCGCCTCCGCCTCACCAGATCCGACCCGGCGTCCGGCGGCAATCTTTTTGTCTCAAGAAGTTGACTGCCTTGGGGACCCTTCATGAACCTCAAAGAAGTCTGTCAGACCTTGAGCCGGGAGATTCAGAAACTCGTGCCCTACGATCGACTGGCGATCAACCTCCCGCAAAAAGACGAAAACTACTTTCGTGTTTATGCCGAAGAATCCCGCTTGCTTGCATCCGCTATCCCTGAGGGCCTCTCGGTGCGAGAGGGAACCGCTAGCGGCTGGGTCCTCGACCATCACGAGCCCGTTATATGCCGCGACATTCTCCGAGATTTCCGCTTCCCCCTCACTCACGAAAGGTACAAGGACGTAGGACTGCGCTCTTACGTGATCCTTCCTCTAATGGCCAAGGGAAAGGCTCTAGGGGTATTGAACCTGGCAAGCCTAAAGCCTCGCTGCTATGGGAAGAAACAAGTCGAGATCCTCTCTCCAATTGCGGAGATTCTTGCCGTGGCAGTGGAAAACTCCAACCTCTATGAAGAGGCTCAGAGACGGGAAGAGACCCAAAGGCTTCTCAAGGAACTCAACCAAGACATCACCACTCTGGACGTTGACAGCCTACTTAGAAAGCTCACGGACAAGGTTTGTGAGGTTTTTAAAGTTGATGTTTCCGATGTCAGGATATTGGAGAATTCGGCTTGGCGGGTTTTGGCGGCCTCTGGCGTACAGCCGGGACATCTGTGGTCAGGAAATCCTGAGCCCGGTCCGGGTCGATCCAGATGGATCATTGAAAATCGAACGCCGCTCTTGATTCCCGACATCACCCAATGTTCAGAGTTCACGAGCGGAGCGAATCTACCGCGCCTTGGCTTGCGGGGTTATCTGGGGGTTCCGTTGGTCTCGAGAAGCGGTGAGATCGCGGGCGTGCTCCGGGCACTGACTTATCAACCGAGAGTATTTATCCAGGAAGAAGTCGATCTTCTTCAGCAGCTGGCCAACGGCGCGGCCCTCGTTTTGGAAAACGCCCGGCTCTTTGACGAGGTCCGGCAGAAATCCGAAGATCTGGAGGCGATCAATATCCGCCTTAACCGTCTCTTACGCGAGCAGAACGCCTTGCGTGAGATCTTTACCCGGATTAACCTGTTAGATTTGGGTCACCTCCTCCATCAACTGTCGGAGCACGCCCTCAGCCTCCTAAACGTAGACCACGCCCAGGTTAGGCTTCTTGGCGAAGATGGTGCACTACGCACCGTCGCCTTCGCCGGCAAAGAATCCGAACGTTTCCGACAATACACCGCGAGGTCCGGGAGTGGGCGCTCTACCTGGGTGATGCAAAATCGGAGGCCCTTTGCCGCCAAGGATGTCAGCCAAGACAACATCTTCGGTCCGGGCCGCCTCCTACGGGAATTAGGGGCTAAAGGCTATCTTGTGGTTCCTTTGATATCGCGAGGCGAAAAATCCATAGGGGTCCTCAGTGTCTCCACCGAGGCAGAGAGAGAATTCAGTCAAGAGGAGATTGCTCTCGCCCAGCAGCTTGCCGCGGGAGCGGCTATTGCGATTGAAAACGCCGGGCTGTTCGAAGAGGTGCAAAAAAAATCCGCGGACCTAGAAGAAGCATTCAAAACGAAAACCGATTTCGTCAACAGCATGGCCCATGAGCTGAGAACCCCTCTCAACGTGATGATCGGCAGCCAGCAGCTGCTGATCGAGGGTTCTTACGGAGATCTCGCGGAAGAGCAGAGAAAGGCGCTGGAGCGCATCGGCCGGCATTCCCGAAACCTGCTCGATCTGATCAACGAGATCCTCGACCTGATGCGTCTGGAGACCAGAAAGGTCCCCATGCATACCGAGGAATTCTCCGTCGGAGACCTTACCGATGACCTGGAAGTTTTCTTCGATCCATTGGCGAGGGAGAAAGGGCTGGAGCTCAAGTTCGACGTCGGCGATGGCATGCCACCCCTCAAAAGCGACCGCTCCAAGATCAGGGGAATCCTTCAGAACCTGCTCGCCAACGCGTTGAAATACACCGACCGGGGGAAAGTCGAGCTGCGAGTCTCGATGCAGCATCCGGACGGCGCGACTCAAGTCCGGCGCGTCTCATGGTCCGTGCGGGACACCGGAATAGGAATTAGGGAGGCGGACCTGCCGCGCCTGTTTGAGCCATTTTACATGGGCGAGGGAATGGATCGGAAAAAATATCCCGGCACGGGCCTCGGTCTGAGCATCGTCAAGCGGCTCGTGGAACTGCTCAAGGGAGAGATCCGGGTCGAGAGCGAGTGGGGCAAAGGATCGACATTTACGGTCGCCATACCCGTCACCCATAGCGGCAACGGGTAGCGCTCCACGCTCAAATCAATCTTTTATCCTCTATCCTCAATCCTCGGTCCCAGCGAAGCGCCTTGTGCTCCCTTCGGGGTA
Source organism: Deltaproteobacteria bacterium RIFCSPLOWO2_12_FULL_60_19 (assembly GCA_001798595.1). GTDB lineage: Bacteria > Desulfobacterota > Binatia > UBA9968 > UBA9968 > 2-12-FULL-60-19. The sequence continues at coordinate 509 of MGSS01000057.1, read as the reverse complement.
ACGGTAAAATCGTCTTCCTATGGCGCGCTTCCTGGTCCATCTCTCCGGCCATATCATCGACTCGCTGATTCTTCCCAAGATTTTGGACATCATCGTGAATCTGGGCGGGGGGTTTGAGATTTTGGAAATCGACGTCGGCCATCGCCGCGCGGACCGCAGCCGCGCGCGCATCCTCGTCGAGGCGCCGAGCTCCGAAGCGCTGGAAAAAATCCTCCAACCTGCTCCCCGCGAGCGTGAAGACCGTCTGCGTCGACATCAACCCGGCCGTCGTCACCAAGCTGACCGACCGCGGCACGTTCCAGGCGATGGGGCTCGTCACCGACGTCGAGCCGTTTCTGAGAGAACTATGTCAGTATCTGAACTAAGTCCCGCATCCTGCATCGACCGAAGGGGACAAGCAGCTTTTTAGATTCCGCTGAAAAACCCTCCGTTCATCCTTCGAGAGCCTGCTATGTGGATGTCAAGTCGCCGAACACACGAGTCCTCTTATTTTCTTATGACTCTTCTAC
>MGSS01000056.1 GCA_001798595.1 Deltaproteobacteria bacterium RIFCSPLOWO2_12_FULL_60_19 | reverse complement strand
TGATGAAGAACTGAAGCGACTGGTTGGTGAAACGCATCAGAGGCGCCCAGTAAAGTCCCAGCAGGACGGTCAATGTGGTAAGGAGCCCAAGCAGAGCCGCGGCGTCAGGCGTCACGGGAACCGCCCCATCCGACGGCTCCGGGAAGTCGAGGAACATTACCTTGACAACGCGAACATAATAGTAGAGCGAGACGACGCTGTTGAGGACCGCCACCACGGCCAGGAGATAAAACTCCTGCTTGATCACCGCCGCAAAGAGAAAAAACTTGCCGATAAAGCCCGCCATCGGCGGCAGCCCCGTCAAGGATAACAGAAAGATCGCCATGCAGGTCGCCGGCAGCGCAGCCCCGCGCCAGGCCAAACCCCGGTAGCTCTCCAGGTCCTCTTTTCCGGTGGCGTTGGCGACGATCACAACGACCAGGAACGCCCCCACGTTCATAATGAGATAGACCACGATGTAGAAGAGCATCGCTTGCAGTCCTTCGTTGTTCAGCACCACCAGGCCCATCAAGATGTAGCCCGCGTGGGCGATGCCGGAGTAGGCGAGCAGCCGTTTGACGTTCTGCTGGCCCAGAGCGGAGAGGTTCCCCAGCGTCATCGTCACCATGCTCACCGTGAGCAGCACATGGGGCCACTCCACACCCGGGATGAAGCGCCAGTCACCCGTGTCCGTCAGCTGCGAAACCCCCGGGAAGAAGAAGCGAATGAGAATGGCGACGCCGGCCGCATTCGACCCGACCGAGAGAAACGCGGTGACGGGGGTCGGCGCTCCCTGGTAGACATCGGGCGACCACATGTGAAACGGGACGAAGACGATTTTGTAGCCGAAGCCGGCCAGGATGAAAATAAAGGCGATGAAGAGACTCAACTGGTTCACCCCGCCCTGAAACAGCGCCTCATGGATGCGCGCGTAGTCCAGCCCGCCGGTCATCCCGAAGATCCAGCTCATGCCGTAGATCATCGTGCCCGAGGCCACGCCGCCGTAGATCAGGTATTTCAGCCCCGCTTCGCTCGAACGGCGGTTGTGGGGCAAGAATCCGGTGAGGATGTAGGAGGTGATGCTCACCAGCTCAAGGGAGAGATAGGCCATCAGCAGATTGCTCGATGAGGCCATGAAAAACATCCCGAGAGCCGAGGTGAGCAGGATGGTCGTGTATTCTCCCTGGTGAAGTCGCGCCACCTCGCGGCTGCTGAGCGACATCCAGAGCACCAGGATGGCCGCGGAGAGCGACACCACTTTGAAGAAGAGGCTGAAGTTGTCCAGCACGATCATGCGATGAAACAACCAACCGCTTTCACCGCCGTAAAGCCCCAGCGTCGCCACAAGAGAGGCTAAGCAGCCGAGCAGGGCCAGTAGACCGATGGTCTTTTTATTCTCGACCACCAGATCCAGCGCCAGGACCAGCAGAGCGGTCCCGCCGAGAATCAGCTCAGGCCAGAGAAAACGGAGGCTCGCGATATTTCCAAGGTCCATGGAAGATTAACCCAGATGTGGGATGACCGCCTGATTGAGCTGCTCGAGCGAGGCGCTCAACAGGTCGAGGACCACGCTCGGATAGACGCCGACGATAAGGATGATGACGGCCAACGGGATCATGGTGAAAAGCTCCCGGCCGTTGATCTCCGGCATGGTTTTATATTTCTCGTTGGTCGCGCCGAGAAAGACGCGCTGGACCGTCCAGAGGAGGTAGCCGGCGGTCAGAATGACGCCGCTCGCCCCGAGGACGCTCAGCACCGGATATTTCTGCCACGCGCCGAGCAGCACCAGGACTTCGGAGATGAAGCCGGACAGGCCGGGCAATCCCATCGACGCGAAAATCGCAAACGCGCTCACTCCGGTATAGACCGGCATGATCGCCGCCACGCCGCCGAATCCCTCGATGTCGCGGTGATGGGCGCGGTCGTAGATCACGCCGACCATGAGAAACAGCATGCCGGTGATCGTCCCGTGATTGAACATCTGCAAGACCGCGCCGTTGATGCCGTGCGGCGTAAACGTCGCCATGCCGAGCATGACGTATCCCATATGGCTCACGCTCGAATAGGCCACCAGCTTTTTGAGATCCTTCTGCGCCATCGCGCAGAGCGCGCCGTAGATGATGTTCCAGGCGCCGAGCGCCCCGAGAAACCAGAAAGCGAGATCGCCGGTCGCCTCGGGGAACATGGAGTAGTTGATCCGCAGAATCCCGTAGGTGCCCATTTTGAGCAGCACGCCGGCCAGGATCACCGAGATCGCCGTCGGCGCCTCGACGTGGGCGTCGGGCAGCCAGGTATGGAACGGGAAAGCGGGGATCTTGATGGCAAAGCCGATGAAGAGCGCCATCCAGACCACATGCTGGAAGCCCCAGCGCAGTTGATCGAACGGCCAGAATGGAAGCGGCGTCGTCCCGTACCTGTCGCTCTGGGCGATCAGCTGCGTCATATCGAAGGTGTGCGGCTCGGTGGTAAAATAGAGCGCCAGGATCGCCAGCAGCATGAGCACGCTGCCGAAAAGCGTGTAGAGAAAAAACTTGATGGCCGCGTACTCCCTGCGCGGCCCGCCCCAGATGCCGATCAAAAAGTACATCGGCAGCAGCATCACCTCCCAGAAGATGTAGAAGAGAAAAAAGTCGAGCGCAACAAAAACTCCCATCATGCCCGCGTCGAGCAGCAGGAACAGCGCGAAATAGCCCTTCACGCCCTTGTCGATGCCCCACGAGGCGAAGATGCAGAGAAAGCTCAACAGCGCGGTGAGCAGGACCATGGAGATGCTGATGCCGTCCACGCCGACGAAATATTGGATGTTGTAGGCGGGGATCCAATCAAACTTCTCGATGAACTGGAAGCCGGGATTGGCGCGATCGAAATTCCGGAAGAGCCAAACGGCGAGCAACAGCGGCGGCACGGTAAAAAGCGCCGAGACCCAGCGGATCAGGTCGTGGCGCTCGCGCGGCAACAACAGCACCGCGACCATTCCGGCCACCGGAAAAAAGGTCATGTAAGTGAGAACGTGGTCTGTCATGTCTTCCTATCTCCCATTAGAGTCAGCTCCCATAGCGCAGCTTCACGATGATCACCACGATGACCGCGCCGAGGATCACGTAGAGGTAGCTGTTGATGTTGCCGGTCTGGACCTTGCGGAACTTGCCGCCCGCCCAGAAGGTGCCGTCGGCCACCGCGTTGACGAGGCCGTCGATGACATAGTTATCGAACAGACCGTTCAACCAGGATACAAACGCCGTCGTCTTCGCCGATCCGTCGACGATGAAGTCGATGATGTGCTCGTCGATCCAGGCGCCGACGCGCGCGAGCTTGAGCGCGCCGTCGACGAACACCGACTGGTAGAATTCGTCGACGTAATACTTATTGAAAAAAAGCCGATACGGCCGCCCGTTCGCGAGGGACGAAAAACGCTCCGGCGAGAGCGAGCGTTTAAAATACATGCGGTAAGCGAGATAAACGCCCGCCGCCGCCACGCTCACCGAGAGTACCATCAGGATTTCTTCCAGCGTGGCCGAGCCCTGCGCTTCATGACGGCCGCCCACGACCGGCTCCAGCCAGGCGGCAAATAAATTTGGGCCGAACATTGGGGCGAAGGCCGCGGGAGCGCCGATCCAGCCGGCCACGATCGATCCAACGGCCAGCACCACCAGCGGCAGGGTCATGACCGCCGGCGACTCGTGTAGATGTTCTTTAACGTGGTGGTTGGCGCGGCACTCGCCGAAAAAGACCAGAAAGAGCTGGCGGAACATGTAAAACGCCGTCAGCCCCGCCCCCACCACTCCAAAAAACCACAACAGAGGCGTGCCGTGGGGACTGGAAAACGCCTGCCAGAGAATCTCGTCCTTGGAGAAAAATCCGGCGGTGAGCGGCGTGCCGGCGATCGCCAGCACGGCGACGGTGAAGGTCAGGAACGTCCACGGCATGTGGCGGCGGAGTCCGCCCATGTTCCGCATGTCCTGCTCGCCGCCCATGGCGTGAATCACGCTGCCCGAGCCGAGAAAGAGACAGGCCTTGAAGAAGGCGTGGGTCATCAGGTGAAAAATCGCCGCGCCGTAGGCCGCCACGCCCGCGCCCAAAAACATGTAGCCGAGCTGGCTGATGGTAGAATAGGCGAGCACGCGCTTGATGTCGGTCTGCGTGAGCGCAATCGTCGCCGCCCCGAGCGCGGTCGCCAGGCCGATGAAAGCAACCACGTGCAGCGTCAGCGGCGCCAGCGAGTAGAGAAAGTGGAGCCGCACGATCATGTAAACCCCGGCCGTCACCATCGTCGCCGCGTGGATCAGCGCGCTCACCGGCGTCGGCCCCTGCATGGCGTCGGGAAGCCAGACGTGGAGCGGGATCTGCGCCGATTTTCCCGTCGCGCCGAGAAACAGAAACAAAGTCGCCAGCGTAATGACGCCGATGCCCCAAATTTCCTGGCCCTGGAGCAGCGAGACGAACTTCTGAATTTCCCGGAAAGTCACCGTCGCATGACCGTGATGATCGAGCGACCAGAAGATCAGGAAGATTCCAAGAATGAAGCCGAAATCGCCGACCCGGTTGACGAGGAACGCCTTGTTGCCGGCGCGCGTATTGACGTGGTCGTGATACCAGAAACCGATCAGCGCGTAGGAGCAGAGGCCGACGCCCTCCCAGCCGATGAACATGAGCAGGAGATTGTCCGCCGTGACGAGCATCAGCATCGCGAAGGTGAAGAGATTGAGGAAGGCGAAATAGCGCCAGAAGGAGCGGTCGTCGTGCATGTAGCCGACGGAGTAGATGTGGATCAGGCCGCCGATGCCGGTGACGACGAGGATCATCACCGCGGAGAGCGGATCGACCCAGAAGGCCACATCGACGTTGAGCGTCGCCAGCGTGATCCAGGGATAGACGCGGTCGATCAGGAAACGTTGCTCAGGTTCGCGAGAGAGAAGATCTTGAAAAGCCGCGACGGAGAGCAGGAACGACCCCACCACCGGCCCGCAGGCAAACAGGCTGATGACCCATTTGCCGAGTCTCTTTTGGAGCTGCGCTCCGAGCAGGCCGTTCCACACCGCTCCCAAAAGCGGCAGCAGAACGATCCACCGGAGATAGTCTGTCTGTATCGGATGGTCCATTTAGCTCTCAGAAACTTTCATTGCAAAATGAAAATTGCAAAGTGTAAAAGTCAAAATCACTTTCTTCCATTTTGCATTTTGAAATTTGCACTTTGCATTTTGCTTTTTATTCCCTAAGCGTCTCCGTCGCCGCGACATCGATCGTGTGGAAGAGCTGGAAGATCGCGAGCACTATCGCCAGCCCGACGGCCGCCTCGGCCGCGGCGAGCATGATGACGAAGATCGCATAGATCTGCCCGTCCAGGCTGCCGCTGCTGTAATGGGCGAACGCCACGTAGTTGATATTGGCCGAATTCAGGATCAGCTCGACGCCCATCAGAATGCTGATCGCGTTGCGCCGCGTGAGCACCGTGTACAGCCCCAGGCAGAAAAGGATCGCGCCGATCACCAGGTAATGCGTGAGTCCGACCATTTATCGCTCCTCGTGCTCGTAACAATGCAATGCAGATCCAGGAACAGAAAACGAGCACGGACACGAATCACGAACACGATCTACTCCTTAATTTCCTGGCGCGCCAGCACGACGGCGCCGATCAGCGCCGCGAGCAGAACCAAGGACGCCAGCTCGAACGGCAGCAGATAGTCTCCTAAAAAAAGGTCGCCGATGCTCGCGGTGGTTGCCTTATAAACCACCTCTTTCGCCTTGGCCCACGGAGTCTCTCCAATGGATTGAACGAGCAGCACGAACAAAATGGCCACCACCACGAGCCCCGGAATCCGACCGGCCGAGCGGTTGGTGATTTGCACGTCGGTGATCCGGTGGGTCAGCATGACAGCGAACAGTATCAGCACCAGGATGCCGCCGACGTAAACCAGCACCTGCACGCCGGCCACAAAATCGGCGCCCAGAAAGACATAGATGCCGGCCACTCCCGCAAACGTTCCGAGCAGGGAGAAGGCGGAGTGGATAATATTGCGCGAAAACGCCACCATCGCGGCGGAGCCGACGGTGACGGCGGCGACCAGATAAAAAATTGCCGTAGAAATTTCCATACCGGCGATCCTATTCTCAACGGGTCCCAACGAGCCGCAGGCTCGATGGGTCAACTACAGTCGGGAAATCAACTTATATCGAACACGGGGTTTGAATCCCCGTGTTCAACCAAAGGGGAGAGCTGCCGCTTCTCCCCTTTGGAAACCCCATCGGTTTTGTGCCCGCCGCAAGAGGCGGGGTTTACATTGAATCAATGCTGGCAGAACCGAGCCAAAGCCTGACTGAGCATCAGGCGGCTATCCCTCCTCTTTTCCCGCCCCTCCCGCTCCCTCCGGGGTGGCAAACTCGTCGAGATACTTCATTCCGACTTCCACTTTCTTGGCCAGCGTGGGGTCCGTCTCTCCGCCCTTCTTGGGCTTGTAGAGGCCGACCGGCTGCGCGACGAAATGGCGCACCAGGCCGGCCGGATTGTAGCTGGCCCCTTCAAACTCCTGCGAATGGCGGATCGAGCCTGTCGGGCATACCTCGGCACAGAGACCGCAGTACATGCACTTGCAGATATCGATGTCGAAATGGCTGAAGCTGCGCTGCTTGGTCTCTTTGTTCATGTCGATGCCGATGGTGATGCAGGTGATCGGACAGACGCGCTCGCAGGCGAGGCAGCCGGTGCAGATATCCATATCCACTTCCAGGATGCCGCGGTATCTTAAAGGCAGCGTCTCCTGAACCGGCTTGGGGATTCGATCCGGATATTGCACGGTCATCGGACGGCGCATCAGATGAGAGAAGGTGATCGCCATCCCTTCGAAGATCGTCGTGACCGTCTCGAAAATATTTCTTACGTATCCGTTTACCGCTTCCATCGATTGCCTCTAAATATAGGGTCTCAGGTAGAGCACCGGCCGCGCATGGCGGATCTGGTAGCCCACCCGCTTGGAAAACATGGCCAGGATCACAACCCCAAGGAGAAACATGGCCATACTCACGGGCCGGTTTCCCTGGGGCCAGATGAGCATCCATGCCGCGGTTCCGACCACGCAGACGAACGATAGCGGGACCATATATTTCCAGCAGAGCGACATCAACTGGTCCACGCGAACCCGGGGGAGGGTGGCCCGGACCCACATGGCCACGAAAACCCAAAAATAGGCCTTGACGAAAAAGACCGCGAATTGAAGCCCGCCTTTGAGGATCGGCTGGTCCGCGAGGGCCGGAATCGCCGGGATATGCCACCCGCCGAGAAAAAGGATCGTGGCCACCGCGCCGATCACGTAGAGATTGCCCCACTCGGCGAAGAAGAAAAACAGAAAGCGCATCCCGCTGTACTCCGTCACGTAGCCCGCCACCAGCTCGGACTCGGCCTCGGGGATATCGAACGGCGTGCGGTTCCCTTCGGCCAGGGCGGCGGTGAAGTAGAGAAAAAACGCCACGAAGGTGAAGGGGTTGTAGAACAAAAACCAATCCCACGGTGCCCAGCCCTGCCCCTTGATGATGCCCTGCGTGCTGAGCGTGCCGGCGACAAAGACGATCGTCAGCACCGCCAGGCCTGCCGGTATCTCGTAGCTCACGATCTGCGCCGCGGAGCGCATGCCGCCGAGCAGCGACCATTTGTTGTTCGACGACCAGCCCGCCATCAGGATGCCGACGACGACCACGGAGGTGACGGCGAGCAGATAGAGAATGCCGATGTTGAGGTCAGCCACGATAAGCTCGCGGCCGAACGGGATCACGACGAAGGCGGAGAGAAATCCGACGAAGACGACGTAAGGGGCGAGAGAGAAGAGAAACTTATCGGCGGAGGCGGGGATAATGTCTTCTTTGAGCAGGTTTTTGATCCCGTCCGCGAGCCACTGAAGAATTCCCTGCGGCCCGACCCGGTTGGGCCCGACGCGCGACTGCATCCTCGCCCAGACCCGGCGCTCGAGCCAGCTTGTCACTCCCGCCAGCGGCGCGACGAAGACCGAGAGGACGACCAGGGCGGCCACGATCATCGCGCCGGCGTACACCAGCTCTTTCGGCGCGCCCGCAAAGTAACCGTTTTGAATAAGCTGATCGACAAATTGCCGCATTTTCGTTCCCGAGTTAGCGATCGATCTCCGGCGCATCCACGTCCAGGCTGGCGATCAGCGCGATCAGGTCCGCCACCATGAGGCCCCGGCTGAGCTTGTCGATGATTCCCATCGCCGTAAACGAGCCGGTGCGGATTCGCACGCGGTAGGGATACTCGCTGCCGTCGCTCACCACGTAATAACCCATGTCGCCGCGCGGCGCCTCCACTCTGACGTAGACTTCGCCCGCGGGCGGTTTGAATTTGCGCGGCACCTTGGCGATGGCCGGCCCCTTGGGCAGCATCTTAAGAGCCTGCCGGGTGATCTTGCAGCTCTCCCGGATCTCGCGCACCCGCACCATATAGCGGTCGTAGCAGTCGCCCAGCGTGCCGCGCTCGCCCGTGCCGATGGGAACCTCGAACTCCAGCTCCGGATAGACTGAGTAGGGAATATCGCGCCGGATGTCCCACTTCACGCCGCAGGCGCGCAGGTTCGGCCCGACGATGTTGTACTGAAAGGCTTCTTCCCGGGTGATGACCGCGACGTTGGCCAGCCGCTCGACGTAGATCTTGTTGTACGAGAGCAAGCGGTCGTACTCGTCTGTGATCGGCTCGAAGTGGTCGAGAAAGGCGGTGATGCGGTCGCAGGTTTCAGGAGTAATATCGTAACCCACGCCGCCGATTCTGAGGTAATTGTAGGTGAGCCGCGCGCCGCAGATCATCTCCATCAGATCGTTGATGGTTTCTCTCTCCCTCAGCGCGTGGAGGAACGGAGTCACTGCCCCGATGTCCTGGCCGAAAGTGCCGACGGCGATCAGGTGGCTGGCGATCCGGTTAAGCTCGCAGGCGATGACGCGGCAGAACTCCCCGCGCCGGGTCACCTCGATGCCGCCCAGCTTCTCCGCCGCCATGCAGAATCCCTGGTTGGCGAACATCGCGGCGAGATAGTCGGCCCGATCCGTATAGGGGACATAGCCGTGCCAGGTGACCTTCTCGCCGATTTTTTCAATCGAGCGATGGAGGTAGCCGACATCCGGAATGGCTTCGCGAATCACCTCGCCGTCGGTCTTCACCACGAAGCGCAGCACCCCGTGCGTGCTCGGGTGCTGCGGACCGACGTTAAGCGTCATGTACTCGGTGTGAAAACCGTTGCCCTCGGTATGAATCGCTTCGCTCATGGTCCTTCTGCTCAGCGCAGCAGCTTTTCTACCAGCGGCGCCCGCTGCGTGCTGATGCCGTCGTATTCTTCCTGCTCGACATAATCTTTCCGCAAAGGATGGCCGACCCAATCTTCCGGCAGCATGATTCTTCTTAAATCACTGTGGCCGTCGAAGACAACGCCGAAAAGATCGAAGACCTCGCGCTCAAGCCAATTGGCCGCCTTCCACACCCCCTCCACCGTGGAGACGCTGGGAGCCTCGCGCGGCAGGTCGACTTTCAAGACGATCTGGTGGCGCTTGGAGTAGGAGTAGAGATGGTAGACGACCTGAAGCTTATTGTCCTTCGGAAGGTCGAGGCCCGTCACATCGGAGAGGACGTGAAAATCCAGCTCGGGGTCGTCCCGCAGGTAGCGGCAAACTTCCACGATCGCCGCGCCGTCCACCTGAAGGCAGGGGTCGGATACCTCTCCGCGAAAGCCGCTCACCTTGCCCGGAAACTTTTGTTCGAGCCTGGCGTATATCTCCTTCGCCTCCACCCTTAC
>MGSS01000055.1 GCA_001798595.1 Deltaproteobacteria bacterium RIFCSPLOWO2_12_FULL_60_19 | reverse complement strand
TTGAACGCCAGACGCCTCGGGCTCACGCTCAAAAACCGCAAGTATCACGAAGAGGTCTTCAGCGAGTACAAAGACACGCTGCTCGCCATGGTCCACACCCTGGAGTCGAGCGGCCACTTCCAGGAGGGGCACTCCGCGCGGGTCTCGCGCCTCTCGGGAGAGCTGGCCAAGGCGATGGGGCTTGAGCCGGCGGAAGTCGAAGGCATCAAGCTCGCCGGCGACCTGCACGACGTCGGGATGGTGGGCTTAGGCGATGAGATTTTACGCAGGGCCGGAAAGCTGACGGAGAAAGAGTACGACGTGGTCAAGCACCACCCGACCGTCGGCGCCGCGCTGACGGCGCCGATACGGCTGCCCATTGCCATAGCTCCCCTGGTTCTCCATCATCACGAGCGCTACGACGGCCAGGGCTATCCGGCCGGGCTAAGGGGCACGGCGATCCCGCTTGGCGCGCGCATCCTAGGGCTGGGAGAGGTCTTCGACGCGCTCATCACGTCGAGAGCCTATCGTAAAGCTCTCGACTTTCCGCAAGCCGTAGAACGACTGCGCTCTCTCGCCGGAACGCAATTGGATCGGGAGATCGTCGACTTGTTTGTTCGCGTCATGCCCGCGGAGCGATGGCAGACCATCGTCAAGCATGGGGACAATCTTCGGCCCTAGGTGGGCAAGGGGGCGCGGGTGCTTGCCTTCGCCCCGCTTCTTCCGCTAAGTTACAGTCTAATCTCTCGGGAGGGCATCAGTGGCACATCAGATCATGCGGATGTTGCAGCCGATATTGAAGCTCGCGTTCTACGGGGTCGCGCTGTTTCTGTTGGCGGGGTTCGTGGCTCTGTTTCTTCCGCCCAAAAAATATCCTTGGGTCTTGGATATCTGGCAGTATACCAAGCCCATCAGCGACACCGTCGCCCACTACCTCCCAACGAACTTTCGCGGCTACGATTTATCCCTGCTCGTCGCCCTGGCGGGGGTCTTCGGGATCTATATCGCGTTGGAGCGGACTCTTTGGACCGTCGAGGATATGTTGCGCCGGCGCGCCTTCCAAGCGAAAAAGTTAAAGGCAACGGCTGCGTTGCAGACAGCGGCGCCGCAACCTGCGCCGCGGGTTGCGGCAACACCGTCGGCGCGCAATCCGGTCTACAGCTCGGAAGCGATCGTGGTCATCGACTTGGTAAATTCCACCAGCATCGTCACGCGATTCGGCAATACCTTCCTGCTGATGCTGAAACACCGGCTGGAACATCAAGTCAACGAGATCAGTCTCCGCAACAGCGCGGGCTTCTCCAAAGGCACGGGCGACGGCTTCCTGCTGTGCTTCCCATCCCTCGGCAACTCGGTAATCGCCTTAAGGGAGATCTTTGAGGCTCTGCCCACAATGAACCGCGACCTTCCGGACGGCGCCGAGATCGCTTTGCGCGGGGCGCTCAACTTCGGCGAGGTGATCGCGGACCGTGACGGCGATCGCACCGGCGGCGCGATACACAAGACTTTCCGCCTCCAGGGCCTGCCGGCGGCGAGCCTGATCGAGTCGGAGGGCGGCATCAAACGAGAAGAGTTCCCGGAAAAAAACTACACCCTGGTCAGCGAGGAAGCGATTTCAGGCCTTACCAAAATCCAAGGGCTGCAATCGCGCTTTTTGGGCCTTTGCGAGCTCAAAGGCTTCCCGGGACTCCACCGCGTTTATCAAATCTAGTCAGGCCGCTGAAAAAGGCCCATCGTTGGCTTTCGTGCTCGTGATTCGTGCTCGGCCGGAAAATACGAACACGGACACGAAACTTGGCAGGACCGCTTCGAAGTGACACGGACACGGGTTACGAAACCCGCGCGCCTTGTGACTATCTCAATTTGGACCTTTTTGACCGGGCTGAAAAACAATTTTTAGCGTCGGGCTGGTGCTCAATTCTGGTAGAGATACACCCTGCCCGAAGGATAGACCCGTCCGCTGGCGCTCGACGACGTTGGATCGATCGTGACGGTCAGGCCGAACACGGTCACATTGTCGTACAGATCCTGAAGACCGGCGACTCCCGGCGGAACCAGCAGCGAGCTTAGGTCCACGGTCTGGCCGACCGCCGACGGATTCAGGACCACCACCCCTTTCTCGTAGTAACGCAGCACCACGCCGTCTCGTTCCTCATAGCCGTTGCCGAGGGGCTCGCCGAGATCGCTGAAATAGACCTCGTCCTGGCTAAAACTCAGCGTCGGCCCGGGCGAATAGCTTTCATGGCTCCATAACTTGGCCGCCACATAGCCGTAATAGATCGCCGCCCGGTCAACGACTTTTCGATAGACCGGGTAGCTCTTCCCGGCGACGGGTATGACCGCGCCGGTTGGCTCGTAGAATGCATTGGTATAGCTCAGGTGGACGATCTTCACCGCGGGATTATACCGCTCCACCTTCGCCTGGATATCTCCCAGGATCCATTTGAGATCGCTCCAGGAACGATAAAACGTCTCCTCTTTCTGCACTAACCCTTCCCCTTCCACATAGAGCGTTACGCTCTGCCCCCAGGCGTAAGAGGTCGCGAGGCTCTCCGTGAGATCGTAGTCCGTGACCGGCAAATAATACTCGGCGGTGCGGTAGCCCTGATTTGTAAAGACGAGAGATCCCGTCTGCCCGACGTTATCGACCATCGTTGCAAGAGATGCGTCGTAAGGAGATCTTGGGTGACGGGAGTTGTAGGTCCTCAGGAGCTTTGAGGGGACATAGATGCTGCCGACGAGGTCGAAAAATACGCCATCGTAGGTCGAGCTCACACGGGTGGCGTTCAACTGGTCGACCCAGGCTTTTTGGAAACTCGGTTGATACGGATCATAATAATACGCATGGTTCCAACCATCCGGACCGGGATCTGGGCGGTTGGGATTTAAAAGCCAAGTCTTGCGGTTTTTATAGACCAGAGCCTCCCACGAACCGGGCGCGAGCGAGCGGGGATTGTCGATGTAAAGGCCGGTCGCCCACTCGTAAAAGAAAAGTCGGCTACCGGCTTCATGAAGACGGTCGATTTGCGATTGTGGAAGGATCGCGGCGGGAACGACGATCTCAAAACGTTGTAGCCAGGATAGCTCCTCATCCGTGAGACTGGCGGCATAATGGAAAGCGACGCTGCCCTTCTTCGCGCCGGCTTCGGCGCTGACGACACTGTAAACGAGTGAGACGGCGAGAAGAGCCACCAGCCATAGGCGGGTGGAAATCCCGAAACAAGGCCGGCGCGACTTGTTTCGACCGTGGACCATAACGACCTCCCTTCGAACGGTTCCTCACCGAGTCAGAGAGAGGTGCTATGGCCCTCTCTTTCTTCGGCAACCCAGCCATCAGGCGATGTCTGCCTGACCCGTCGGCTTTGCGTCCCCCGGTCACCCGGGGTTTGCCCTTATCGGAAAGTTTAAAGAGCTGTTGGAGCAATGATTGTGCCATGCCGGCGCGTGGATCGTATTGCGCAACTGCCGGACTGTTTCGTGCCGCGCATATCATTGAAACATAATGAAAAAAGTCGCCGCTTTTGGCGACAGATGACGCGGTGTGGCTGCCTGATCGCCAGATGATTTCTCGGGAGGAAGAGACAATTTGGGACCAACAGCGGCCTAAGATGACAAACTATGTCACCCCATGCCAAGGCCCCCTGTCGGCAAGATTGAATGGAACAACTGTGGCCTAATTGCACACTCTTGAGGGTTCTTATGGATGGGACGATCCTGAAGCGCACTCGACCCTATTTTTGCCGCTTCGTTTCGCCTGGTATAGGGCGACATCGGCATCTTTGACTGCCGCCTGGCCATCGGGATAGTCGCGCAGCGCGGTACACGCGACACCGACGCTCACCGTGACAGAAAAAGGAGGGCGGGAATCGGGTTTGAAGGTTACGGATTTTATCTCCTGGCGAATCTTTTCCGCAGCCTGGCGCGCCCCTTCGGCTTCGATTTCGGGCAGGATCATGACAAACTCTTCGCCGCCGTAGCGCGCCGCGATATCGCTCTTTCTGGTTCTCTCGCGGAGCACCCGGCCCACCTCTTTAAGCACCTCATCGCCGCAATCATGCCCGTAGGTGTCGTTGACCTGCTTAAAGTCGTCGACATCGAGCATTAAGAGCGCAAGCGGACGATGGTACCTTTTGGCTCTCTCAAACTCGCCGGGTAGCCGCTCGTCGAACGATCTGCGATTGTTGAGACCCGTGAGGGGATCGTAGGAGGCCTGCCGCTCCATCTCCTGGCGTTCCCGTGTCACCCTTTCTCCGACGCTGATCCGCGCGAGCAACTCGGGCAGGTAGAAAGGCTTGGTGACGTAGTCGTTGGCGCCCATCTCCAATCCCTTCACCCGCTCTTCGCCTCCCGCCAGCGCGGTTAGAAAGATCACGTAGATGTTTTTAAGCCGCGGATCTTCGCGGATCTGCTGGCAAACTTCGAGGCCGGTCATCTTCGGCATCATGATATCCAGCAAGGCAATATCGACCGCTTCGCGCCCGAGCTGCTCCATCGCCTGCTGCCCATCCTCCGCGGCGACGACCCGGTAGCGGCTTTTGGACAGCATGGTCGTGATGATCTCCATCTGATCGGCGTTGTCCTCCGCTACCAGAATCGTGATGCCCGCCTTTTCGGGCACGGCGGCTGCGGTTTGCGGCGAAGTTTTTACCGGCACGGGCGTGGCCCATACGTTGCTCACGGCATGGCTCCTCTCCTGGCTGAAGAAATCGACGGCTAAAATGTCGGGGTCGACGTACTGGCTCTCGCCGAATTTGGCGAACTCATCGACCAGCCCTTTGTCGAGATGGCCCGCAAGCGCCTCGGAGCGGAGGATCTCCAGGCTCTTTTCCAGAGAGAAAGGCGCCTTATACACTCGCTCGCTGCGCAGAGCGTCGTAGATTTCGATAATCGCCATAATGCGCGCGAGCATGGGAATATCCTTGGCCTGGAGACGTCGGGGATATCCGCTGCCGTCCAACTTCTCATGGTGGGCGGCGACAATAGGGGAAACTTCCTCAAGGGGACCGAGCTTGAGACAGATCTCCTCACCCAGTGTCGGATGGGCCTGCATGATTTTAAACTCCTCCGTGGTCAGCGGGCCGTCTTTCTGCAAGATGTGAGGAGGAATGGAGACCTTCCCCGCATCGTGGAAGAAGGTGGCGAGATACAAGTGCCTGAGTTCCGTTTCCGACAGACTAATCCATTTGCCGTAATTCAAAGCGTAAAAGCAGGCGCGTTGAATATGGCCTTCGAAGTAAGGCTCGACCTTGGCCAGGCGGCTCGCGAATGCCTCGAGCCTTTGTAAGCTGTCCGCCGACCACGAGGATAATGGAAAAGGTCTTAGCAAGTAGAGCATGGCGCTCCTTCACTCGAGTCCATCAAATTGCATATTATCCGATGCTGATGGCCGGAGCAAATTCGCCCGAGGGGACTTGTCTTTTTCGATCCTCCCTTTTACGATGGCTTGACGGCTGAACGGAAGGCAGCCGTCTTTTGAGAGCATGAGCAAGACCTCCAGAAAAAACCGATCCGGCAGAGATGAGACCCTTGCGCCGCCCCCGGTCGCCACCGTTCTCAACCTGGCGCTGCTGGCGCTTGCGCTAGTCGGCATGGCGCTCACGGCCTATCTCACGTTTACCTATTGGCGGGGCCAGGCGCTCGCCGGCTGCCCGGCGGGGAGCGGATGCGACATCGTGCTGAACAGCCGTTGGTCAAAGCTCTTCGGCTTGCCGACCTCTTTCTGGGGATTCCTGGTTTATGCCGGCCTTGCGGCCGTCGCTTTGGTCAAAAAGGCCGAGACGCAGTGGAAATCGGCGTGGCTGCTCTCGTTCTTCGGCGTCCTGTACAGTCTCTATCTAAGCTCGGTTTCCCTGTTGGAACTGAACGCGGCCTGTCTTTACTGCCTCGTATCGGCCACTCTATTTGTGGGTATCTTAGCGACGGTTGCCTATCAGCGGCCGGCGGATCTGCCTAACTTTTCCTGGCGGCCGTGGCTGTTTAAAACCGCCGGCAGCGGCCTTATTCTTGTCCTGGCGCTGCATCTCCACTACGCGGGAATATTGGGTAAGGCTGCCGGACCCGAAGAGCCCCGGCTGCGCGCCCTGGCGGAACACCTGACAAAAACCGACGCCAAGTTCTACGGCGCCTATTGGTGCCCCCATTGCAACGAGCAGAAAGAGATGTTCGGCGCCTCCGCCGGTCGTTTGCCCTACATCGAATGCAGCCCGCTCGGCCCGAAGCAGCCTCAGGACCCCATCTGCCGCACGGCCAATATCAAGGTTTATCCCACCTGGTTTATCAATGGACGGCGCCACGAAGGTGTTTTGACGCCGGGAGAACTGGCCCACCAGAGCGGATTTAAAGAGGCAGCCCCATGAAACATAGTCTTGTAAAGAAAAGCTTTTCGGCGCTCCACTAGCCGCTCGCTTCACGGAGCGCTCCTCGTCGATCTATGACCGGCAAAAAAGCTGTCGTCCTTTTGAGCGGGGGTGTTGATTCATCCACGGCGGCGGCGATCGCCCGGAGTGAGGGCTACGAGCTGCAC
>MGSS01000054.1 GCA_001798595.1 Deltaproteobacteria bacterium RIFCSPLOWO2_12_FULL_60_19 | reverse complement strand
TGCCACAGTCCCGGCACGTCTACGAACTTTAAATCAACAATCTCGACTTTGTTCTTCTTGGCGAACTCTAAGACTTCCTTCGCTGTCATGACCTGCATCCCTTCCTTGTCGCCGCGCTACGATCTTTCGGCTCTTGCTGCCAGCTGGCCTTGCAACACCGCCGCACTCGCTTAACTGCGGTGCTCTGCTGGCAGACTCTCGCCGGGCCTCTGGAACTCGGGGTAGGCCATGATCCCATGCTCGCCCAGGTCGAGCCCTTCAATCTCCTCCTCGGGCGGAACCCGAAGTCCGACTGTGTTTTTAATAGCGCTCCAGAAGATTAGCGAACTCACCACGACAAAGATCCCGACACCCACCACGCCCGCCAGTTGCGCCAGGAAAAGCTTAAGCCCTCCACCGAAGAATAGGCCGTTCCCGGTGGTGCCGGGCATAAATTGATCCTGGGCGAAGAGTCCTACAGTCAGGGTTCCAAACACGCCACAGACCAGATGGACCGAGATCGCGCCGACTGGATCATCGACCTTTGCCCGATCAAAGAAAAGGACCGAGAGGACGACCAGAACTCCCGCAGCCAGACCGATAATGAGGGAACTCGGCACGCTCACGAAGGCGCAAGGCGCCGTGATGGCCACAAGGCCGGCCAACGAACCGTTCAGGATCATGGTGAGATCCGGTTTGCCGAGAAAGACCCACGCCATAATAGACGCGGCGACCGCGCCTCCGGCTGCGGCCGTATTCGTCGTGACGGCGATGCGGCCGATGGCGCCGAAATCGGCAGCCATAGTGCTACCCGGATTGAAACCGAACCAGCCGAACCACAAGACAAACGTTCCGAGCGTAGCCAGCGCAATGCTGTGGCCCGGAATCGGACTGATCCTGCCGTCTTTGCCGTACTTGCCGATGCGCGGACCCAGCATCATCGCGCCGGTGAGGGCCGCCCAACCCCCGATGGAGTGGACTTGAGTGGAGCCGGCGAAGTCAAACATCCCCAACTTCGCGAGCCAACCGCCGCCCCAGATCCAGTGCCCGACCACCGGATAGATGATGGCGACCATCAAAACGCTAAAGATATAGAAGGCTCCGAACTTGATTCTCTCCGCTACCGCCCCGGAAACGATCGTCGCCGCGGTCCCGGCGAAGACCAACTGGAAGAAAAACTTCGTCCAGAGCGGAGTGCCGGTCCAGTTCAGTGCGGAGTAGACTCCCTTATAAGCGTCGCCCGTGGCCGGGCTGCTGTCCGCGCCGCCTAGAAACCAGAGTCCTTCGGTCCCAAAAAAAGGATTCCCGTCCCCGAACATCAGGCCGAATCCCAAAACCAGGAAGGCGATCGACGAAACCGCGAAGACGATAAAGTTCTTCGCCAGGATGGTGACACTGTTTTTTGCCCGGCAGAATCCAGTCTCGACCATAGCGAAGCCGAGGTTCATAAAGAAAACCAAAAACGCGGCCATGAGGGTCCAGACCGTATCCATAGCCACTTTGGCCCCGCCTAGTTGATCCAAGAGTTCTTGCGTAAAAGGCACGGGGACCTTGGCTGCCGCCTTGGCATCCGCCGCAGGCGCCTGCTCCGCCGGCGCCGGCGTGGGCGCCGATGGGACCTCTTGGGTGGCGGAGAAGCTCGCGAGAGAAAGTACCCCCGCAATCATCAACACAGAGAGACACGCTACGACTGATTTTTTACTGTTCATCTTCTCCTCCTCAGACTTAAATTGCATCCGCGCCCTTTTCTCCGGTGCGGATGCGGATGACTTCCTCCACGGGGGTGACAAAAATCTTACCGTCGCCGATCTTTCCCGTGTGTGCCGTTTTGACGACCGTTTCGACGACTTGCGCAACCTTGTCATCGGGCACGAGGATTTGAATTTTCACTTTGGGCAGGAAATCGACCGAATACTCCGCGCCGCGGTACAGCTCGGTGTGCCCCTTTTGCCGGCCGAATCCCTTCACCTCGGTGATGGTCATTCCTTGAATGCCGACCTTGGTGAGCGCATCCTTCACTTCGTCGAGCTTGAAGGGTTTGATAATCGCCTCGATTTGTTTCATACAGTCACCTCGCTAGCCAGTTTGTGCCCAACGGTGTTGAGCCTCGCAGTGACCCTTGCGCAAAGCGCGTGCCACAATTTATTCGTCGCGCGCGAAAAGTGAAATTTCCGTGTAGAAGCAGCTATCTCCAAAATTTTCCGGCGGGAAACGTCGCGCAGACATGGGAAGAGAATTGCTTAGCGTTTAAGCAGATCGCCTAAATCCTGAGCAGACGCGAACTTTTTAAACCAGTCTGAAGATCAAGAGGAACATCGTCGCCAGCATCAGAGCAAAACCCAACGGAACTCCGAGCCGCGCCCATTCCTTGCTTTTGATGCGTAACGCGTGCGCGGCGATGATGTTGGGAATGTTGCCGGGGATAAGCATGCCGCCGGAGATGAGCAGACCCAGCAGCGCGCTCTTGATCTGATCTTCGCTGAGCGCGGGGCCAAGCTCGGCGGCGGCCAGAGTCGCGTTATCGAGAATCGCCGAGGCGATATTGGCCCAGAAGAGAGCCAAGGGAGGTATCTGCGTAAAATAGGTGTCGATCAGCGGCTTGAAGCCGGCGCCGAGGAAGATCAAAGCCATGACGAAGACGTAAACTTTGAAGGCCCGCGTGAAGACGCCGCCGAGGCCTCCGTTCTCCGCTTCCCCGGACAGGCTTTCTTCGACATCGTCGGCGGACGGCCGGACAAAAAAGACGGCTACAACCCCCGACAAAACGACTGTCGCAACGAGGTAAGGGCCCAGCAGCTTCAGCAGATAGAAGAAGGTGGCATGATGAGGCGGCCCGCTCAACTTCGACACCGCGATCGTCGAAAGCGGCTCCCCCAAGGGAGTGAGCGCCGCGCCGAACCCGATGGCGAAGCAGGCGATGATGGTCAGATCGACTTCGGCCCGGCGGTGCAACGGGAGGACGTTGATGAATTCGACCAAAAGAAGCGCGGCAATTATGGCGGAAATGACGCTGGAGAGCAGTCCAAGGATCACAACGCCCGAAAAAACGACCGCCGGAAGCGGCACAGTGATCAACAGGCGCCGCATCCCTCTATCGAGGGAATTTCTGAGATAGTGAAACAGCGCGCCCGCAACCACCACAGCCAGCGTGATGTTGACCGGAGCGATCAGCCCTTCGTGGACGAGTTCTCCGGTCCATGCGCCAGAAACCGTCGCGCTGAGGAGTCCCATGACAAAGAGAAACGCCTCCAGGTTCCCTTCAATTTTCCGATTGAGGAAGGGGCCCAAGAGGACAACGAAAAAAATGAGCGAGAGCTCTAGCGTCAGCATCCCGTTGCGCGCGTCCGGAAAGTTTGTGCCATCGGCAGATTAAAGATCAATTTTGCGAAAAAGGAAAGCGTGACACGGCACGCAATCTTCAGGGCAGCTTGCGATGGGTCAGCGCCGGCAACTCTTGGCGGATTTTCTGCAAGTAGGCGAGATCGATTTCGGCGTAGATAATGGCGGCCATATCAGGCGCCCGGGCGAGAATTCTGCCCCACGGATCGACGATCATCGAGTTCCCGTAGGTGGCGAAGCTCTTCGGGTTGTGCCCGACTTGGTCTGGCGCAACGATGTACGCTTGGTTCTCGATTGCGCGCGCGCGCAGGAGCGGCTCCCAGTGAGCCTCGCCTGTCAACGCCGTAAAGGCGGAGGGGACCAGGATCACCTGAGCGCCTTTGTTGGACAGGGCGCGATAGAGTTCCGGGAACCTCAAATCGTAGCAGATCGTGAGCCCCATCCGGCAAAACTCCGTGTCGGCGACGACGACCTCTTCGCCGTGTCGGCGAGTCTCCGACTCCACCGTCGAGACTCCGCGCTCGATCTGAACGTCGAACAGGTGGATCTTGCGGTAGCGCGCGATGACCTTGCCGTCGGGGCCGAAGAAAAGGCTCGTGTTGTACGATCGCTTGTCACCGGGAATTTCCTCAAGCAACGAGCCTCCAAGGAGATAGAGATGCAGCTCGCGGGCCAAACGGGCCATCAGATCGGCAGTGGGTCCGGGAATCGGCTCCGCGTTTCGCTTCTCCTCGGCCTTGTCCCCGCGCCAGTTGAAGACCTCGGGCAGGGCGACGAGTTTTGCGCCCCTTGAAGCCGCATGACGAATTTTCTCCTCGGCCTCGCGCAGGTTCGCCTGCTTGTCGTCCGAAGCGAGCATCTGAACGGCGGCGGCCAGAAATTTCATATTCGTGTTCGCGGCTCGTGTTCGTGGTCGTGTCAAAAACTTAAAAAATCGAAAGGGTGGGGACGAACACGTTCACGAGAGACGAGCACGGCTTTACCGATTTAGGAAGACCGGGCACGGACTTTTGCGTAGTACATACTCCGTCGTGCTCCCCAACACCATCTCAATGATGCGCCGATGTCCGTAGGCGCCGATGAACAGCAGGTCGTAATTGAAGTTGACCAGATAGTCCACGATCTTCTGCTCCGGGTAGCCGCGCGCCTGCTCGTAGCGGGCCTCGATGCCGTACGAGCTGAGATAGGCCCGCGCCTCCTGGAGGACCTTCTCGCCCATCTTCTCGTCCTTGGGAACATTCAGAACCGTGAGCGGCAACTTAAGCTGCGTACAGAACTCAGCCGCCGACTCCATCGCCGAGCTGGCTCTCTGGCTGCCGTCGTAGGCGAGCAGGGGGCGCTCGATTTCCTTGAACTTCCTGTTCGAGATGAAGACCGGCCGGGGACATCTGCGCGTCACGCTTTCCGCCGTGCCGCCCAGGAGCCCGGTGGAAAATTCTTCATTGATCCCCCGGTGACCCAGGACCACCAGGTCGGCCACCTTGGAGCGTTCGCAGATCTCATTGGGAATGATTCCCATGTCCAGGAAGGTCGCGTACGGAACCCCTCTCTGTTTGCAGCGCTCGCTGAACTCCTCGAGGATCGACTTTCCCCGCTCCTCCAACACCTCGCGCATCTTAGTGGAAAAATCGAGATACGGCTCAAAGCCGAGCGAGCCGGAGATATCGTGATAGAAGGTGCCCTCGATCGACACTGTGTCGATCACGTGCTGGCCGAAGAGAGTGCCCTTGAACTTTTCGGTCATCCAGAGGCCGTAGTCGAGCGCCGCCTTGGAATGATCGGAGCCATCGAGAGGAATCAGAATATTTTTAATCATATATCCCCCCCTGCCGCCTGGCCGCCGCCCCCCCACTCCCTTGCGAGGCCAAGATACCAAGACCCGCCTATTTTGCAAGCAATGTTTCAGGCTGGATTCAGGGGTTTAGCGTCCTTGTTCTTTCTCCGGGGTATGCCCCAGCGATCAACCAATTCAGCTAGCCGTTCAAGGCTCCCGCCCGGTGTCGCGTAGATAATCAGCGCGTCGTCGGAAAGCGCGGCGACGAGCTCGTTCCGCTGACGGGCGGATTCAGTTGTGGGTCGTCGCGGATACTTTTCAAAAGGCGAGAGGATTAACAGCCGACCGGCATCTAATGCCTTTCGCCAATCAGCCGGAAGCCGGAACTTTTCCAGTGCCCGCGCCGGACATATGATGATGGGCTGCTTTCCGCGCAGCAGAATCCGCAGGCATTCCTTCTCCACTGGAGAGTGAAAACCGCTGATGACAGTCACGCCGTCATCGCGTAGCTTTCGGGCACTGTCGTAGGCGCCGAGGATGGCATCGCCAGGGCAACGACTAGAGCAAAAGAACGCGACTTTGTGGTCAGAAAGAAGGGCCTCGTTCCCTATGGCCAGGAGCTTGGAGGGCGTATGGGCTCCGACCCTCTCGTCAAGCTGGCCGGGCCGACGGACTTGGAAGGGTGTCATCGCAAAAACCACGATGGGACCTACGCCTCCTTGCTTGTCACTCTGCTTAGTTTTCCCGGAGGCTGAATTGATCGGACCATTCCGGGGTATTCCGAGACAATCGTTGTCTAAATCTAGGCTCTATCTTCCGGCGGAAAACTTCGCGCGCTCAATACATACGTAACACCCGTATTTTCATACGGTTCTGAACACCGACCCCGAGGTTCTTTGTCTAAATTTATGGCTAAATGCCCCCCTTGGCTCTCGGTTTAGATATACGCCACTTCGCCCATCGCCTGGTCCCGTCTGGAAAAATGCGACCTTCTTTCTTCATGTTTTCGCGTACGACGGGCTCTCACTTTCGGTTTCTTTTGCCTGATTCGTTTCATGACTGGCGGATCATTTGTTTTTGGGAAAAAGTCCCTGCATCCCTTTGAACACTGCCGTGAGTGGCACTGCTTCCACTTTATCCGCCAGCGCATATCGCCGCTTTCCCGGATAGATAACGGCGACTCTTTGCAGCTTCAAATCCGCAAGTGCGATCCGTATTGAGGGCGTCAGTCGCGGCGCATCCGCGCGTTTGCATTCCACGCCGAACAGCCGCCCATTTTTGCGCAGCAACAAATCAATTTCGGCCCCCTGATGCGTGGCCCAGAAATACGCTTCGTCCGGCTCCACCGCGCGGAGAACCTCCTCAATCACGTAGCCCTCCCATGACGCGCCGCTCTTAGGATGGCTCATCAGCTCCCGCTCGGTGCGGATGCCCAGGAGTTGATGCAGTAACCCCGTATCGCGGAAGTAAATCTTTGCTGCCTTCACTTGCCGCTTCTTCAAGTTC
>MGSS01000053.1 GCA_001798595.1 Deltaproteobacteria bacterium RIFCSPLOWO2_12_FULL_60_19 | reverse complement strand
TCCAAGAGCTTACCTCCACGCTCCATGTCAATAGCGACGTAGTCGGGGCGAAGGTGGATGGGGTGCCGGTCGATCTTGACCGTGCCATCGCACGCGACTGCGCGCTGGATTGGATTCGGCTCGATAGCGAGGCCGGGATCGATATCCTGCGCCATTCGACCGCCCACCTGATGGCTCAGGCGGTCCAGAGCCTTTTTCCCGGCACGCAGGTGACGATCGGTCCGACGATCGAGCACGGCTTTTACTACGACTTCAAGCGCGACAAGGCGTTCGCCCCCGAGGAGCTGGAGAAGATCGAAACTAAAATGCGCGAGCTCGCCGCGCAAAACCTGACGGTCCGGCGCGAGGAGATGCCACGCGACGCCGCAATAGACCTCTTCCGCCGCATGGGCGAGGAATACAAGGTGGAGATACTGCGGGAGATTCCAGAGGAGACGGTCTCGCTCTATCGCCAGGGAGATTGGGTCGATCTATGCCGCGGGCCGCACGTCCCTTCGACCGGTGTCATCCGCGCCTTCAAGCTCACCGGCGTCGCCGGCGCCTATTGGCGGGGCGACGAAAAGAACGAGATGCTCCAGCGCATCTACGGGACCTCCTGGCCGACCGAGGACGCGCTGCGTGACTATCTGAAGCTCGTGGAGGAGGCGAAAAACCGGGACCACCGCCGCCTGGGGCGCGAGCTGGATCTCTTCAGCTTTCATCCGATCGCACCGGCGAGTCCTTTTTTTCATCCCAAGGGAGCGTTGGTTTATAACGAATTGATCTCCTACATCCGCCGTCTCTATCTCCGCTACGGCTATCAAGAGGTGATTACGCCGCAGATTCTCGACGTGGAGTTGTGGCGCAGGTCCGGCCATTACGACCACTTTCGCGAAAATATGTATTTTACTCGGATCGACGAGCGGGAGTTCGGCGTCAAGCCGATGAACTGTCCCGGCCACACCTTCATCTACGCTTCGAAGAAACGCTCCTACCGCGACCTGCCGCTGCGCTACGCCGATTTCGGCCGGCTTCACCGCTATGAGAAATCGGGCGTGACCGCCGGCCTGACCCGCGTGCGCTCCTTTTCCCAGGACGACGCGCACATCTTCTGCGCGCCCGATCAGATCGAAGCGGAAATGGCGGCCCTGCTCAAGATGCTGCGCGAGGTCTATCGGACCTTTCAATTCGGCGAGATGCAGGTTAAGCTCTCCACTCGCCCGGAGCGCTATCTCGGCAGCCTCGAGCTCTGGCAGAGGGCGGAAGAGTCGCTGGCGCAGTCGCTCAAAAGGGAAGGGCTCGATTATAAAATCAATCCGGGGGACGGCGCGTTCTACGGGCCGAAGATCGACTTCGTCGTCTTCGACGCGCTCAGGCGCGGTTGGCAGTTGGCCACGATCCAGCTCGATTTCTCGATGCCAGAGCGATTCGACCTCGGCTATATCGCGCCGGACGGGAGCGAGCGAAGGCCGGTGATGATTCACCGGGCGATCCTGGGCTCGATCGAGCGCTTCATGGGAATCTTGATCGAGCACTGTGGCGGCGCTTTTCCGCTCTGGTTGGCGCCGGTGCAGGCGAGAATCCTGACGGTGACCGACCAACAAAAAGAATACGCCCAAACGGTGTTCAACGAGCTGAACGGCGGCGGCTGGCGCGTCGAATTGGACGACCGGAACGAAAAGCTGGGTTATAAGATCCGCGAGGCGCAGGTGGAAAAGATCCCGTACGCCTTGGTGATCGGGGACCGGGAAGTAAAAGATCGGACGATCGCGCCGCGCCGACGGGGCGGCGAGAACCTGAAACCGCTCGCTGTTAAAGAATTTGTGGAGATGCTAAAAGCGGAAGTCGCGCAGACATTCGCTGCATAGTTATCGAACATCGGCTCCCGGCTAAACGCTTCAGCCGGAGTCTGACGCAGACGGCTTTGAACCAAGGAGGTGGCCTATAGCTAACGAAGCAAGAATCAACCATCAGATTCGCGCCCGCGAAGTTCGGGTCATAGGCACGGACGGAAGTCAGTTGGGCGTGATGCCGCTGCATGAGGCGCTCAAGATGGTCGAGACCCAGGGGATCGACCTGGTCGAGGTGTCACCCGAGGCCCAGCCGCCGGTCTGTCGCATGATGGACTACGGCAAGTACCGCTACCAGCAGCGAAAGAGATCCCAGGGCGCCAAAAAGAAACAGACTTTCGTCGCTGTCAAAGAGGTCAAGATGGGGTCGCGGACCGACCCTCACGACCTGGTTTACAAGGTCAGAAACATCCGCAAATTTATCGAGCGGGGGCAGCGGGTGAAGGTGTCCGTGTTTTTCCGCGGGCGGGAGATCACCCACCCTGAGCTGGGAAGGGAAATGCTCAATAGGGTCGTCGGCCAGGTGCAGGATGTCGCCAAAGTCGATATTACGCCGAGGCTGGAAGGAAGAAGCATGGCGCTGCTGTTGGTGCCAAAGCATGCTTAGGAAGGAAGGGAGAATAAGGTGCCGAAGATTAAAACTAACCGGGGAGCGGCCAAACGGTTTCGCGTGACCGCAACCGGAAAAGTGAAGCGGAACAAGGGCTTTAGACGCCATCTGCTGTCGGGCAAAAGCAAGAAGCGCAAGCGCGGTCTCAGGCAGGCCGGCCTGGTGTCGGCCAGCGAGACGAAAAACATCCGCAAGTTGATACCGTATCTATAAACCACCGGCGTAGGCGAAAGTAGGAGCGACCGGCCGGTCGCCCCTACACTTTCATGCCTCTCGCCTTTTCAGGAAGGAGTAGTTACGTGCCAAGAGCCAAAGGGGGAAGCAAAACCAGGCAGCGGCGGAAGAAGATTCTGAAGCTGGCCAAGGGCTACGTTGGGGGCCGCGGCAGGTTGTATCGGATGGCCCGAGAGACGGTGGAGCGGTCGCTCGCCTTCGCCTACCGCGATCGAAGAGTCCGGCGGCGCGAGTTCCGCGGCCTCTGGATTACGCGCATCAATGCGGCGGCGCGGCTCAGCGGACTCTCGTACAGTCAATTGGTAAAGGGGCTCAAGGAGGCCGGCGTGGAGCTGGACCGCAAGATGCTCGCCGATATCGCGGTCGCCGACGCGCCGGCTTTCGGTCAGATCGCCCAGCTCGCCAAAGCCCACCTGCCTGCTTAGTCCGGACTTCCGACTTCCGGCATGGACGAATCCGTCGAGCATCTGAGAGACGAGATCTTGGAGCGCATCGGCCGGTGCGCTTCCGAGAGCGAGGTGGAGCAACTTCGCGTCGACGCTCTCGGCCGGAAAGGGCAGCTCACTCAGCTGCTGCGCGGCCTCAAAGAACTTCCCGCGGAAGATCGCCCCAAAGTCGGCGAGCAGCTCAATCAGTTCCGGCGCCTTGCCGAAGAGCGGATCGAGCAACGTCTGGTCTCGCTCAAGGCCGAGGCGCGGGCGCGGATGCTGAGCGGAGAAAAAGTCGACATCACGCTGCCGGGCAGCCGTTGGGAACGCGGCCGCATCCATCCGCTGACGCTGGCGATGGATGAAATCATCGACATATTCCTGGGCATGGGGTTCGAGGTTGCGCGCGGCCCCGACATCGAAGACGACTACCACAACTTCGAAGCCCTCAACATGCCGAAAGACCATCCGGCGCGCGACATGCAGGACACCTTTTTCGTGTCGCAAAACCGGGTGCTCCGGACCCACACCTCGCCGGTGCAGATCCGCACCATGGAGCGGCGGAAGCCGCCGCTGCAAGTGATCGCGCCGGGAGCGGTCTATCGCCACGACGACGACGCCACGCACTCGCCGATGTTTCACCAGGTGGAGGGCTTCATGGTCGACCGCCGGATCACTTTCGCCGACCTGAAGGGCGTGCTGACTCATTTTCTGCGGCAGGTATTCCGGGAAGACGCGGGTGTGCGCTTTCGCCCGAGCTTTTTCCCTTTTACCGAGCCGAGCGCAGAGGTCGATATCGCCTGCGTCATCTGCGGCGGCAAAAGCTCGACGAGCAATCAATCGTCGTGCCGCGTGTGCAAGGGGAGCGGGTGGCTCGAAATCTTGGGCGCCGGCATGATCGATCCGGAAGTTTTTCGCTTCGTCGGTTACGATCCCGAAAAGGTCTCCGGCTTCGCCTTCGGCATGGGCGTCGAGCGCATCGCCATGCTCAAGTTCGGGATCGAGGATATCCGGATGTTCTTTCAGAACGATCTCCGATTTCTCCGGCAATTCCGATGAGCAAAGGAAGACAAGACAGCTCGCGCAAAGACGCAAAGGGCGCCAAGGGAAACGGCGAATCATCCAGGCTGGTGTCATGAAGCTCACGCTCAATTGGCTTAAAGAATTCGTCGCGTTCAGCGGCTCCCCGCAGCAGATGGCCGAGTTGCTGACGATGGCCGGGTTGGAGGTGGAGTCGCTCGCGCCGGTAAGCTCTCC
The DNA here is from genome assembly GCA_001798595.1 of Deltaproteobacteria bacterium RIFCSPLOWO2_12_FULL_60_19. GTDB lineage: Bacteria > Desulfobacterota > Binatia > UBA9968 > UBA9968 > 2-12-FULL-60-19. The sequence goes on along the minus strand of MGSS01000053.1, from coordinate 28,441 downwards.
GGAAGATCAGCAAGACGACTGGGCGCTGGAGGTCGCGGTCACCCCCAATCGGGGCGACTGCCTGAGCATTCAGGGGCTGGCCCGTGAAGTGGCCGCGCTCAGGGGCGCGAAGCTGAAGGCGAAAGCGACGGCTTCGCCGTTCGCGGCTGCAAGAGCCGAAGCGCCGGTGAAGGTCGAGATCCGCAGCCCCCGCTGCTGCCGGCGCTACTCGGCGGCTGTCCTCGACTCCGTTCAAGTCGGCGCCTCGCCGGCCTGGATGCGTTTTCGCCTCGAGACCTGCGGCATTCGCTCGATCAACAACGTCGTCGACGTCACCAACTACGTGATGCTCGAAACCGGCCAGCCGCTTCACGCCTTCGATCTCGACCGGCTTGGCGCCAAGCGGATCGTCGTTCGGCAGGCAGCAGAGATCGGAAAATTCGTCACGCTCGACGAGGTCGAGCGCGAGCTCGCGCCGGAGGACTTGCTCATCTGCGACGGCGATGTGCCGGTGGCCCTCGCGGGAATCATGGGCGGGAGAGACTCGGAGGTCCACGCGGGAACTCCCGCTCTGCTCCTGGAGAGCGCCCACTTCGAGCCGCTGACGATCCGCCGCACGGCGAAGCGCTTGGCGCTTCACAGCGAGGCTTCCCATCGTTTTGAACGAGGGGTCGACGCGGAGGGAACGATCTACGCGCTCGATCGCGCGGCGTCTCTGCTCGCTCAAGTCGCCGGCGCTCGCCCGGCGGGTCGCGTGGTAGATCGCTATCCTCGCCGGGCAAAGGCGGCCTCGATTCTGCTGCGCCGCCAACGGGCGCAGGATATTCTGGGGGTTGAGCTTAGCGCGGGAGAAATTGAAAAGATTCTCAAATCGCTCGGCTGCAAGGTTCAGCGGCGCGGCAAAGGCGCGTTCCAGGTCGCGCCTCCTTCCGCCCGCGGCGATCTGTCGCGCGAAGCGGACCTGATCGAGGAGATCGCCCGGCTGCGCGGCTATGACAAAATTCCGCCCACGCTTCCCGTAGCGCGTCTGCACGGCGAGAGGGCGGACGCGCGACTGCGCGGGGAGCGCGCCATGCGCTCCTATCTCGCGGGCGAAGGCTTGACGGAGACGATCCATCTGCCGTTCAGCTCGGCGGAGCTCAACCGCCGCTTTTACGGCTTCCATCGCGACGGCGCGGCGGCGGTCGCCGTGTTGAATCCGCTGGTTCAGGAAAGCGCGGAGATGCGGCTCAGCCTGCTGCCGGGACTGATCGAGGACTTCAAGCTGAATCTCGCGCAGCGGGTCAAAGGCTTTGCCGGTTATGCCTTGGGCAAGGTATTTTCCCTCTCACCGGAGGGCGAGCCGCGGGAGCGGCAACAACTGGCCGCGCTGGTTTACGGTAAACGGGAACGAACGGGTTTACGGGTGGAGCCGGCCCCCTATTCGTTTCTCACGGCGAAGGGGCTGGTCGAGGGAATACTGGAGCAGGTGGGGATTGGCGAGCGTGTGGCCTGGACCAACAGCGCCGTGCCCGCGTTTCTTCATCCGGGACAGTCGGCCTGTTTGGAATTGGACCAGCGAACCGTCGGTTACGTCGGCGAAATTCATCCCGATCTCAGCGAGGGGCTGTCGCTGCCGCGCTACGGCGTCCTGGAACTTGACTTTGAGGGGTTGGTTCAGTATCCTCCGTCTCAAATTACGGTTCGTTCCCTTCCAAGATTTCCATCCGTCGAGCGGGATATGGCTGTGGTGGTCGATGAATCGTTTCAGGCGCGGCGGATTATTGACTGGATCAAAAGTCTCGGCCACTCTCTCATTGAGAACGTGGAGGTGTTCGATCACTATCGCGGGGCTAATATCCCGGCAGGCAAAAAGAGTCTGGCATACACTATCTCCTACAGAGCGGAGGATCGAACCCTGACGGACGGCGAGGTGCAGGCGCTGCATCAGGAGCTGCTCTCCCAAATGAGCGGGCTGTTCGACGCGCAACTCAGAGGCTGAAGGGTTTTTCTGGAGACGATAGATCTGTAAAAGAGGTTGAAACATGACCAAAGCCGATATCGTAGCCCGGATCTATGAGAAGGTAGGTTTCTCGAAGAAGGACGCCACCGACGTGGTCGAGGCGACCTTCGAGATCATCAAGACCTCCCTGGAAAAAGGGGAAAAGGTCAAGCTCTCCGGCTTCGGCAACTTCATCGTCAACAGCAAGCGCCCGCGCAAAGGGAGAAACCCGCAGACCGGCGAAGAGATCACCATCGTCGGACGCAAAGTCCTTACGTTCAAGGCAAGCCAGATTCTGAAAAAAGATCTCAACACGATCTCTTCGTCCTAGCCCCGTGCATTTCCATGCCGCCCCGTCTCCCTGACAAGCTCTATTTCAAGATCGGAGAGGTTGGCCGGATCGTCGGGGTCGAGCCCTACGTGCTCAGGTTTTGGGAGACCGAGTTCGATCTGCTCAAGTTGAGCAAGGCGCCGTCGCGCCATCGCCTGTACAAGAAAAAAGACGTGGAGCTGCTGCTGGAGATCAAACGGCTGCTCTATACGGAACGCTTCACCATCGAAGGCGCGAAGAAAAAGCTGCGCGAGCACAAAAAGGAAGAGCGCCAGCAGCTCAAGCTCGCCCTCCCCGACGCGGCCTACAAGAGCGCGCTCGTCAAATTAAAAAAAGAGCTTCAGTCCCTCCGCAAGCTGGTGTCGTAGCCACCGCTGTCAACGCGCGCAGCGCATTCATCACTGCAAGATATGGAGGGGCGAGATCTTACCCCGCGGACTCGAATAAGGAACCTGCCGTCGCACTCTAAATGTCCCCGCGCTTTGCCAAACATTGGCCATGAAGCGGCTGCTTCTGTCGCCCCGGGCCAGAGTTTCTTTCAGGCGCGCGAGTAATCTCACTTCGTCAAGATCGCCGAGCCGTGGGTGAACCAAGAGGCTCAGCCGCGTCTGGCCGTTGTCATCCTCTTCTTCTACGAGCTGGTAGTCCCCCGGTCCACCGCCGAACTCGGACGGAAGGATTTTCTCAAACAGGTCGAAGAGATCGCCGTAGAAATAGTTCATCCCCTCACTGGTGAACTTTTCGTAACTGCGGACGTGGTGGATGTGCAAGGTGAAACCGATTTTTTCCAGGGGGCAGCCGCAGTCTCTCTTCACGAGCGTCGCATAATCCCCATTTTCCACGTTGAGAAAAAACCGCGGTGTGGCGGGGTGGAGCGAGGTAAAAAGGAGCGGGTGAATGGGCAAGCCATCGTAGGCAAGCGGGCTGGGATGCGGAATGAGCGCGACCATGTGCCGATTGATGTGAAGCTCGTCCGTGTAAACCGGGTTGGCGCACCCGTAACCGACCCTGAAGGCGAGATCTTCGAAGCCGTAAACGGAGATGGACGTGGCCCTCGCTCGCTCGATCAACTCCCGCTTGCCTTCCGTCAGAGGTTCCCCGTTAGCAACAAACTTTGTGCCCTCCAACGACGCCCCCATCTCCCATGCGACCCGAGCGATCCGGACCGCGTTGCTGGCGGCGGTTGCAATGCAGCAGAGCTTTCCTTGCCGCCTGTTTTCGATCACCCAATCGACAATCGGATGAACGTCTTCCGTCTCGACAAATTCAGGTCTTGGAAAACCGGGGCCGAACAGTTTTCCGCACGCTACGATTACATAGGTGACGAAATAATGGTACCAACTCGCGAGGGCGGAATCGTGCGGGATGGTTCGAGCGAACCACCGATCCGTACTCACCTCTATCTTGGCGTTCATTAAAATATTTCTGATGCCTCCGCCTGAGGGAAGAATGGCGTCATAGACCGCGTGCGAGCGGGAGAACAGGTCATGGGCGGAGAAAAAAATAGATTTGTTTAGCGCGGCACACACAAGCAGGTTGAGGGAAGAGGCGGAGCGTAGAGGCGCGTTGGTGGTGCCGCTGCTCTCGGTCACGAATCCCGGCGATGAGGCGCTGTTTTCCAGGTCCTTGGGAGAAACGCGAAATGTTTGTTCTCCTCGCACGACATCTTTCTTTCCTTTCGCTTCCTCCGCGGTGAGATAGACCCCTTCTCCGGCCAGCCGCTCAAGGGTCGGCTCCAGCCCGTGGCGGCGGACGTTCCCTTCGAGATCGGCGTACTCGCATCCGGCTCGTCTTAGCAGCTTGAGATAAGGACTGCCCGGGCGCGCGTATATTCGCGTGCGGGCGAGTTCGAGAAATCTCTCCTCGCGGCCGGCGAGCAACGCTTTAATCTCTTCTTGAGCTCGCTGGGGGGTAATCGGGTCGGAGAAAAAGCGGCGTAAGGAAGCGGCGAGAGCGAATGTGCCCTTGAGATTGGCGTTTTCCAGCCCGGCTCTTAGCGCCCGGTAACGATCCTTGAGTTCCTGGAGTTTACGCATCGGACGGCCCTTGGATGCACGGACCTGCTCGCGTCGTGAGGCAGTGTACGGCGCGCTCCTCAGAATAAGAAATCTCGATTCGTTCCGCAAGTCGCTGTCGCAGGTCCGGCGCGCGTCGCCTCTACAAAGCCGGCGTTCCCTGTCCTTGCGAACTCTTCATCGTGTGACTACAATGTAGCAACGAAGGAGAAGTTCCAATGAAAAGCCGTATTGTTCAGATCGGCAATTCCCGTGGCATACGTCTGCCAAAGGTACTGCTGGAAGAAGCTCAGCTCGCGGACGAGGTCGAATTACAGGCTGAGCCGGGACGTATCGTAATTCGCAGAGGGGACCAGCCCCGCGCGGGCTGGGCGGCTGCAGCTCGAAGAATGCGCGAGCGGGATGAAGACCGGCTCCTTGATCCGACTACGCCCACAAAAATCAAAAAAGATCTACAGTCCCTCTGCAAGCAGCTCTCGTAAGTCCGGCTCCGAATCATTCTTCTCTATCGGCAAGTCCTGGCCGTACCAAACCATCTGATCTTTTCTCAAACAAAAACACTTGACCGCCTTCCAGGTTTGGCTATAGGCTGTCGGTAACTTGGTCTATTTTTCGAGCGGGATTGGTTCCGGGTGACTGTAACCTGCAAAGGCTGACAGCACTTCAGCGTTTGTCGCGTCAGCGTTTTTGTTATTACGGGGCGGAACAGATTTAGAATTGCCCCTAATTATGAAATCGTCGATTGGGATAGGTTGACCGGCTCACTTAGTAGACGGACAGATGTTGCCGAAGCGGTAGCCAGACAGTACGGTGTATGGAAGCTCCTGTTCTCCGACTCGCCCGTCAGTTCGTTTTTGAGCCCATCGCTGGCCAACGGATACAGGGTACTGTCAGGCTGCGTATTTGGGGACAGGCCCTCGACCCGGCGCATCCAGCCACTTGGGCGGTGTTAATCCGAGTCGTTTCTCGGGACGGCGAGGAGGAACGAGGCGTCCTGCTACCGCTCACTACAGGTGGGGAGAGCGAGTCCTTCGGGCCCGAACTAGCGCCACTCATTCTCGGCCCGCTTAGGCTCGCACCTGTCGATGCCCGGAAGGGCGATCGAGTTGTGGTCGAGCTTGGCTCGCGTGGTGCAGCGCGCGTCGAGAGCCCAGATGATGGGCACGCGTGGGTGCAGTTCTCGGCTGACATTCTGTCCGAGGATCTAACCACGCATTTCAAGGAGGCGCGATCGAGTCGCAAAGTTGGCAAGTGCATTTACTGTGGCTTAATCGGCGAGCCGCTTTCCCGTGAGCACGTCATCCCCGAGGGTTTGAATGGCGAGTTCACACTCATCGCCGCCAGCTGTGCTCGGTGTCGGGACATCACCTCCGGATTCGAGCAGGAAGTGCTTCGAAATATATTTGGTACGGCACGCATCGTTCTACAGATGCGTAGCCAACGGCCGAACGAGCGCCCATCGCACCTGCGGATCCAAGTCAGGCGAGGCGGCAAGGAGATTGAAATCCAGGTGCCTGTTCAAGAGTATCCTGCCATTCTCGCTCTTCCGATCTTCGCTCAACCTGGGTACCTCGCTGGGCGATCCAGCTCATCGGGCATAGATGTTGTAGGAACTGCACAAACTCAAGTCGCCGGCCTCCCCTTGGCCGAGTTACGGCAGAAGTACGGAGGTGAGTACCTTGGCGTGCGCCTCGTCTATCAACCGGTGCAGTTCGCCCGCGCGGTGGCGAAAATCGCGTATGGATTCACGGTGCTGACCTTCGGCCTAGAGCACATCGCGGAGCGCTATGTGCTGCCAGCACTTCTTGGCGAAACGAGCGACATTGGGCGCTGGGTTGGTTGCGACCGTACTTCGCCTTTGGTCCCTTCTACCGGCCTACATGCAGTAACCCTTCGGATGGAGGGCAAAGAGATACATGTACTGGTGCGGCTCTTCGCCCAGTTCGATGCGCCTGAGTACCGCGTTGTGGTGGGACGAGTTCTTTAGGTGTTGAGCAGGCCGTCTAACTCCTGCCTGCCCCTGGGAATTCCGGGGACAGTATACGGCGATTGACAAGTAGCCTGAGGCAGATGCAGAAACTGCCGCCATGGCAAGGATCGCCCGAGAGATCGTTTCAGATTTCCCGCATCACGTCGTGGATGTTCTCTTCTCCGCTGACGACCGACAAGAACACCTCTTTTCTTGTCCTTGGGTTAGCGGTGAAGCTGCTCGCTTGGGCGTTGCCCGTCCGCTTATCGAGACGAGGGATGGACAGTACCGCCGCTAGGCGTCTCTCGCAGTGTTAGACAGGGGACGGCGAATGGGTTATGCTTTTTAAGGTTCGGAGGCGTTCTATGAAAAACGAGTTCACCGCCATTATCGAACGCGACGGGGAGTGGCACATCGCCTACTGCCCCGAGATTCCCGGCGCCAACGGCCAGGGGAGAACCAAGGAAGAGGCGCGCAACAGCCTTGCCGAGGCGATCGAGTTGATCCTGGAGGACCGTCGAGAGGATGCGCTCCGCGGCATACCGCCTGACGCCGTCCGAGAGACCGTGACCGTCAAGTGAAACGGAGCAGTCTGCTCCAGCATCTTCGGCGACGGGCGCTCCGCAAGCTGGTGTCGTAGCCCGCTTTGTTCCGGGTACGAAGGGAGAGTATCATGGAGCACATGGACGCAGTTCGAATTGAAACCACAGTGGACGAACACGGTGAGGTTCGCGTCACGAAACTGCCATTCCCTGCGGGGGAGCCGGTCGAGGTGATCGTCGTCCCAAAGCCGGCTCGTCAGCGGGGTAGCCGGTTTCCTCTGCGAGGCGTTCCTATCACGTACGACCGTCCTACTGACCCGGTTGCGGAAGAGGACTGGGACGCGCTGCGGTGATTTTGCTCGATACCCATGCGTGGGTCTGGTGGGTTCACGGAGATGCCCGCCTTTCGGAAGAGCAGCGCGCGATGCTCGACGCCCGTACCGCCGAGGGCATCGGCGTGAGTATCATCTCGTGCTGGGAAGTTGCCAAGTTGGTTGCATATGGGCGGCTTAAGCTTCCACAGGATGTGACCGAGTGGTTTGGGCTCGCCCTTGCCTATCCGGGCTTGCAGTTGCTCGACCTCACTCCCGCTATTGTGGTCGAGTCGACTCGCTTGCCGCAGCCTTTCCATAAGGACCCGGCGGACCAGATGATTGTCGCCACCGCTCGTATTCATGACTGTCCACTCGTAACCGCTGACGACAAAATTCTCAACTATGGCCATGTCCGAACTGTCGGCATCGGCTGACTCCTGCGTTGAGAAGGACGCAGAGAGACGCGCCTTTTACCCATGTCGTTATGCGGACACTTTCGGCTCGCGTCCATGTAAGAGCATTTTACCAAGAATGCGCGAGTGAGTGTACGCGGCCTTTACGTTAGCCGGATTCGGTTATGAACCATAAATACATCGCGTTCGATATTGAAACGGCTAAGATTCTCCCGAAGGATGTCGAGGACCTTTTGGCTCACCGTCCGCTGGGAATAACTTGCGCGGCGACGCTGGCGGCGGATCAAGGCGAGGCCCGGTTGTTTTACTCGAAGAGCGCCGACGATAGTCCTTCGGCCAGGATGAACCGGGACGACCTATCTAAGTTCGTCGATTTTCTGCTTGCCAGAACCGACGAGGGTTACACCATCGTGACGTTAAACGGCCTGGGATTCGACTTCGATGTGCTGGCGGAGGAATCCGGCCGACAAGATGACTGTAAGCGACTCGCGCTCGGCCACGTTGACATGATGTTTCATGTTTTCTGCGGCAAAGGATTCGGCGTCGGACTCAATGCCGCGGCGAAAGCGATCGGGTTGAGCAAGCCGGCTGATATGGATGGCTCGATAGCGCCGCAGCTTTGGCAGGACGGCAAACACGACCGCGTCCTGGACTATGTGGCGCAAGATTGCAAAATTACGTTAGCCGTCGCCGTCGCCAGCGAAAAGCAACGCGCCTTCCGCTGGATCACCAAGCGCGGGACAACCGCCGGTTTCGATATTCCCTCCGGTTGGCTTACGGTGCGGGACGCAATGAAGCTCCCTCTTCCCGATACATCGTGGATGGATAATCCGTGGCCGCGATCCAAATTTACCCTGTGGCTTGGTTAGGAGCAGCAGTATTTCTCTCCCGTGCTTGCCGGTCTCGACGCAAGCCGCCCATCGATCACCGCAGAACGTGCAGCGGCAGGATTTTACCCCTTCGGCTGGCATAAGGTGCCTGCCGCCGGACTCTGAAGGTTCCCGCGCTCTCCCAGACGTTGGCCATGAAGCGTCTGCTTCTATCGCCCCGGGCCAGAGTTTCCTTCAGGCGCAGCAGCAATCTCTCTTCATCGAGATCACCCAGGCGTGGGTGGACCAACAGGGTCAGCCGTGTCTGGCCGTTGTCGTCCTCTTCCTCCACGAGTTGGTAGTCGCCCGGGCCGCCGCCGAACTCAGAAGGAAAGGTCTTCTCAAACAACTCGAACAAATCGCCGTAGAAATAGTTCATCCCCTCGCTGGTGAACTTCTCATAGCTTCGGACGCCGTGAATGTGCAACGTAAGGCCGACTTTTTCGAAGAGACATCCGCAGTCTCGCTTCACGAGCGTTGCGTAGTCGCCATTTTCTACATTTAAAAAAAACCGCGGACTTAGCGGGTGTAGCGAAGTAAAAAGAAGCGGGTGAATAGCCGGGCCGTCGTAGGCAAGGGGTGTGGGATGCGCAATGAGCGCCAGCATGTGCTGAGTGACGTGAAGCTCGTCCGCGTATGCAGGATTGGCGCAGCCGTATCCGACCCTCACCCAAAGGTCTTCGAAGCCGTAGCTGGTAGTAACGGTGGCCCGGACCCGCTCGATCAGCTCTCGTTTAGCTTCGGTCAGAGGCTCCCCGCTGGCGACAAACTTTGTTCCTTCCAGAGAGGCCCCCATCTCCCACGCGACCCGGGCGATCCGGGTTGCGTTGCTGGCGGCGGTGGTAATGCAGCAGAGCTTGCCTTCCCGCTTTTGTTCTAATACCCAACCGACAATGCGATGAACATCGTCGGCGTCGGCAAATTCGGGTCGTGGAAAACCGGGGCCGAACAGCTTGCCGCAACCTACGATCAGATACGTCACGAGATAGTTGTACCAGCCCGCCAGCGCGGTATTGTGCGGGACCCTTCGGGCGAACCACCGATCCGTTCGTATGCCCACCTTAGCGGCGCTCAAAATATTTCTGACGCCTCCCCCGGCGGGAAGGATGGCGTCATAGACCGCGTGTGAATACGAAAACAGGTCATGGGCGGAGGAAAAAATAGATCGAATCAACGCGCCGACGGCAAGCTGGTTCAGCGACCCGCCGAAGCGCCCGGGGGGATTGCTGGTCCCGCTGCTCTCGGTCACAAAGCCGGGTGTTGAAGGGCTGTTTTCCAGATCTCCGGGAGAAACCCAAAACGATTGCGACCCGCGCGTCACCTCTTTTTTGCCTTTGGCTTCATCCGCGGTGAGGTAGACCCCTTGCCTCGCCAGTTGCTCCAGCGTCGCTTCCAGCCCGTGGCGGCGCACGTTCTCTTCCAGATCCGCATACTCGCAGCCCGCGAGCGTTAGCAGCTTGAGATAAGGACTGCCCCGGCGCGCGTATATTCGCTTGCGGACGAGTTCGAGGAATCGCTCCTCCCGGTCGTCAAGCAACGCTTTAATCTCTGCTTCCGCTCGCTCCGGACTCAGCGGGTCGGAGAGAAATCGGCGTAAGGCGGCGGCGAGGGCGAATGTGCCTCGGAGATCGGCGTTTTTCAGGTCGGCGCTCAGCGCCCGGTAGCGGTCCGTTAATTTTTGGAGGCTGCTCATGGGTCGAAATTTGCGCTCCGGATTCGCAGGCGCTCTCGGCTATCGTCGAATAACACGGCTATGATGGCGAGGCAAGGTGTTGGCGGTGTATGCAGGACGGACCGTCATTAATTGATTTAGATTTCCAGGGGTGTTACAAAGACGATAGTCAAATTCGATCGGGGCGTGGCGCAGTCTGGTAGCGCGCACGCTTGGGGTGCGTGAGGTCACCGGTTCAAATCCGGTCGCCCCGACCATTTTTTTCCACTCATCGTGAAATCTCCTGGTAGAATTCCGGACGACTACGGCTGGGCCAGAGAGCGGATGGTGCAGGACCACGTTGTCGCCCGCGGCATCACCGACCCGCGGGTGATAGAGGCGCTGCGCAAGGTCCCCCGCCATCTTTTCGTCGAATCCGCGCTGGCCGACCGGGCCTATGACGACGGCCCGCTGCCGATCGGCGACAAACAGACCATTTCTCAACCCTACATCGTGGCGCTCATGAGCCAGGCGGCCGAGCTCAAGGGGAGCGAAAAAGTGCTGGAGATCGGCACCGGATCGGGCTATCAGACGGCGGTCCTGGCCGAGCTGGCGGCGAACGTTTTCTCCGTCGAGAAGATCCGCTCGCTGGCGGTCCGTGCCCGGGCGCTGCTCGACGAACTGAGTTACTATAACGTCGCGATCCACGTCGGCGACGGGACGCTGGGATGGTTCGAGCACGCGCCGTACGCCGCGATCCTCGTCACGGCCGGCTCACCGGGCGTGCCGCAGCCGCTGATCGATCAACTGGCCGTCGGCGGCCGGTTGATCATTCCGCTCGGGGACGAGGAGGGGCAGGTGCTCAAGCGGATCACGCGAAGCGAGTCGGGGCTGCTGGAAGAGGAATTGACGGAATGCCGGTTCGTCAAACTCTGGGGGAAATACGGTTGGGTGGACTGACGCGCAAAGCGACTCTGCTCGTTTTCTCTCTCAGCCTCCCTTTCCTGTTTCAGGCCTGCGCGTTTCTTTCCCGCACTTTCCAGTTTCCTCGAGGCGACGGTATTTACCATGTCGTCAACCGCGGCGAAAATCTTTTTCGGATCGGCAAGGCCTACGACTTCACCTATCAAGAGCTGGCGCGGATCAACGGCATCGAAAACCCGCACAAGATCGAGACCGGCCAAAGAATTTTTATCCCCGGCGCGGCGCGTCAACTGCCGGTGGAGATCATTACTCCGGCCAGCGTTTCTTTGGAGCGGCCGCGAGCCGGAGATTTTCCAGCTGCCGGAGCGGACGGTTTCATCTGGCCGGTCAGGGGCGAGGTAAGCTCGAGATTCGGCCAGCGCCGGGATGGTTTTCACGACGGCGTCGATATTATGGCGGCGGAAGGAAGCCCGGTGCTGGCGGCGGAGAGCGGCGAGGTGATTTACAGCGACCGGCTGCGCGGCTACGGCAATATCGTGATTATCCGGCACGGCGCCGGGCTGCTCTCGGTTTACGCGCACAATCGGCGGAACCGGGTTGCGGAAGGGGACCGGATCGCCAAGGGAGATATCGTCGCCGAGGTTGGGGACACGGGACGCGCTTCCAGCCCGCACCTCCATTTTGAGATCCGGAAAGACAACGTCGCGCAGGACCCGCTCTACTACCTACAGCAGTAAATCGTCTTGTCCGCGGCTGCGGGGAAATTATGCTCCTCAGGAAACGACCCATCAATTTATTTTCGATTTTAGATTTTGGATTTTAGATTAATCGGAAATCGGCAATCGAAAATCTAAAATTGGGCGGAGGTTGACATTCCTGGGTGGCTCGCCTAACAGTTGAGACGATGAGTGAGTTAACAAAAATCCGAACCGACGTGGTGGGCAGTTTGCTGCGGCCGGCTTTTCTGAAGCAGGCGCGCGAGCGCTCAGACGAAGGAAAGATCGGCGACCGGGAGTTGCGCGGGGTCGAAGATCGCGCGGTTCGAGAAGCCGTGGCGCTGCAGGAAAAAGCCGGCCTGGAGGTGGTGACCGACGGGGAGTTCCGGCGCCTAAACTTTCAGGACAGTTTCGGAGTTTCGGTTTCCGGTTTCGACGCCGGCCGCTCGGACATCAAGTTCTATGAGACGCGCGTCGAGGGCAGCGGGCCGCTGCAACGCTGGCAGATTCCGGAAGGGGGAGAGGCGAAGGGAACCGCAGTCGCGCAGCGCCGGCCGGTCGTGGAAAAAATTCGACTGGGGCGCAACGTACCGCTGCAAGAATATCTCTTCGTGAGCAAGGCGGCGACGCGGCCGGCCAAAGTGACGCTGATCGGCCCGGACCGGATCACCCAGCGTTTCGACCGCCAAGGCTCCAAGCGCATTTATCCGACGGTGGATGACTTTGTCGCCGACGTCGTGCGCGTCGAGCGCGAGATGATTCAGGCTCTGGTGAGCGCCGGCTGCCGCTACGTCCAGATCGACGCGCCGGGTTATACCGCCTATGTCGATCCGCCGTCGCTCCAGGCGATGCGGGAGCGGGGCGAAGATCCGATGGAGAATTTCGCCCGTTCGCTCAAGGCGGACAACGACGTGATCCACGGCTTCGACGGCGTGACGTTCGGCATCCATATCTGCCGCGGCAACCAGCGCAGCATGTGGCACCGGGAAGGGAGCTACGATCCGATCGCGGAGCGGCTGCTCACCGGGCTGAAGCACGATCGGTTTCTGCTCGAATACGACAGCCCGCGAGCGGGAAGCTTCGAGGCGCTGCGCTTCGTGCCTAAAGGAAAAGTGGTCGTGCTCGGGCTGGTCAGCACCAAAGTGCCGCGACTGGAAACGGTCGACGATCTCAAGCGGCGCATCGACGAGGCGAGCCGGTATCTCCCGCTCGAGCAGCTGGCTATCAGTCCCCAGTGCGGGTTCGCCTCCGACGTCGTCGGCAACCTGATCGGCGAGGACGATCAGAAGAGGAAACTCGAAGTAGTTGTGGAGACGGCGCGGCAAGTGTGGGGAAGAGGGTAAAGGTCAGGGGTAAGGCGTTAGGGGTTAGGGGTTGGGAATTGGGGATCGGAGGAGTCGCAAAGAGGTTTGCCGATCAAAGCGGGTTATGATAGCTGCACGGTCATGGAAAAAGAGATAGCAGAGATTCGCAACGCGATACGGGACATACCGAATTTCCCCAAGCCAGGAATTATTTTCAAGGATATTACTCCGCTGTTGGGCAACGGACCGCTGTTTCGCAAGACGATCGACGTTTTGGCCGACCGCTATCGCAATCAGTCCGTGGACATGGTGCTGGGCATCGAGTCGCGCGGCTTCATCATCGGCTCGGCTCTGGCTTACCGGCTCGGAGCGGGATTCTGCATCGTGCGCAAGCCGGGAAAACTGCCGTACGAGACGCACCGTGCGAGTTACGAGCTGGAATACGGCTCGGACACGCTGGAGGTGCACCGCGACGCCCTTAGGCCGCGAGCGCGGGTGCTGATTGCGGACGATCTGATCGCGACCGGCGGAACGGCTGCGGCGGCGATCGAACTCGTTTCCAAGCTCGGAGGCGAGGTCGTGGAATGCGCCTTTGTCATCGAGCTGGCGTTTCTCAAAGGCCGGGAAAAACTCAAGCCTTGCGGCGTCTATTCGATCCTTCAATATGACTCGGAGTAAGGCTGCGCCAACGCTGCGCTTTTCTTGACAAAACCGGCGAATCCTCTATAAATCAATCAGCGAGTCGCTTGCAGCGCCTGCCGGAAAGAGAATGCAAAGAATCGAAAAAATGGGTGTTTGGGAAAAGCTCTATTTTCCGGAGGTCCTCCGCGGTCTATGGGTCACGGGTTTCCGCTTCTGGCGCAATCTTTTTATTCACACCTTGCATCTGTTGGGTCTGGCGAACAGCCTTCAGGCGGCAATGACCGTCCAGTATCCAGAGCAAAGAATTCCTTACCCGGAAACGTTTCGCGGCCGCCATCGCTTGACGCTCAAAGACGACGGGAGCATCCGCTGCACCGCATGTTTTCTCTGCGCCACCGCCTGTCCGGCGGAGTGCATTTACATCCAGGCCGGGGAATACCCCGATAATCCGGTGGAGAAATTTCCCCTGCGCTACGAGATCGACACGCTGCGCTGCATCTACTGCGGTTTCTGTGTCGAGGCCTGTCCGTGCGACGCCATCCGCATGGACACCGGGACCCATCCCGGCAATCTGGGATTTTCGCGCAAGGATTTTGTCGAAGATAAAACGATTTTGACCGAGCGCTCTGAAGAACTGGAAGCCAAAGGGAAAGAAAAGCTCTACGAAGAATACGTGAGCCGATACCGGCGCGTCTAGCCTGGCGCGCCACGGAGGTCAGTCATGTCCAAGACCCAGGGCAGATCGGAAATTTCAGATACGAATGCGCTCTCGACTTCGCCTTTGCCGGCGTCACGCAAGGTCTACGTCTCGAACAAGCGAGGAGGCGACGTGCGCGTCGCCATGCGCGAGATCTCCGTCTCGCCGACCCAGGGTGGATTCGCCGCCAACGGCGACCGGCGCGATAATTCTCCGCTCACCGTTTACGACACCTCCGGCCCCTACACCGATCCGGCGGCGAAGATCGATCTCCGCAAAGGGCTTGCGCCTCAGCGCCTGGAGTGGATTCGGGCGCGCGGCGATACGGAGGAGATCCAAGGCATCCCGGTGCACCGAAACGGCAACAGGGCAGCCGAGCGTTTTCCCGACACTTCGCGCCGGCCCGTGCTGCGCGCCAAGCCGGGTTGCAATGCTTCCCAGATGCATTACGCGAAGCAGGGGATCATCACGCCGGAAATGGAGTACATCGCGATCCGGGAGAATATCGGACGCGCGGCGGCGGCACAAAACGGCGGCAACGGGGCTGGGCACGCTAAGGGCGGCAACAGCTTTGGCGCTTCGATTCCCAAATTCGTGACACCGGAGTTCGTGCGCGACGAGGTCGCGCGTGGCCGCGCGATCATCCCTGCCAATATCAACCATCCCGAGAGCGAGCCGATGATCATCGGGCGGAACTTCCTGGTAAAAATCAACGCCAACATAGGCAACTCCGCCGTGGCGTCGTCCGTCGAGGAAGAGGTCGAGAAGATGATCTGGGCGACGCGCTGGGGGGGCGATACGGTTATGGACCTGTCCACCGGCGATAACATCCACGAGACGCGCGAGTGGATTCTCCGCAACTCGCCCGTGCCGATCGGAACGGTGCCGATTTATCAGGCGCTGGAGAAAGTCGACGGCAAGGCGGAGGAGCTTACCTGGGAGATCTATCGGGACACTTTGATCGAGCAGGCGGAGCAGGGAGTGGACTACTTCACCATTCATGCCGGCGTGCTGCTGCGCTACATCCCGCTCACGGCCAAGCGGGTTACCGGGATCGTCTCTCGCGGCGGCTCGATTTTGGCGAAATGGTGCCTCGCCCATCACCGGGAGAATTTCCTCTACACCCGGTTCGAAGAGATCTGCGAGATCATGAAGGCCTACGACGTTTCGTTCTCGCTGGGTGACGGGCTCAGGCCCGGCTCGATTGCGGACGCTAACGACGAGGCGCAGTTCGGCGAGCTTCAGACTCTGGGCGAGCTTACCAAGATCGCCTGGAAGCACGACGTGCAAGTGATGATCGAAGGGCCGGGCCACGTGCCGATGCACCTGATCCAGGAGAATATGACGAAACAGCTTGAGCTCTGTCACGAGGCGCCGTTCTATACCCTCGGACCCCTCACCACCGACGTCGCACCCGGTTACGATCATATTACCAGCGCCATCGGCGCGGCGATGATCGGCTGGTTCGGCACGGCGATGCTCTGCTACGTGACGCCGAAGGAACATCTCGGCCTGCCGGATAAGAAAGACGTCAAAGACGGCGTCATCGCCTACAAGATCGCGGCACACGCCGCAGACTTAGCCAAGGGACACCCGGGGGCGCAGCTGCGCGACGACGCGCTCTCCCAGGCGCGCTTTGAGTTCCGCTGGGAAGACCAGTTCAATCTGAGCCTCGACCCCGACACTGCTCGCGCCTTCCACGACGAGACGCTGCCGGCGCACGCCGCCAAGGTCGCCCACTTCTGCTCCATGTGCGGCCCGCACTTCTGCTCGATGAAGATCACGCAGGACGTGCGCGACTACGCAGCCAAGAAGGGGCTGGACGAAGAGGCGGCGCTTGAGGTGGGAATGAAAGAGAAGGCGGAGGAGTTCAAAAAGTCCGGCTCGCAGATCTATCTCGAGGGCGCTCCGTCTGAAAGCCCCGCCGTCGAACTCAAAGCGGCGCCGAAGGAGTAAGCGAGATCCGGGACGACCGGATCGACCACGTCTTCCTCAAAAGCCACGACATGGCGCCGTTCTTCGACGAACAGATCGCGCTGATGCGCTCCGTTCTCCGGCAGGCCGGCGTCAAAGTCGAGCGGTAGTTTTCCTTCGCTTACTCTTTTCAGAAGGGCCAAGAGCGGACTTGAGCCGCCACCGCCAAGAATCGAAGCACAGAGCGTGATCTGCGGACAGGTTTGCCGCAAAACCCTTGGTAGTTAGCCGACACACAACGCATGTGGTAGGATACCACGGTGCCAACGGTCTTGAGGAGCGGTCCGTACCGCGTCTATTTCTTCAGTCACGAGCCGAACGAGCCTGCTCATGTACACGTTGACCGAGACGATCTGTCGGCAAAGTTCTGGCTTGAACCCTTGGCACTCGCGCGGAATTTTGGGTATCCGCCGAGAGAACTGCGGAGGATCAGAGCCTTGATCGAAGAGAATCAAAAACAACTTTTGGAGGCATGGCATGGGCATATTAGCGCTAAGCGCTGACGAGAGGGTGCGGGATGTGCGTGTTTCGGAAGACACGTTGATGGTCGATCTAATGGACGGTCGGACCATCTCCGTGCCCCTGGTTTGGTATCCGAGATTGCATGGCGGGACGCCGAAACAGCGATCGAATTGGAAGGTGTGCGCCGCCGGTTACGGCATCCACTGGCCGGATCTTGACGAGGATCTCAGCACGGAGGGCTTACTGCGCGGCGCACCGGCGCCTGCACGGTCGGCGCGGTCTCTAACGAGCCGCTCGAAGCGACGGCGAAACGCGCGTGGTGCCAACGGATAGCGATCCTCATTGGGAACAGGGGCGCCGCCGACCGGACGGTCCCGCTCAGGCCTTGCTTCGAGTCGCCGCCTCCAATCCCAAGGCCGTGGTTGAGGCCCTATCGCCTTGATCTATGTCGCTTCCGAAAGAGTGACCACGTCTGGGCCTTGTCTGGTCACATGCTGCATCAATCAAACCGGTTCTATCGAGACCTTTCATCCAGCGGTTTGTTAGCCTGGATATACCGCCGGCTGCCCTCTGGATAGACCGCCAGTGGCGCAGTTTGTCTCACCGAAAGGCGGGCTTGAAAACGAGAGGTCAAGTAACCAATATTGCGGCTAATTCTGGTTCTGATCCGACTAAAGAGATGACGGTGATATACCGCGAACCTGTTGGCAGTATAATAGTTGACCGCCTCGTAATAAGGAAGCGGGTATGGACAAAGCTGAGGCTGCCGCGAAAAGAATCGTCGAGAATCTGATTCCCGGCGCCAGAATGCATTACCGCGAAAGCCAGTCATTGGGGGAGCACGATTTTGTTCTTGAGTACCTCACGGGAACGAGGGTTCCGCTCGAGGTCACAGTGTCTACGGATGAGGCTGCGGAGGCAACTCGGGCGGCGATCCTAAGCTCACGCCGAGGAAGATCGTTCGTTCCTAGGGTCCACTGCAAGCATGACTGGTATGTCCACCCGATACGCCATGCCAACATCAACAAGATTCGCTCACGCGTTGACAGCTGTTTGGCGGCAATTGAGGCCGAGGGACGAGGACAGTTCAACGCCTTCACCGACTCAGCACAGTCTCCGGCGGTCTTCGCGATTCTCCAGGAATTGCGGATAGAATACGGTAGCGTCGTCAGCTGGAAATCGCCAGGCATTGGGGTCGCGATGCCGGGAGATGGAGGGCTGGTCGCCCCAGCGCTCGTGAACGAGGCTGTAGAGACCGAGGCACTCAAGGCGGATAACAAGCGTAAGCTGAGTGCTGCGGCAGGGTTGGAGAAGCATCTCTTTGTTTATGTGGCTCACACTAGACACGTCGTCTGGGTAGCAATGAGAGAGGAGGCTCCGCCCGCTACGGGGCCGAAGTTACCGTCTGAGATTACGCATGTCTGGGTGGCGACGTGGGCCGGAGACGGTGCATGGCACACTGTGTGGCATGCGCGGCGCGGCTTTTCGTGGACTCACATGGGTCAAGTCAATATCGAGACGGGCGAAGTGAAAGCGGTCTAACCAAGGCGTGCAGGCGACGCCCTCCAGTCTCCGCTTGTGCCTCGCTCCCGTTTCCAGCCACGCCTGATGCCCGGCGTTATGCGCACGCACCGAAACATGAGTGGTGATTGTTGAGGAGAATCCAATGCAGGATCGAAAAAGCGAAGCCGCGAAGAAGGCGTGGGAAACTCGGCGTAGCGCGCGATATCGGGCCGGGAAGACGGAGAGAGCGAGTAAGATTGCGCTGAATCAATGGTGTCGTTCCAACGGCTGGAAGGTCGTATTCTTCGAAGGAGAAAGTGGTGCACCGAGAACCGGCATTGTTGACGCCCTCATGGTTCGTATAAAACCCGGCGACGCTGATGCAATCGAGATCAAGTTGGTACAACTCAAAGCCGGCGCTGGTGGTTTGACGGCGATGGAAATCACCCGACTCAAGAGAGCGACCGAGAGGGTCTCGAAAGCATGGCTGCTCGCTGCGTGTGACGGAGAAGAACTTCACTTTCTTCCCGAAATTCCGGGCAAGCACGCCAAGACCGCCGGCACATAACACGGCGCTGCAGACCGACGAGCGGCGCGCATCGGTAGCGGCTGAACGGGAAGTACTCTCGCGCCGCTCGCGGCTGAGCGCCAGAACCGTTATCGTGAAAGACCCATTTCTTGTGATTCGATTGTTCGGAGCCTTCGGCGGTTTGTTTGGCGGCGCCTTGGCCGGAGTACTGGTGCTGATTTTGGCTATGATCCTGACCGGCTCGATGTTCGGGCTTCACAATATTTTTGTTGGAGCGGCGATTGGCGCACTTGTCGGCGCTCTCGTCGGCTTGTTTTCTCCGAGACTGGGGAAAAAGCTCGCTGAATTGCTTTTGAACTTTTCGGGATAACGGCGATCCACCTCTATGCGCGTCCTCGTTTACGGCTTCGGCCCGTACAAGCAGCTTGAAGACAACATCACGCAGCGCGTCGTAAGACAGCTTCCTCGTTCGCGGAACATCAAGAAGATCGTCTTCCCGGTTCGCTTCGACAAAAAGCAGTTCACGAGTGTAGTCAAGAGATTTCGCCCGGATGTTATTCTCGGCCTAGGGCAGTGTTCGAGAGGGCGGCGGTTAAGGGTTGAGCAGCGGGCGGCGAACAAGAAGCGGAACGACAAGCAGGAGAGGGCGCGGCCGATTGTGCGCGGCGGACCCAGGTGGCTTCCGACGACTTTGATGCTCGGAAAGTCAAGCCTCGGCAAACGGGCGAAGATTTCTCACGACGCCGGCGACTACGTCTGCAACTTTTCGATGTATGTCATCCTCGATTACCTGAAGCATCATGACCCGGCTGCACGCTTCGGCTTCATCCACATCCCGCATGGGCACAACCTGAAATCCGCGGGGCGATTTGTATCCAGGGTCTTAAGAGAGGTAACAAATCGGCCACCTGAGCGTTAGCCGAATCCAGCGAAATGCGGTATCCTTAGTACGACACAATGGTTAAGCGTAGACAAGTGATTGCTCGCCAGGGCAGGATCTGGACCGTGGCGAAAGTGGAATGGAAAGAAGCGGAGGAGGCAGACTTCCGCTTTTGGTACGAAAGGCTCACTCCCGAGGAGCGCGTCGAGGTTGTAGGTTCTGCCCTTGAAAGTTGTCTGAAGACGCGAGGAGACAATGGCGTCCCGAGACTACGAAGAGTTCATCGCCGCATTAAAGCCCCATGGGCAGGCTAGCTCATCGGCGGCTCACCCTATAACGTCTCCGCTAATTTGATGTCAGCCGGCGCAGCGCTTCGGCGTATTTTTCCTGAGTCTTGCGGACGACCTCAGCGGGCAGGGTAGGGGGGTTGTTCGGGTCCCAGTTGCTGCTTATGAGATAGTCCCGGACGTATTGCTTGTCGAAACTCTCCGGTGACGTTCCCGGCCGGTATCCTTCCTTAGGCCAGAAGCGCGAAGAGTCGGGCGTCAGCACCTCGTCGATCAGGATCAGCTTGCCGTCGAACACGCCGAACTCGAATTTCGTGTCGGCGATGATGATTCCTTTTTTCTCGCCGATCCCGCGGGCCCGCTTGTAGACGGCGATGCTCAGATCGCGCAACTGCTCCGCCATTTGCCTCCCGACCTGATCGACCATCTGCTGAAAAGTAATGTTGATGTCGTGCTTTCCCACGGGCGCTTTAGTCGAAGGCGTGAAGACCGGCTCGTCGAGACGCGACGCGTCCACTAACCCCTTCGGCAGCGCGATGCCGCAGACCGCCCCGGTCTTTTGATAATCTTTCCAGCCGGAACCGACAAGATAGCCGCGCACGATGCACTCGACCGGCGCCGGCTTCGCCTTTTTCACCAGCATGCTGCGGCCTTGCAACTCCTTGCGGTAAGGCCGGCATGCGGCGGGAAATTGGGCGACGTCGGTGGTGATCAAATGGTGGGGGACGAGGTCCTCCATCACCTTGAACCAGTAAAGCGAGAGCGCCGTCAAAACCTTCCCTTTGTCGGGGATCTCGGTCGGGAGCACCACGTCGAAGCAGGAGATGCGGTCCGAGGCGACCATCAGCAGACGATCGCCGAAATCGTAAATGTCTCTGACCTTTCCTTGCCCCAAAAGCGGCAGTCCCGGCAGCGCGTGGTTGCCCATTTCTTTATCCCTGAGCGGGCTACTTGAAAAACCGCTTGACGCGCTCCATCGCCTCTTCGGAAACTTCGTTGCGCTTGGGGAACTCGCCATTCAGCGGCTTGGTCGCGTCGATCATCGCCACCGTATCGCCCAGCCAGCCGCGAAAGCTTTGGACCTTGTGAATAATCTCGATGTCTTTGTCCCAGTGGGTTCGGGTGCTGACCGCCCACATCACTTCGCGCTCGTTGAAGACGTCGACATCCTCGTCCACCACCACGCAGAGCTTCAGATTCGGCATCTCGACGAACGCCTGCATCGCGGCTTTGTTCGGGTCGTTGATGAATTCTTTCTTGATCGAGATGTAGCAGATGAGCCGCCCGCAGCCGGACGCCGGCAGATGAATCGCCCGGATACCGGGGACGTTTTTCTTGATCACGTTGTAAACGCTGCCCTCTTTGGGAATCCCTCCGAGGTTCCAGTGGTCCATCTGTCCGGGCCAGAAGTCTTGAACGATCGCTTTTTTGCGGTGCGTGATCGCCGCGACCTCGACCACCGGCACCTTCATCTCGAGCTGGTAGTAGCCGAGGATCTCACCGAATGGGTTCTGCGATTCGCGGACATGCGGCGGGACCTCCCCCTCGATCACGACCTCGGCGTCCGCCGGCACGAGAAAGTCCTCGCCCCAGGTCTCCGACGGCGTCAAGCGCAGCGGCTCCCCGAGGAAGGCCGCCGCGGTCGCGTAGTCGTTGTTGCCGAAGGGGGTCATGCAACAACTGGAGAGATAAAAAGCCGGGTGGTGGCCCAGGACGACGATCACCGGAGCGCGCCGCCCCGCCTTCTCATATTCCGTCGTCATGGCTTCGAGGTGATGATGGGCATGCGCGGAGAAGCTCATCCGCTGCGGCGCATAATACATATTCTTGGTGAAGGTGATGTCGTAAAATCCGCGGTCGATGCTCTTCATGATGCAGGTCATCGTGAGATACGCGCCGACGTCGTCCTTCTGGTGCATGGAAATGGGGAGCGTCCTCAGGTCGGCCTTGGCGCCTTTCAGCACCACTTCTTTGCAGGGCGCCCGGCTCGACGGGACGGTCTCCAGCTCGCCCTTTTGCAGCTCGCGCCTGGCCACTTCGAGGCTCAGCTCCATGTTCGATTTAAGCTCTCCCATATCGAGCTGGTCGGCGCAGAACTGGCGCGTCACCCAGGGATTGTAGAAGAGCGAGAACTGCGACTGCTCGCCGTTGAAGCTGGGGACATTCTCGAACAGAACCATCTTGCGCTCGCCCCTCATGTCGAGGTGCTTCAGATAGGCGATGGTCTCGTGCCGGTTGGCGTCGATCCGATCCTTTACGCGAATCACCGATCCGGGTCTTCGCTCTTCTGCGCGAGCGATGAATGCCTGTAGATTTTTGCTCATGTGCGGTCTCCTTCAGTAAAATATTCTCTCAATTTCTATCCTCTTGAGGCGTAAGTCAATAGCGTTCCCGCAGCGAGAAACACGCGGCGAAACGTCAGCCCCGATCGCTGCGCCTTATGGCAAAGAGCTTGTTTTTCCAGCCCGAGCGGTAAAGCAGCCTGAATCCCGTGCGAAGGAAATCCGTCGTCCGCTTCGTGTTTGGAAACCAGGCGAACTCACGCTTCAAGCCGAAGCGGTCCGCCACGATGGTCTTTTGTCGGCAGTATTTGCGGATGCCTTCGGCGCCGTGGCGCCGGCCGATGCCGCTCTCTTTCATCCCGCCCATCGGCGCGTCGGGGATCACGAAGTTCACCAGGCTGTCGTTGATGCAGACCGATCCCGCCTCGATCTTGTCCGCCATCTTCCAGGCGAGCTCCCGATCCCGCGTGAAGATGCTCCCGTCCAGGCCGTAGCGGGAATCGTTGGCCAGGCGCAAGGCCTCTTCGGCGTCCGTCACCTTCATGATGGGAATGATCGGGCCGAAGGTCTCATCCCGCATGATCTCCATGTCGTGGTGGACATCCACCAAAACCGTCGGCTCGTAATACAGTCCGGTATAGTTCGGGTTTCTGCGCCCGCCGCACAGCACGTTCGCGCCTTTTTTCACCGCGTCTTCGACCTGCGCTTCGACCTTGTTGATCTGCGTCTCGGAAGTCATGCTGCCCAGCTCGACTTCGCCGTCGCTCGGCCCCTGGCGCAGCGCGCGCACGCGACTCACCACCAGGTCGACGAAGTTTTGATAAACCGGCGCCTCCACGTAAACGCGCTCAATCGAGGTGCAGACCTGCCCGGAGTTCATCAGCGCGCCCCAGACGCAGGCGTTGGCGGCGCGCTCCAGGTCGGAATCCTCGAGGACGATCATCGGATCCTTGCCGCCAAGCTCCAGGCTCACCGGAATCAACCGCTCCACCGCGCGCCGCGCCACCTTCTTTCCCGTTTCCACGCTGCCGGTAAACGAGATCATATCCGCCTGGTCGATCAGCAGCTCGGCAACGTCGCCGTAGCCGATCAGCACCTGTAGAAGGTAATCGGGAAAGCCCGCCTGCCGCGCAAGCTCAGCGCCCAACAGGGCCGACAGCGGCGTCAGCTCCGAGGGCTTGACGATGACCGCGTTGCCGGCCATCAGCGCGGGGATCGCTTCGCCGACCGTCAGGACGAGAGGGAAGTTCCACGGGCTGATGACTCCGACCACGCCGAGCGGCCCGTAGGTCGAGACGACCTTTTTGCTTTTTAAAAGATGCGGCCGGATTTTTTCCGGTCTGAGGTACTTGGCCGATTTCTTGGCCCAGAAGCCGATGGCGTCGTAGAGGTAGAACAACTCGTTGCTGAAAACTTCCGCTCGTGGCTTCCCGGTCTCCGAGGCTACTACGTCGGCGATCTTGTCTTGATTATCAAGCAGGATATCGCGAAAGCGGTAGAGGAGCTTCGCTCTCTCATCAAAGGTGCGCTCCCTCCAGACGTGCTGGGCGGCGCGGGCGGCTGCCGCGGCCTGTGTGACCTGTTCGGGCGTGGCGACCGGCAGGGTGGAGATGATCTCTCCGGTTGCGGGACTGCGGACTTCAAGAGGCGCGCGTGTCACCGGAAGTTTCTCCAAAATTGAGGCAAACGGAGATGCGAGGCCGATAAGAAGGGACTCAGTCGTGCAGCAGCTCCAGCGCTTTTGCCGCGATGTTGTCTTCCGAAAGCCCGTATTTTTTGTAGAGGCCGTCGGGGTCGCCGGACTCGGCGTAATCTTCCACCGCGACCCGCTTCACGCGGCCGCGTCCCAGCTCGGCGACGACTTCGGCGACGGCGCTGCCGAGGCCGCCGACGATCCCATGATCCTCCACCGTGAGAATTTTTCCCTGAGAGTAGGCGACGCGACCGATCAAGTCGCGGTCGATCGGCTTGATCGTGTGGATATTGACGACCTGGGCGTCCACCTGTTTCTGGGCGAGCAGCGCCGCCGCCTTGAGCGCGTTGCCCACCACTCCTCCGGTCGCCATGATCGTCATGTCGCGCCCTGGGCGAAGGACGACGCCCTTGCCGAACTCGAATTTATAATCGGGCGGATTGACGTCGTTCAGATTCTGCCGCGTCAGGCGGAGAAAGACCGGGCCGTCGTGGCGCGCGATGTATTCCACGGCCCTTTCGGCCTCGATGGCGTCTCCCGGCTGAACGACGGCCATGTTGGGGAGGCTGCGCATCAGCGCGATGTCTTCCAGCGCCATCTGGCTGTAGCCGTCGGGGCCGATGCCGATGCCGCAGTGGGTGCCGACGATCTTGACGTTGGCGCGGCTGTACCCCACCGACATGCGGATTTGCTCGAAGCGGCCGACCACGAAGGTTGCAAAGCTGCAAATGAACGGAATCATGCCGGCGAGCGCCATGCCCGCGCCCGCGCCGACCATGTTGCCCTCGGCGATCCCCATGTCGAAAAAGCGATCGGGGAATTTGCTGGCGAAGAAATCGCTCATCGTGGATTTGCTGAGGTCGGCGTCGAGGACCACGATGCGCGGATTTTCCGCGCCCAATCGAGCCAGGGTCTCGCCAAACGCCGTGCGTGTCGCTTTTCCTGCCATAGTTTTCCTATCAACAACCGTGGTCGTGCTCGGTTATCGTGCTCGTTTGCGGACACGAACCACGAACACGAGCAACGGCATCAGTTTCGCGCGAGGATCTCCTGAACCGCCCGCTCTCCTTCCTCTCGATTCGGCGACTTGCCGTGCCACTCCCACTTGCCCTCCATGAAGGAGACGCCTTTGCCCTTGATCGTGTGGCACAAAATCAACGTCGGCTTGTCTTTCACCTTCTCGGCGTCGTTCAGCGCTTTGAGGATCGCGCCGAAGTCGTGGCCGTCGATCTCCATGACGTTCCAGTTAAAAGCGCGCCATTTCTCCGCCAGCGGCTCCAGATTCATGATGTCCCGCACGGCCCCGCTCAGTTGGATCTTGTTGTAATCGAGCAGCACGCAGAGATTGTCGAGCTTGAACTTCGGCGCGGCCATCGCGGCCTCCCAAACCTGGCCCGCCTGGGATTCGCCGTCGCTGATCATGCAGTAAACGCGATAATCCTTTTTCATCGTCTTGCCGGCCATCGCCATGCCGAGGGCAACGGACAGCCCCTGGCCGAGCGATCCGGTCGAGGCTTCGATGCCCGGGGTGCGGCTGCGATCGGGGTGGCCCTGCATGCGGCTGTTGAGTTTTCTCAGACTCAGCAATTCATCGTGCGGGAGCGTTCCCAGCTTGGCGAGCACGGCGTAAAGCGCCGGCACGCAGTGGCCTTTGGACAGCACGAAGCGGTCGCGGTCCGCCCAGTTGGGATCGTCCGGTTTGTAACGCAGCTTCGAAAAAAAGAGCGTGACGATAATATCGATGCAGGAGAGCGATCCGCCGGGATGGCCCGAGCCGGCCTCGGTCAACATGCGGATGATGTCCACCCGCATTTCCTTCGCAATCGCTTTCAGTTTCTCAATTTCCATATCCCGATCCCTAATTCCTGCTTCCCGGCAGGCCGGTCAAAAAGGTCTCAGATGCAAGGCGCGCGAAGGTCCGCGAGCGGAGGCGTACTTTCTAGTACGTTGACGCCCTAGCCCGCCGCTGGCGGGCGTTCGACTAGCCGGGCCAAGCGCAGCTATTACGACGCCTGCCAGTGGCAGGCTATGGCAGATGAGCCTTTTTCAGCGGCCTGCTACGCCATAGTCTGCCCGCCGCAAATGTTGATCGCCTGTCCGGTAATGCCCGACGCCTTGTCCGACGCAAGATAGAGCACCAGCCCGGCCACCTCGCCGGCGTCGATGAATCTGTGGATCGGCACGCCTTGGATCGCCTGCCGCCTGAAATCTTCCACGGTGATTCCCAGACTCGCCGCGCTCTCGCCGATTCCCTGGCGCGCCATCTCGGTCTCGACCCAGCCGGGGCAGATCGTGTTGACGGTGATGCCGCGCCCCACAACTTCCAGCGCCAGGGCGCGGGTGAAACCGATCAGGCCGTGCTTGGTCGCGCAGTAGGCCGAATAACCCGCGACGCCGAACTTGCCCAGCACCGAGGAGATATTGACGATCCGGCCGCCGGCATGGTCCTTCATCGACTTGAGGACTTCCTTAGTCACCTGGTACGTCCCGGTGAGGTTGGTCTCCACGATATCGTGCCAGCGGCTGTCATCCGGGTCATCGATCCGGTTCATCCCGCCGATGCCGGCATTGTTGACCAGGATATCGATCGGCCCCCAACTCTCCACAATCTCGGCGACACCCGACCGGACCTGCTCTTTTTTCCTGATGTCCATCCGGACCGGAAGGAGAGAGCCGTTGCCCGGCGCCTCGCCGGCGCCATTCAAATGCGCGGGGTTGCGCGAAGCGATCGCAACCCGAGCGCCGTTTGCGGCCAGCGTTTCCGCGATGGCCTTCCCAATGCCGGTTCCTCCTCCGGTAACCAGGGCGATTTTTCCGGCCAATGCCATCTTTTTTGTGCGCGGGCTGCCAGAGTTGAGGGATACCTATCGGGTTTTCAGCGAAAAGGCAAGAAATTTGATGGTGGAGGTTACGTAAAACTCCGCGCCGTGGCGCCGCCTCAATCCACGATATGTAAAAAGCAAATAAGCAAAGCCTGCCACCTCCCCGACACCTCCCCACCTCCCCTGCAAAGCGACAATGCGCGAGGCTAGGCGGCGAAGGTTGTTCAGTGTTTGCCTCATGTCCGTTTGGCTCTGGCGCGTTTGGCGCGGTACGCCGCGGCGGATTCGGCTACACTCATCCCGTTTCCGGTCTTTACCGGCTCGAAGACGATGCGGATCCGGGCATGCAGGGCATCGGCGACGCGGCGCAAATTACTTAGCGAGTGGCCTTCGTAGCCCGGCGACTCAAGCCGGCTCACCTGCTGCTGGGAGGTTTTCAGCAGCTTCGCAAGCTCCTTCTGGGAAAGCCCTGCCTGCTCGCGCAGAGCGGCGATTTGCAGCGCCACGTCCCATGCCTCGCCGGCGAGTTTAAAGCGGGCGGCAAACGCCGGGTTCTCCATTTGTTTTTTGAGGTAACGGTCGAAATTGGTTTTTTTCATCGCTCCACTCTTTTCCGCCAATCGCGCATCCGTTCCAGAGCTGTGTGGATATCGCGAACCGGGATGGCTTGGCCCTTGTTGCGGATGCCGTGTACCGCGACGATCCGGCGATTCTTCGCGAAAAACCACAACACGCGGGTATTGAGCTTGCCGACGTGGCGCAGTTCAAACAGCCCGCCGCCAAGCGCCTTGGACAATGGCTCGCGGTGATACTGCCTGTTCCGCAGTTTCGCCAGACCGGCGACCACCGCCGCGAAGTCGTCCGGATCGCCGGCCCTCAACGCGTCCAGAAACTCCCGCACCGGGCATGTCCCCGCCTCTGTCTCAAAAAACTCTACGCTAAAATCCATGACGAAGCAACATCATTATTGATGTGGCCTCCGCTTTCAGTTTCCATCCCTCATCCCTTATCCTTTCCCCTCACATGGCGTGTCGCCATGTCAGCTTCCCGCCGATCTCATAAAAGCAAGATCCAAGACCTGACCCTGAAGCTTTGCTCGTTTTTACGTTTTGAGAATTCTCAAAAGGTGGAAGTGTCAGGAGATAAACGCCTTGCGCCACGAGCCGGGGATTTCAACCGCGCGTTCAGCGCAATAAGTCCACAGTCAGGCCCGGGCCAGCTCACCTAGACCCCGTACCCCGTAGAGGTTGACGTGTGTCACACGACAGGCGATAATCCTCTTCGGATGAGTATTCGTTCGATTCGACATCGGGGCTTAAAGCGGCTCTACACAACAGGGGAGGGAAGGGAGCTTCCGGCTGCGCTGGTGGAGAAGATATCCGACATCCCGTTGGCTATCGACGAAGCCGCCCGGCCGCAGGAGGTTGGTTTGTTTCCGGGTTGGCGGCTGCATCCTTTGAAGGGCGAGTTGAAAGGTTTCTGGAGCGTGACCGTTAGCGGTAACTGGCGGGTGATCTTCCGGTTCGAGAATGGTGACGCATTTGACGTCGATTTGGTTGACTATCATTAAGGGAGGTATTTGAAATATGGCGATGAAGAATCCCCCGCACGTGGGCGGTGTAATCCGCCGCCAGGTGATTGAACCGCTTGGGTTGACGGTGA
>MGSS01000052.1 GCA_001798595.1 Deltaproteobacteria bacterium RIFCSPLOWO2_12_FULL_60_19 | reverse complement strand
CTTTTCGACGCACAGCCAATCGCCCAGCGTGTAGGGGTAGTCGGTCCCGACCATGAGATGGTCCGCGCCGGCGACGCGCTTCAAGTAGTCCAGCGCGTCCACGCGGTAGATCATCGCGTCGAAGTAAAGATTGTTTTTCAGATACACGCTCGGCGGCGACGCGGCGGACGTCGCGCGCGGCCCGCGACGCACGGCGAAGCCCTGATCCAGACGGCCGAGTTGATACGGAAAGAATCCGCCGCCGTGAAGCACGCAGAGTTTCAGGTTCGGGAAGCGGTCGAAGACGCCGCTGTAGCTCATGAAGGCGAGCGATAGCGTGCTGTCCGCCGGATTGCCGCAGATGAGCCGCAAGCCGTAGGGGGCCATTTTTTCCGAGCCGGCCACATCTTCAGGGTGCATCACCAGCAGCGCATCCAGCCCCTCGGCCTTGCGCCAGAACGGATCGAAGAAGTCGCTGTTGTAATATTGCCCGTTCACGTTGGAGGCGATGTAGCCTCCCCGGAGCTTGAGAGCGCGGATCGCATGCTCAAGCACCGCCGCGGCCCTTGGAGGGTCCTGCAGCGGTACCGCGGCCAAACCGACAAAGCGGTCGGGGTATTTCAGCGTGAGATCGCGGATGCCTTCGTTATACCGGCGGCACCAGGCCTCGCCCGGCTTTCCTTCCAGAGGGTATCCCAGGCTCGCCGTGTGGGGGATGAGAGCGCCGATGGCGATCTTTCCCCGCTCCATCGCCTCGAATCTCTCCTTGAGGCCCGCCAGCTCGCCGGGGACGTTGAATGCTTCCCCGCCGGCGAACGAGATGGCGGTCTGGCCGTCCTTGGTCTCTTTCGCCTCGACGCCGGGCGACTTCCCCTGCTTGGCCTCGTCCAACAATGCCTGCGGGATGTAGTGGTGGTGGATATCGATAGCGCAAACGCGCATGGCTCAGTGTGGCTCCTGCTAATTTAATCTGTTCGGGTCAATTCCACGCAGCTTGCTGCGGGGTAGTTTATATCGCGTCCTCTGGTCGCTCGTACTTCGCTTTGCCCATCCTCTCTTTGATCGTCGGATAGGCGACGGTGAACACGGTGAGAGCGATTAAAATTAGCACGGTGGGGAAGAGGAGCCACTTCGCTCCATAAGCCGCCGTCGAGATCCAGAGATAGTTCTCGGCGATTTTCCCCAGGATGAGTCCCAAAATCAGCGGCGGTCTAGGCCAGCCGTAGAGCACCATGAAGTAGCCCAGGACGCCGAAAATCAGAGTAGCCACCAGGTCGTTGAAGCTGTTGTTGGCGGTGAAAGAGCCGACGGAAATCAACAGCACGAGAAAGGGGATCAGCAGCGAGCCGCGAATGAAGGTGAGCGCCGCCAGATGATTCAAAACCAGGAAGCAAAGTCCGGCGACGATGATGTTGGCAAAGATCAGCACCCACACCATCGCGAACGTCACGTTCAAATGAGTCTTGAGCATCTCCGGCCCGGGATTCAAGCCGACGATCAACAGCGCGCCCAACAGCAGCGCCATGCTGCCGCTGCCGGGAATGCCGAACGCCACCGTGGGGATCAGATCCCCGCCCCGGGTCGAGTTGTTGGCCGCGCCGGGACCCAACACGCCCTCGACTGCGCCCTGGCCGGCGCGGCTCTTGTCCTTGAGCCCCTGCACCGCGTGGGCGTAGGAGATCCACTGCGCGACGTTGGCGCCGAGCACGGGCAGCACGCCGAAATAAACGCCGATCAAGCTGCATCGCATAACCAACCAGAAGTGGCGGAAGGTATCCTTAACCCCTTCCATCACGCCGGAGAGCTTCTCCGGGCGGGAGCCGGCGATGCTGGTTCCTCTGACCGCAAGATCGACGATTTCCGGTATGGCGAACAGACCCACGACCACGGGAATAATATCGAGCCGGTCCCAGAGATAGAGCTGGCCGAAGGTATACCGCAGCGAGCCGGTCTGGGGATCGACGCCGATGGCGGCCAGCATCAAGCCGATGCCTCCCGCCAAGAGGCCTTTTAACAGGGACGCTCCGGCAAGCGTGCCGATGAACGTGACTCCCATGATCGCAATGATGAACATCTCCGGCGAGCCGAAGAGCAGGACCAGAGGTCGCATGATCGGAATGGAAAGGGCGAGCGAAAAAGCGCCTATGAGAGCGCCGACCAGCGAGCTCGTGATGGCGGCGCCCAAGGCCCGTCCGGCCTCGCCCTTTTTCGACATCGGATAGCCGTCAAGCACCAGCGCCGCCGAAGAGCCCTCTCCGGGGATGCCGAACAGGATCGAAGTCAAATCTCCCGTCGTGCCGGTCACGGCGAGCATGCCCAGCAGGAAACAGAACGCTTCGATCGGTGTTTTGATGGTGTAGGAGAAGGGCAGCATCAAGGCAAGCGTCGCCAGACCGCCGATTCCGGGAAGCAGCCCGACCCAGAAGCCGATGGCGATTCCCAGCAGCATGTAGCCGAAAGCGGGCCAGGCCAACACCTGCCAGAAACCCTTCGCGAACGCATCGCCCATCACGAGCAGCTCAGCCATTTCTACACATCCTCCGGCCTATGTTTATCGTCCAAGAGCCTGACTCCTTATCCCATCCGACGGAAACGGTCAACCGATTCGCGTTCCGGGTGCCGGCGCAATTTGATTCGAACAACGTATCGCTGTAGGGGCAGGCCTGCGTGCCTGCCCGGCTTTTTGGGCGACCACACAGGGTCGCCCCTACTGCGCCAGGATTTGCTTCATCCGCTCAATCACATCGGGCGGCTGCGCCATGACCTCTCTGGCGAGCCCGTCCATATCCTCGCCGCTGATCGGCTTGATCTCCCATCCCTTTTTCTTGGCCTCGTCCAGGAAGGCGGGATCCTTGAGCGTCCTGGCGTAAGCTTCTCTCAAAGTCTTCACTCGATCCTGCGGCAGCCCCGGAGTGGAGACGATGGGCCATGAGCCAAAGCCGCCGGCGCCAAGAATCACCAAAGCCAGACGCCGCTTCGCCTCAGCCGTCTTCTCCCTGTCCATGAACTCGAAGAGAGTCGGGACATCGGGGATCTTTGGATTGCGCCGGCGCGAGGTCTGAATCAGGATCCGGACGAATCCGCTCTTATGCCAACTTAGAAACGGCTCGCGCCCGAAGAAAGCTGCGATCGTGATGGCCCGGCATTGCACTTCGCCCCGCTCCATCGCCAGATCCTGCTCGCCGCCGCCGGCGTAGCCCGTGACCAGCTTGAACTTAAGGCCAAGCGTCTCCTCCAGCAGCCTGGGGACGAAATGGCCGCTGGTGCCGGCGCCCGTCGCCGAGCATTTCGGCGGCTCGGTCGCGTTGCGGATATCGTCCAACGTCTTGTAAGGCGCGTCGCCGCGCATGAAGAGCAGGTGGCCGTTGTATTCCGGCGAGCCGATCCAGCTGAACTTGGCCCAGTCGAACTGGACCTCTTTGCGGCCGGTGAGCTGTTCAAGATACAGAGCCGGGGATATGGAGCCGAGCGTCAAGCCGTCGGGCTTCGCCACGCCATAGACGTAGTTGGCGGCGATGATCGAGCCCGCGCCGGGCATGTTCTGGACGATGATCTCGGGATTGCCCGGAATGTGCTTGCCCAGCGTGCGCGAATAGGCGCGCGCCAACTGGTCGTGCGTGTCGCCCGCCAGGTAGCCGACGGCGAACTTGACCGTCTTGCCCTGATAAAAAGGCCCCTGAGCGTAAAGGTCTCGAACAAAGGAAAAATGTAAAATGCAAATTGCAAAAGTCAAAATGAGAGAATTCACACGAGCCGTTTTGCATTTTTCACTTTTCATTTTGCATTGCGTCCTTAGGGGATCGGTACGCAAAGCTCCTGCCGCGTTACCTTGCCGGGAAAGGCATCGAGGCATTTCCCTTCCTCGACCACCACCTGGCCGTTGACCACCACGGCCTGGATGCCCGGCGGATGGCGCATCGCCTCTTCCCGATCGAGCTTCGCCGGAAGCCGCTTGCTCACCAGATCGTCGATCTTGTCCGGATCGAAGACCGTGAGATCGGCTGGCAGGCCGGTCCTGATGACGCCACGGTTGAGCCTCAGCTTGGCCCCCGGGAATCCAGTCAGCTTCCATACCGCCTCTTCCAAAGTGAAGAGCTTCTTTTCCCGCCGCCAGTAGCCAAGGATGCGCGCCGGCGTGCCGTGCCAGAAAAAACGGTCGAGATGAGCCCCGGCATCGGTGCCGATAAGGCTCTGGTCTCCTTTGATCATCTGCGCCAGCAGATCCGGATGGCCGTTGGCATGTCCGCGGTAGAGCAATCCGGAGCGGAGATCGTCGCGCAACCAGGTGTCGAAAAAGGCGTCGACCGGAGACTTGCCACTCGATTGAGCGATCTCGGCGACGTTTTTTCCTTCGAGGGGCTTGACCTCTTGCTTTTCCACATTTTCGAAGACGACCCGGTCCCAACCGAGCCACTCGACCAAAGCGGGCTTTCCTGCACCGTCGACTCGTTCTTTTTGGAGCTTTTCCCTCACGCCCGGCTCGCTTAGAGAGCCAGCGGGGTTCCCTTTGATTGCCTCCCAGGTGGGGAGACCGTTAAAAATCAAGCAATCAGCGGCGCCGAAACGCGAGATGTGCTGGTAGGGGATGACGACTCCATTGATATCCTTGCCGCGCTTCTGTGCCTCTTCCATAAACTTGAGGCCGCGCGGCCCGTCCTCTTTTTCCCCCGGTCGCAGGCGAAACTCGTTGCCGATCATCAGCCCTCTGACCCGCTCGACCAGCGCCGGAAAGCCGCTTTCAGGTTTCAGTAAGTTACCGAAGCCGTTGAATTGAAAACAGCCGCCGTAGTCCGCCGCGAGGTTCGCCAGCTCGACGATCTCGTCTTGCGTGGCAAAGGTGCTGGGGGTGCCGGCATGCACGGCCGGCCCGCCGCGCGGGCTCGAGGAGAATCCGATCGCCCCGGCCTCCAGCCCTTCGCGCACCATGGCCTTCATCGCTTCGAGCTCTTCCGGTGTCGCTTCCCTTTGGTAGGCCGCTTCGCCCATAACCGTGAGGCGCACCGGAGAGTGCGGCATCAGAGCGGCTACGTTGATACCGACC
The DNA here is from genome assembly GCA_001798595.1 of Deltaproteobacteria bacterium RIFCSPLOWO2_12_FULL_60_19. Taxonomy (GTDB): domain Bacteria; phylum Desulfobacterota; class Binatia; order UBA9968; family UBA9968; genus 2-12-FULL-60-19. Next base: position 1,755 of record MGSS01000052.1, on the reverse strand, counting down.
CGTCCTTTGAGATAGCCCAGGTATTCGGGAAAGGTCTTCCACCGCCAGTCCTTGTCGTCTACGTATTTATCCAGGACGCGCCGCAGGTAGGCGACGAGAACCTTGCGCGGCTCTTCCCCCGCCGGGACCGGGGCGCAGGATGCGCCGCAATCGCCGATGACGACCGTGGTCACGCCGAAATTGACTACCGGATTGCCGTGAGGATAGAGGACCAGAAAGAGGTCCATGTGGGTGTGGGAGTCGATGAATCCCGGCGCGACGACCTTGCCCCTGGCGTCGATTTCCCGCTTGCCGGGCCCGAGGTCCTTTCCGATGGCGACGATCCGGTCGCCCTCGACCGCCACGTCGCTCTCGAAGCCGGGCCGCCCGGTGCCGTCGATCACGACTCCATTGCGAGCTACCAGGTCAAAGGCCATAGTCAACGTCCCTCGTGCTTACGCCATAAGAGCGGTGGAACACGAGCGGCTACTTGCCCAGCAGCTTCTGCATCCTGGCGACCACCTCAGGCGGAGTGTCGATCACCTCCTTGGCCAGCGCCTCAAGCTCCTCCCCGCTCACCGGGTGCAACTCCAGTTTTCTCTTTACAGCCTCGGCTTTGAATTCGGGGTCGTTCATTGTCTTCGTAAAGGCGTCGCGCAGGAGCTTGAGCCGATCTGCCGGGACACCCGGAGGGGTCACGTAGGGACGGCCGACATTGCCGGCAGCCAAAATTACAGTAGCCAAGCGCCGGCCCGCCTCAGAGGTCTTGTATGTATTCATGAGTTCATAGACGTTCGGGACGTTGGGGAGCCTCGGATCTCTCTTCTTCCCGGTCTGAAAGATTTCGTGAACGAAACCCTTCTTGCGCCAAGTAAAAAAGGGCTCGCGGGCGAAGTAAGCCGTAATAGTAAAGGAACGACATACGATTTCGCCCCTTTCCGCCGCCAGGTCGACATCGCCTCCCGCCTGATAGCCCGTTATGATATTAAATTTTGCCCCGATGAGTTCCTCCACGAGCTTGGGCATGTAGTAACCGGTCGAGGCGGTTCCCGTCGATCCGCACTTAGGCGGCTCTTTTGCGTTGCGCACGTCGTCGATCGTCTTGTAAGGGGTGTCGGACCGCATGTACATGAAGTGGTTCGATACGACCGGGCTGCCGAGCCAGTTAAATTTCGTCCAGTCGAACTTAACCTCCGGGCGGGCGGAGAGCTGGTCGAAATAGAGCGCTGGGAAGATGGCGCCGATGGTCAGGCCGTCGGGCTTGCCGAGATTGTAAACATGGTTGGCCGCGATCAAAGAGCCGGCCCCGGTGACATTCTGCGCGATGATATTGGGGTTTCCCGGAATGTGCTTTGGTAGGTACTGGGCGATCGCACGCGCATAGAGATCATAAACATCCCCCGCTTTCGTCCCAACGATGATGGTCATGGTCTTGCCCTTGTAGAAGGGCTCCTGGGCGGAAGCGTCGACAGTAAGTAAAAGTAAGGGAAGGGTTACAAGGACGAAGAAGACCCGAGGCGAAAGGCGTGACAGTGTAGGGGCGACCGGCCCGTAGAGCCCCGAGGGCCACGGGCCTTTTCGGGGCCGGTCGCCCCTACCGCGGCCTGTTGCCTTTCTCGTCGCTTGTCGCCCGTTCCCGTGGTTCCTGAAATTTTCAAGCATTGCAGACATAGCAGCCTCCAGTCAAACGCTTATTGCACAAACAGTTTCTTGACCTGTTCGAGAACTTCCGCCGGCTGCTCCAACACCTCTTTGGCCGACTGCTGGAGCTCTTCG
>MGSS01000051.1 GCA_001798595.1 Deltaproteobacteria bacterium RIFCSPLOWO2_12_FULL_60_19 | reverse complement strand
GTTTTCGTTGAAACCATTGTACCAGAGCACTCGGTGTGAGCCCCGACATCCATCATACAAGTCTCAGGACGAACGGTGGAGCGGTTGAGATCATTGGAGATTTTCCGTTCATGCTGAGCCTAGTCGAAGCATTCTTAGGGTTTTTCAGCAGAATCTAGATATAATGCCGGATGAAATCGACACACGATATATGCGGATGGCCCTCAGCCTGGCTCTCCAAGGAGCCGGCAGGACCAGTCCTAATCCGATGGTGGGCGCGGTCCTGGCGCGCGGCCGCAAGGTTATCGCGACCGGCTACCACCAGCGGGCCGGAGGCGACCACGCGGAGATCGTCGCGCTCAAGCGCGCGGGAGCGCGCGCCAAAGGCGCCACTCTTTATCTCAATTTAGAGCCTTGCAGCCACTTCGGCAGGACCCCGCCCTGCGCCGACGCCGTCATCCGGGCCGGCGTGAAGCGAGTCGTCGCCGGCATGGCGGACCCCAATCCGCTGGTTTCCGGCATGGGAATCCGCAAGCTTCGTCAAGCCGGTATTCAAGTCGATGTTGGTCTCCTAAGCGAAGAGTGCCGGAGACTCAACGAAGCCTTTTGCAAGTACATCACCCGCCGTAGTCCCTTCGTCATCCTGAAAATCGCTGCCTCGCTTGACGGGAAGATCGCGACTTCCACGGGAGATTCCCGCTGGATTACCGGCGAAGCCGCGCGCCGGTATGTCCACGGCTTGCGCAACCAAGTGGATGCCGTCCTCGTCGGTGCGGGCACCGTCATCGCGGACGATCCGCAACTCACCTGCCGGATTCCCGGCGGACGCAATCCGCTGAGAGTTGTCGTGGACGGCCGTCTCAGTATCCCCACGACCGCCCGGTTGCTGCGCGAGCCGGGGAGGACCGTTGTAGTCACCGGCCCGCGCGCTCCATTGAGAAAAGTAAGAGCGATCGAGCGCTGCGGAGCGGAGGTCTGGCGTTTTCCACTGCGCGACGGCGCCGTCCCATTCGCGTCTTTGCTCCGTGAGTTAGGCAAGAAAGGAATCGTGAGCGTGATGATCGAGGGCGGCGCGGTGACTGCAGCCCTGGCCCTGAGGGAAAAGGTTGTGGACAAGCTCTGCTTCTTTTATGCTCCCAAAATCATCGGCGGGGATGGGTTGGACATGATTGGGCCGCTGGGGGTCAGAAAAATGAGCCACTCAAGGCAAATCAACCGGATCGAGGTTGCCAGGGTCGGCAAAGATTTTCTCGTTACCGGCTATCTGTAAGCAAGGCGGTAGAAACAAATTTTAGATTTTCGATCTGTCGTGAGCTTAGTCGAACGATTGCCGATCCTTCGGCCTTGCTCAGGACAGGTTTTAGATTACGGAGGAAAACAAATGCCTGATAGAACCCGGATGCGATCTTCGAGTTTTCGGTCCAATAATCGAAAATCTAAAATCGAAAATCTAAAATGGGCGGGGCTTTTTGCAATCGTCGTCGCGCTCACGGTGTGCGGGGCGAGGGCAGAGGCGCAGCAGCCGAAGAAAGTCCCACGGATAGGATTCCTAACTACTGTCTCCCTTTCCACTATATCGGCCCGCATCGAGGCGTTCCGAGAGGGTCTGCGCGAGCTTGGGTACGTCGAGGGCAAGAACATTGTCATTGAGTGGCGGTCCGGGGAGGGCAAGGAAGATCGGTTACCTGCGCTCGCCGTCGAACTCGTGCGTCTCAAGGTGGACATCATTGTCACGACCGGTCCGATACCAACCCGTTCCGCCAAGGAAGCAACTGTTACGATTCCCATTGTCATGGGGTTTGATGATGACCCTGTCGGCTCGGGGTTCGTCGCCAGCCTTGCGCGGCCTGGTGGGAACATCACTGGATTGGCAACCCTTGCCCCGGAGATAAGCGGAAAACAACTGGAGCTTTTGAAGGAGGTCGTTCCTAGGCTCTCCCGCGTGGCCGTCTTCGGGACTTCGACCCGGCCGGGCAACGCACAATCGCTAAAAGAAACGGAGCTCGCCGCAGGGGCGTTCGGAGTGAAGCTTCAATTCCTAGACGTACTAGATCCCAAGGACATTGAAACTGCATTCCGAGCCGCAAGCAAGGGACGTGCTGAGGCAGTCCTCGTGCTTGGAGGCCCCGTGACCATTTCTCACCGAACACAAATTGCAGACCTCGCGGCAAAGAACCGGCTCCCGGCGATATACGAAAGGGCAGAGTTTATGGACGCTGGTGGCCTCATATTTTACGGCGCGAGCATTACCGAAATGTTCCGGCGCGCCGCTACGTATGTGGACAAAATCCTAAAAGGTCGGAAGCCTGCCGACTTGCCCGTGGAGCAGCCGATAAAATTCGCGTTCATCATCAATCTGAAAGCGGCCAAGCAGATCGGCCTGACGATTCCGCCCAACGTGCTGGCGCGGGCGGATAAAGTGATCAAGTGAAAAACGTGAGGGGTGAGGCGTTAGGGGTGAGGCGAGAAGCAAGAGGCTCAGCCTGGGGCTGATCAGCCCCAGCCTAAGGCTGGTCCCCCTCAGGAGGATCCGGCTGAAATAGGCCGCGTCGGCAAACGGCGCCGCGTTGACTTAGTTCACTTCTTAGGCTAGACAATCACCATGATTCGGCTGAACATTCATGAAGCAAAAACCCATCTTTCGCGTTACCTCGGAAAGCTTGCTCGGGGAGAAACCATCCTTTTGTGCAAGCGGAATATTCCGATTGCGGAAATTCGTCCGCTGCCCCAGCGCCGCAAAAGCAAACGTCCGATAGGCCTGGCCAAAGGGGAATTTAAGGTTCCGCCGGAATTCTTTGAACCTCTTCCATCTGAACTTGTCGACGCGTTTAATGGCCAAGAGCCGTGAGGATTCTATTAGACACCGTCGCGTTCTTGTGGGCGGTAACCGACGCTCCTGATCTTTCCGATGACGCGCGGGAGTTGTTCGCAGATCCGGGGAATGAAGTTTACCTCAGCTCGGTCTCCGCTTGGGAGATATCCGTCAAAAATGCGCTGGGGAAACTGCCGCTTCCGGACTCTCCGGTAAGATACATACCGGCGCAGCGAAAGCGGCATGCTATTGAAACGCTTCATCTAGACGAAGAAGCTGCTCTGCACCTAAACCGGCTTCCCGTTTTGCACAAAGATCCATTTGATCGGATGTTGGTTTGCCAGGCGATCGCGCAAGGTCTAGTCATACTGACCCCAGACAGATTGATTGCTCAGTATCCCGTTCGAACCATTTGGTGACGTGAGGCCCGCGGAGGGGCATCAACTGTTGTCATCGGGCAAAGGCAAAAATTCTTGCCCGGACTTCTTGAGGTGATCAAAAAAAAACGTGAGGGGTGAGGCGTTAGGGGTGAGGCGAGAAGCAGAAGGCTCCGCCAGAGCAGAGGCTCAGCCGGAGGCTGATCAGTCCTTCGGCTGAGGATCAGCCTCAGGCTGAAACGGAAAACAGGGAAAACCATGAACGGGAAAATTATTGTCTGTCTACTGACCACTGTTCTACTGTCCATTGCTCCGTTTGTTGATGCGCAGCAGCCAACGAAAATCCCGCGAATAGGATACCTATCCGTTATCTCCCCTTCCACTAATCCGGCCCGCATCGAGGCATTCCGCCAGGGTTTACGCGAGCTTGGATACCTGGAGGGGAAAAGCATTGTCATTGAGTATCGATCTGCAGAGGGAAAACTCGATCGCCTCCCAGCGCTCGCGGCCGAGCTAGTGCTTCTCAAGGTAGACGTCATCATCACGAGTGCTTCGGGAGAAACCCATGCCGCCAAGGAAGCGACGAATACGATTCCTATCGTCATGACCAATGAAGGCGATCCAGTTGGAACCGGGTTCGTTGCCAGCCTTGCCCGACCCGGCGGGAACATCACTGGATTGTCAACCTTTGCACCGGAGTTGAGCGGAAAACGACTGGAGCTTCTGAAAGAGATCGTTCCCAAGCTCTCCCGCTTGGCCGTCGTCGGCAGTTCGACCAGCCCCGGCAAAGCGCACACGTTAAGAGAGGTAGAGCTCGCAGCAGGGGCGTTCGGAGTGAAGCTTCAATACCTGGACGTCCTAAGTCCCACGGATATTGAGACCGCATTCCGAGCCGCAGGCAAGGGGCGGGCTGAGGCAGTCCTCCTGCTGTCGAGTTCCGTCCTCACTTCTCAGCGAACACAGGTTATCGAACTTACAGTAAAGAACCGGCTCCCGGCGAGTTATCCCAGACCGGAATTTGTGGAAGCCGGGGGGCTCATGGCCTACGGCCCGAGCACTACCGACTCGTCCCGCCGCGCCGCGACGTACGTGGACAAAATCCTGAAAGGCGCGAAGCCCGCAGACCTTCCCGTCGAGCAGCCGATAAAGTTCGAGTTTATCATCAATCTGAAAGCGGCGAAGCAGATCGGGCTCACGATTCCGCCGAACGTGCTGGCAAGGGCGGATAAGGTGATCAAATAATTTTAGATTTTCGATTTCAGCCGAAGGACTGATCAGCCGTGGGCTGAGCCGATTTTAGATTGGAGGAAAAGAGCATGAATAAAAGACCTTGGATACGATGGCTGGATTTCTCTTCCGACAATCGAAAATCCAAAACCTGTACTGAGCTAAGTCGAAGTATCGAAAATCGAAAATGGGCGGGGATCTTGGCTAGAGAAAGAACGAAGAGCACATGTTCACCGGCATCATCGAAGATGTAGGTCAGGTCTACCGCTGGCGGATGCGGAGAGGCGCGGGGGTGTTGACGTTGACGACGCGGTTGCCGCTCGGCGGGATGAAGATCGGGTCGAGCCTCGCGGTCAACGGCGTCTGTTTGACCGTCGTGGCGAAGGCGGCGCGGCGCGTGACCGTCGATGTCTCCCCTGAGACGATCAAGCGGACGAGCTTCAGCGGACTCAAGGCCGGCGATCCGGTCAATCTTGAGCGGCCACTCAGGCTCAACGACCGTTTGGGCGGCCATCTGGTGACGGGCCACGTCGATGGGGTCGGCGTCGTGGAGGGGATCAAAAAGCAGGGAAAGTTCACCTGCTATAGCTTTCGGGTGCCAGCCGCTTTGGGACGGCTGCTGGTACCCAAAGGATCGGTCGCGGTCGACGGGATCAGCCTCACCGTCAACGACTGCGGGCGGCGGTATTTTTCGGTCGCCGTCATCCCGCACACGCTTGAGCGCACTAATTTGCGCCCCCGTAGGCTTGGTGATAAAGTCAACGTCGAAACGGATTTAATCGGTAAATATATCCAGAAGTTGGTTCCATCAAAACATGAAACTCGCAAGCGTCGATGAAGTCGTAGCGGAGATCCGAAACGGCCGCGTCGTTGTCCTGATCGACGACGATACACCCGACAGCGAAGGCTATCTTTGCGCGGCGGCGGAAAAGATCACGCCCGAAACGGTAAACTTCATGCTGCTCCATGGCCGCGGCCTGGTCTCCGTGGCCTTGACCGAAGAGCGGATGAAGCAGCTTGAGATACCACTCATGGTGCAGGAATGCAGCTCGACGCAAGGGAGCACGTTCGGCGTCTCGATTGCGCATCGGGCCGACGCCTCTGGAGCGTCGGCTGCCAGCCGGGCGCACACGATCCGGGCCGCAGCGGCCGGCGCCGCCAGGCGCAGCGATTTTGTGACTCCGGGTTACGTCTTCCCGATACAGGCGAAGAACGGCGGTGTATTGGTCCGCTCCGGCCAGGTGGAAACCGCGGTTGATCTCGCTCGTATCGCCGGCCTCCACCCGTCGGGTGTTATTTGCCAGATTCTCCAGGAGGACGGCGCGGTCGCATTTGCGCCTTACCTGGAGACGTTCGCCGAGCGGCATCGGTTGAAGACGGCCTCCATCGCCGAGCTGATCGCCTACCGCCTGCGCAGCGAGTGTCTCGTGAAGCGGGTGACCGAGGCCGACTTCCCGACCATTCACGGCGGGGCCTATAGAGCGATCGTCTACCGCAACAACGTCGATGCTCACGAGCACATCGCCCTGGTGAAAAATGAGATTCGCCCGGACGACGCCGTGCTGGTGAGGATGCATTCGGAATGTCTGACCGGGGATGTGTTCGGCTCGGAGCGGTGCGACTGCGGCGATCAGATTCGTCAGAGCCTCAAGTTGATCGACGCCGAAGGCAAAGGGGTCCTGGTCTATATGAATCAGGAAGGGCGCGGCATTGGGCTGACCAACAAAATCAGGGCCTATGCCTTGCAGGACCAGGGACTGGACACGGTGCAGGCCAACCTCGAGCTGGGCTTCAAGGAAGACCTGAGAGATTACGGCCTGGGGGCGCAGATTCTGCGCGACCTTGGCGTTCAGAAACTCAGACTGTTGACGAATAATCCGCGCAAAATCATCGGGGTGGAGGGCTACGGTCTCACCGTCGTGGAGCGTGTTCCGCTGGAGACTCCGCCGCACGCCTCCAATATCGCCTACCTGCGCACCAAGCAAGAGAAGTTGGGCCATCTGTTTTCCAGTCTCAACGTCAAACCGGAATAACAACCGGTCAATCCAAAATGCAAAGTGCAAAATGAAAAATGCAAAAGTTTTAGGAAGTCCTGTCCGAAATCCGGCCGCCCGGAATCAGATATTTCGACTTTGACACTTTTCAATTTTCCTTTTGCATTGCAGAGTTTATGGCCAAGGTAATCGAGGGCAAGCTCGACGCAAGCGGGCTGAAATTTGGAGTGATCGTCAGCCGCTTCAACAACTTTGTGACGGACAGACTGCTCGAGGGGGCGCTGGACGCGCTCAAGATGCATGGAGCAGCGGACGAGAACATCGACGTGGTCCGCGTGCCGGGAGCGTTTGAGATTCCCCTGATGGCCGAGAAGCTGGCTGCCGGCGGCAAGTACGACGCGCTGGTTTGCCTGGGCGCGGTGATTCGCGGCGACACTCCCCATTTCGACTACATCGCGGAGGCGGTCACCAGCGGCCTGAGCCGGGTCATGCTGGAACATCGGCTGCCGGTGGCGTTCGGCGTCCTCACCACCAACAACGTTGAGCAGGCGATGGAGCGAGCCGGCGCCAAGATGGAGAACAAAGGATTCGAATCGGCGCTGACCGCCATCGAGATGGCGAGGCTGAACCGGACGATTCCGTAAACTAGGCGAAAGGCGAGAGGCAGAAGGCGGTAGGGGGGAGAAAAAACTCACGCCTCACGCCTGTTGCCTGTTTTTCATGGGACCCCGACGCAAAGGAAGAGAGTTGGCGCTGCAAGCGCTCTATCAGTTGGCGATGACCGGTGACAGCTCGCCGAGAGCGGTCGAGCTTTTTTTGAGCCATTTCGAGGGCGGCCCGGAGGCCAAAGATTTCGCCCGGCGCCTGATCGCCGGGGTCGGCGCCCGCCAGGCGGAGATCGATCAAGTCATCGAGCGCGCCGCGGAACACTGGAAGCTCAGCCGGATGGCCAAGGTGGATCTGACGATTCTCCGCATGGCGGCTTACGAATTGCTCTTTTGCCCCGATATCCCGGTCAACGTGAGCCTCGACGAAGCGATCGAGATCGGCAAACGGTACGGGTCGGGTGATTCGGCCACATTCATCAACGGAATATTGGACCAGGTGGCGCACTCAAGCGGCGCGAAATCGGAGTAGCCGGCAGGCGATGGAAAAACGCTACGATCCCAACGAAGTCGAACTCAAGTGGCAGCGGATTTGGGAAGAGCAAAAGAGCTTCCGCGCCGCCGAGAACGGCAGGTTGCCCAAATACTACGTCCTGGAAATGTTTCCCTACCCCTCGGGCCGGATCCACATGGGACACGTGCGCAACTATTCGATCGGCGACGTGGTCGCGCGCTACAAGCGGATGAAAGGCTTGAACGTGCTCCACCCGATGGGTTGGGACGCCTTCGGCCTCCCGGCGGAGAACGCGGCGATCGAGCGGGGCGTCCATCCGGAGAGCTGGACCCGGGAGAATATCCTCTACATGAAGACCCAGCTGAAGCGGCTGGGTTTCTCGTACGACTGGGAACGCGAGGTGGCGACCTGTTCCCCCGACTACTACCGCTGGAATCAATGGATCTTTTTGCAGTTGTATAAGCGGGGGTTGGCCTACAAGAAAAGCTCGGCGGTCAACTGGTGCCCGTCCTGCCAAACGGTTCTCGCCAACGAGCAGGTGATCGACGGCGCCTGCTGGCGCTGCGACTCGGCGGTGGCGCAGAAAGAGCTGGAGCAGTGGTTTTTCCGCACTACCGCTTACGCCGAAGAGCTGCTGCGGGACATCGATCGTCTCGAGGGCTGGCCGGAGAAAGTCCGCATCATGCAGCGCAACTGGATCGGCAAGTCGATCGGCGCGGAGATTCTCTTCCCGTTTGCCGGCCGGGAAGGCGGGCTCACGATCTTTACGACGCGCCAGGACACCGTGTACGGCGCGACCTTCGTCTCTCTTGCGGTCGAGCATCCGCTGGCGTTGGAGCTGGCGCGGGGGACGCCGCAAGAGCAGGCCGTCGAAGAATTCGTCGATCGGATCAAGCAGACGAGCCAGTCCCGCCGGGGCGAAGAGGGGATGGAGAAAGAAGGCGTTTTCACCGGCGCCTATTGCAAGAATCCTTTCACCGGCGAGACGATTCCCATCTACCTCGCCAACTTCGTCCTCATGGAGTACGGGACCGGCGCGGTGATGGCGGTACCGGCGCACGACCAACGGGATTTTGAGTTTGCCAAGAAATGCGGCCTGCTGATCCGCGTGGTGATCCAACCAAAGGATCGCACGCTGGCCGCCGATCGGATGACCGAAGCCTACGTCGATGACGGGGTGATGGTGGAGAGCGGCCCCTTCACCGGACTTTCGAGCGGCGCGGGAAAAGAGAATATTGCGGCGTATCTTGAGGAAAAGGGCTGGGGAAAAAAGGATATCCGTTTTCGCTTGCGCGATTGGGGAATCTCCAGGCAGCGCTACTGGGGAACGCCGATCCCCATCCTCTACTGCGCCAGGTGCGGCGTTGTTCCCGTCCCGGAAGCCGACCTGCCGGTGGAGCTGCCGCGCCACGTGCCGTTTACCGGCAAGGGGGGTTCGCCTCTGGTGGAGAGCCGGGCTTTTCTGGAGACCGCCTGCGCCCGGTGCGGCGGCGCGGCGCGGCGCGAGACCGATACGATGGACACCTTTGTGGATTCGTCCTGGTATTTTCTCCGCTATGTTTCGTCGGACTTCGACCAGGCGCCGTTCGACTCCAAGAGCGCGGCTTATTGGATGCCGGTCGATCAGTATATCGGCGGCGTCGAGCACGCGGTGCTGCATCTTCTCTACGCGCGCTTCTTCACCAAAGCGCTGAGAGATCTGAAGCTCGTAAAAGTCGACGAACCGTTCGCCAATCTGCTGACGCAGGGGATGGTCTGCAAGGAGACCTACCGCTGCGGCCGGCACGACTGGCTGTTGCCCACGGATCTCCTCGGCTCCGAGCAGGAGGGGTGGCGCTGTCCCCAGTGCGACGGGCCGGTCGAGAAGGGGCGCGTCGAGAAGATGTCGAAATCCAAAAAGAACATCATCGACCCGGAAGATCTGATCGCCCGCTACGGCGCGGACACGGCTCGTCTCTTCACACTTTTCGCCGCCCCGCCGGAAAAAGACCTCGAATGGAGCGACCAGGGGGTCGAGGGAGCTTACCGGTTTCTTACCCGGCTCTGGCGCTTCGTTTCTCAGCACGGTGAGGCGTTGGCCGCAGCCAGATCGGATGTTCCCAAAAAGGATCTCCCGGCGCCGCTCAGGGAGTTGCGCCGGTTGACTCACCGGACTATTAAGAAGGTGACGGAGGATATGGAAGAGCGGTTTCACTTTAATGCGGCGATCGCCGCGGTGATGGAGCTGTTCAACGCGGTCGGCCAGGCGGCGCGAGAGGAGGCGGCCTGGCAAGAGGGCGGAGGAGTCGTTCGCGAGAGCTTGAAAACGATCCTGGTTTTGCTGTATCCCTTTGTGCCTCATCTGGTGAGCGAGCTATGGACGGAGATCGCCAGCGAAAAAAGCCTGGACGAGACGGGCTGGCCCGCGTATGCTGAAAAAGTAATCGAGCCGGAGCGGCTGCTGATCGTGGTGCAGGTCGACGGCAGAGTGCGCGGCAAGATCACCGTGCCGGGGGATGCCAGCGGGGAGTCAATAGAAGCCGAGGCGCTGCGCGATTCCAGGGTGACAAGCTTTTTGCAGGGGCGGAAGATTCAACGAATCGTTCAAGTGCCGCGGCGGCTGGTGAATATCGTTTTGGAGGGATAAAGATGAGAGGACACGGCAAAATGCAAAATGCAAAAGTTTTAAGTTTTGAGTTTTTAGTTTGTAATTGGAATCTAAAATCTAAAATTCAAAATTCAAAATTCAAAATTCAAAATTGGACGGGGGGCTTGCTTGCCTTGGTGGGGTTGGTGGTGGCTGGTTGCGGCTACGGCTTTTCTGCGAAGGGCGAGGCGTTTCCCAAAGACGTGCAGAAGGTTTTCGTTGAGACTTTGGTCAACCGGACGCGGGAGGTGGGGGTCGAAGGGGAGGTCACGGCGGCGCTCAAAAACGAGCTACGCCAAAAGAGGCACCTTAGGTTGGTCACCCAGCTGGATCAGGCGGATGCGATCGTCAGCGGGGTCGTGCGCAGTTACGACAGCCGCGCGGTCGGCACCAACCGCAACGACGAGGCGCTGCAGTATGAGCTGACGATGGTTTTAGACATGACTTTGCGACGGCGGGCTCCCGACGAAGTCCTTTGGCGGACCCAAGGCATCCGGTTCGCCGAGGTTTACAGCGGATCGAGGGGAGCGGTGGTGACAACTTCCTCGGAGTTCAAATCGCGCCCGCTGAACGCGGCGGATGTGCCGCGCTTCACGGACGTGCAACTCACCGAGACTCTTAAGCAGGAGGCGCGCGACCGGCTGATGGAGCGGGCGTCGCGGGATATGCTCCAACGAATGCTTGAGATGTTCTAGCAGGTTGCTGAAAAACTCCGTTCATCCTTCGACAAAGCTCAGGCCGAACGGAGGATGGATTGAAATCATTGGAGAATTTCCGTTCGTGCTGGCTCTCGAAGCACGAGTGGTTTTTTTCAGCATCCTGCTAGGCGGCGACGAGTTGGCTGGCCGAGCGGGCGAGGCGAGACAACCAGCGGGACGCGGTGTTTCGCTTCAGAATCCCTTGACTTACCGCTTTACCGAGAGCCCGGTTGACCTCTCTCAGATGAAGCGAGGCGACCTCTCGGTTCTTTGCCTCTATCGCCTGATGGACTTTCTTAATCAGGGTTCGTATCCGGGACTTGGCTTCCTTGTTCTTAGCCCTTTTCTTCAGGCTTTGCCGGTGACGTTTGATGGCTGATGGGTGTATAATCAAAGGTTACCTCCGCTAACTTTTTACTTTCCCTTATCATCTGCTTCCGAGGGAGTCAATAAAGATGGATGAGACCGGAAGGATCGCGCGAGCGGCCGGGGTGATTGGGTTCTTCACCTTGCTCAGCCGGATCATGGGGTTGCTCCGCGACATGGCGGTGGGCTATCTGTTCGGGGCGCAGGGAGTCGCCGATGCCTTCTATGTAGCCTTTCGGATTCCCAACTTGTTGCGCCGGTTGACCGCTGAGGGCGCGCTGACCACCGGATTCGTTCCGATCTTTACCGACTATTTAACCAGGCGGGGCAAAGACGAGGCGTTGAGAATCACGCGCGTCATCGCCACATTCGCCGTCGTGACGTTGGGGGCCGTGACGGTTCTGGGGATGATTTTTGCGGCGCCCTTGACGCGTCTGTTCGCCCCCGGGTTCGCGACGGATCCGGAAAAATTCTCCCTCACGGTTTTTCTCACGCGGCTGATGTTCCCCTATATTTTTTTTATCAGTCTGGTGGCCCTGGCGATGGGGGTGCTTAACTCGATACGGCACTTCATGGCGCCGGCCCTCTCGCCGGTCCTGCTCAACCTCTCTATTATCCTGTGCGCGTTCTTGCTTCCGCCGTTGCTCGACGAGCCGGCGGTCAGCCTGGGCTACGGCGTGCTGCTGGGAGGAGTCGTCCAGCTCCTGTTGCAATTGCCCTACCTGTCGCGCGAAGGGCTCCGCTATGCTCCGGATTATCATTTCCGAGATCCGGCGCTCAAGCGGCTGCTCCTTCTCATGGCGCCGACGGTCTTCGGCGCCGCCGTCTATCAAGTGAACGTCCTGGTCAGCACTGTTTTGGCCTCCATGCTGCCGGAAGGCAGCGTCTCCTACCTTTATTATGCGGACCGGTTCCTGCAATTTCCTTTGGGGGTTTTCGCGGTCGCTTTGGGAACGGCCGTGCTGCCGAGCTTTTCTTCGTTGGTGGCCAGAAGGGAACATGAGGAGCTGAAATCGACGCTTTCCTATTCGCTCCAGATCTCGAACTGCATCTCCCTGCCGTGCACTTTGGGCCTGATGGTCCTCGCGGTTCCCGTCCTCTCCCTCCTGTTTCAGCGCGGCGCCTTCGACGCGCAAACGACGCTCAGCACCGCGCAGGCGCTCATCTATTTTTCTCTCGGTTTGTGGGGGGTTTCAGGGGCGAAGTTGGTGATTCCGGTGTTTTACGCCATGGAAGACACCCGGACTCCGGTATGGGTCGGTTTTTGGTCTTTCGTTTTCAACTTACTTTTGAGCCTGGTTTTTATGGGGCCGATCTCGGTCTCGCCGGAATCCAACTTACTCCTGCGCTCGGTCGCGGCGCTGTCTCAGAGCCTCAACCTGTTTTCTCTGTCGCATGGCGGGTTGGCTTTGGCTACGTCCGTATCTTCCACATGCCAGTTCCTCGTCCTGCTTTTGATTCTCGATCGCCGCCTCGGCGGCTTTCCGTGGAATGAATTTTGGCGCTCGTTCGGCCGCAGTCTGCTCAGTTCGTCGCTCATGGCGGCCCCTCTTGTCTTGCTTGCCGGGCGCATCGACTGGCTGGGAGCCGGGAACAGCCTGCTTACGCGCGGTGCGGTTTTTTTAGTCATGCTGGGAAGCGGGGTGGTCATCTATCTGGCGCTGACTTTCGTGATTCGAGGGCCGGAGCATAGGATAGTGGAAGCTTTACTGCGTTGGGCGAGAGGGCGACTTCTAGGAAAAACTACTTAACCTACTAATATTGCTATTGTTTATCTGATGAGAATCTGGGCAATCCGCTCCGCCAAGCTATTTTTCGGCTTGCGACCCGCCTTCGGCAGGACTTATCAACAACTTATAAACAGCTTCGGTGTTGCTAAGCCTTCGGCCGACCGGCCGATAGTCGTTCTACCCCCAAGGGTTGGAGAAAATTTTCTCTGTCGAGTTGCCGCTCCAACTGACTTTGTTGTGTTCCGCTAAAAAGCGGCGCGCAACTTTTTGCCGCTTTTTTTCCGAAGAAGAAAACGTCGCGCTTGTGAAGCGAGTGCAGACTCGCAGATGAAAGGTCGAAATTCCGCTTCCAAAGGCTCACTCGGTTGTTCAGTTGCGTTCTCGATTCCCACGGGATGCCGCCCTTGCGCTTGCAAGTGGCGTGGAGTTATGCAATACAAAATGCTTAGTAAAAAGCTTTTCGATTTTTGGAAAGGAGGTGAACAAAGATGGGAAATAAAGTTATTTTATGGTCAGCAGCGGCCCTGTTCAGTTTAACCCTGGCATCCGCCGGTTGCGGTAAGAAAGAAGAACCAGCGCCTGCTCCGGCCCCCGCGCCGATGGCGCCGGCGGCACCGGAAGCTGCAGCGCCCGGCGAGCCGGGTGCGATGGCTCCTGCTCCAGCCGGCGAGGCGGCCCCGGCAGCGCCGATGGCGCCTGCCGAGAGCAAGCCGATGGAGAAGAAAGCCGAGACGAAGAAATCCAAGTAAGGGTCATTTTACCTTAGTTGGTTTCCGTGGCCTAGAAAGGGGAAGGGTTCGTATCCTTCCCCTTTTTTGTATGTTTTTCAGGTAGGGCAGAGGCGGTGTGACGATGGATTCTTACCTGACGTTTACGGATCACCTGGAAGAGCTCCGGTGGCGCCTGCTGAAAGCCTTTGCGGCGGTCGTCGTCGCTTTTGTGCTGAGTTACGCTGTTTCGGATCAGATTTTCGCCTTTATGGTCGCTCCTTTAAAACAGACGCTTCGGCCGGACCAGAGCCTTATCGGCACCGGCGTCGCCGAGGCGTTCTTCATTGAAATGAAAGTAGCTCTGGTCGCGGGGCTCTTTTTGGCGTCGCCGCTGGTTTTCTATCAGATCTGGCGCTTCGTCGCGCCCGGGCTGCTCGGCGGGGAGAAGCGGATGGTCGTCCCCTTCGTGCTCTGCGCTACCTTCTTCTTTATCGGCGGCGCCTATTTCTGCTATCGCGTGGTGCTTCCGGTCGCCTTCGGCTACTTCATCGATCAGTACCGCTCGCTCGCAGTCGCGCCGGAGATCCGCATCGGCGAATACTTCAGCTTCTTTTTCCGCATGGTGCTGGCCTTCGGCGTTACCTTCGAGCTGCCGGTTTTTACTTTCTTTCTGGTGCGGGTCGGGCTGGTAAACTACCGCTCGATGTGGTGGTCGTGCCGCTATGCGGTTGTTTTGGTTTTCGTCATCGCCGCGATACTGACGCCCACGCCGGATATCGTCAACCAGACGCTGCTGGCCCTGCCCATGCTTCTGCTCTACCTCTTAAGTATCGGGGTCGCCTATATATGGCGCAAACAAACGTGAGAAGTTGTCTTCGAGAAAGGATTGGCTCATGATCCCATTCGTCATCGTCATCAGTCTTGTATCCTTGGTGTTCGCCGTGTACCTGGCGCGCTGGGTGTTGCGTAGGGACACGGGAACACAAGCGATGCAGGACATCTCCAACGCCATCAAAGAAGGCGCGGAGGCCTTTCTGGCGCGGCAGAACAAAACCATCGTTACGCTGGCCGTCGTGCTGGCGGCGTTGATCTTCATCCTTTATGGTTTCGTGCGCGCGCCGAATTCGGCCGATCCTGTCCCGCCCCTTGAGCTGGCCTTCTGGACGACTCTTTCCTTCGTGCTCGGCGCGCTGTGCTCGGTGATCGCTGGCTATATCGGCATGTGGGTGTCGATCCGGGCCAACATCCGCACCGCCTCGGCCGTAAGAACAAGTTTGAATGACGCGCTGCGCATCGCGCTGCGCGGCGGCGCGGTTTCCGGATTGTTCGTAGTCGCGATGAGCCTGCTCGGGGTCGGCGGACTCTACGCTCTGCTCCAATCGATGGGCCACGACCCGCAGAAAATCCCGTTCACGATCGTCGGCTATGGCTTCGGCGCTTCGTTTGTCGCTTTGTTCGCTCAGTTGGGCGGCGGCATCTACACCAAGGCGGCGGACGTGGGGGCCGATCTAGTGGGGAAAGTTGAGGCGGGGATACCGGAAGACGATCCGCGCAATCCGGCGGTCATCGCCGACCTTGTGGGAGACAACGTCGGGGATTGCGCCGGCAGAGGCGCCGACCTCTTCGAGTCCACCGCCGCGGAAAATATCGGCGCGATGATCCTCGGCGTCGGCCTGTTCCCGTACTTCGGACTGAAGGGCATTTTGTTTCCCCTGGTCGCCCGCGCTTTAGGATTGATCGCTTCCATCGTCGGCGTCATGGTCGTCAAGACCGAGGAAAAAGGCGACCCGATGGCCGCTCTCAACCGCGGCTACTACGTGACGACGTTCCTCGCCGTCATCGGATTTTTCATTGCCACGCGTTGGCTTCTCACCGTCGATGCCGTAGTCCACCCCGAAGCCGAATCGGCGTGGTTCTACTTTTTCCTTTGCGGAGTCATCGGCATCGCTATGGCCCAGGCGTTTGTCTACATCACGCAGTACTATACGGAATACAAATTCCGCCCGGTGAGATCCATTGCCGAGGCTTCCCAAACCGGACCGGCGACCAACATCATCACCGGCATGGCGGTTGGGCTGGAATGCACGGCCATTCCCGTCGTCGTTATCTCCATCTCCATCGTCGCTTCTTATTATTTAGGCCTGGCGAGCGGCGTTCCACACGCCGGCCTGTTCGGCACCGCGGTCGCGACCATGGGTATGTTAGGCACCGCCGCCTATATTTTAGCGATGGACACATTTGGTCCCATCACGGATAATGCCGGCGGAATCGTCGAGATGAGCCAGCAGCCGGAGGAGGTGCGCCGCAAGACCGATCGTCTCGACGCGGTCGGAAATACCACCAAGGCACTCACCAAGGGATACGCCATCGGCTCGGCGGCGCTGGCGGCTTTTCTTCTTTTCTCGGCCTATCTCGACGAGGTGGCGCATTACGGCGCGAAATTGGAATCGGTCAACATCGCCAAGCCGGAAGTTTTTGTCGGCGGACTTCTCGGCGCGATGCTGGTCTTTCTCTTTTCCGCGCTCGCCATTCGCGCCGTGGGCAAGGCCGCTTACTACGTGATCAACGAAGTCCGAAGACAGTTCAAGGAGAACCCCGGCATTCTCAAGGGCACCTCCAAGCCGGACTATGGCAAGTGCGTGGACATCGTCACCGTAGGCGCTTTGAAGGAGATGGTGGTTCCGGGTCTTCTCGCTGTCGGAATGCCGGTCGCCGTCGGCGTGACCTTTCGCTTCCTGGGTGTCGGCGCCGAGGCGGTAGCGGCTTTCTTGATGGTCGGCACCATCGCCGGGATACTCATGGCGCTGTTCCTGAACAACAGTGGCGGCGCCTGGGATAACGCGAAGAAATTTATCGAGATGGGGCAATATGGCGGCAAGGGCTCGGACACTCACAAGGCAGCAGTGGTCGGCGATACGGTCGGCGATCCGTTCAAAGACACGGCGGGGCCGAGCCTCCACGTGTTGATCAAGCTTTTGAGCACGATCACGCTCGTCCTTGCGCCGCTGTTTGTTTGAGTCGCAGGCGGTTGAAAAAGGCCCATTTGCCATTCGCGAACCTTCGTGCGCCTTGCAACTGGGAACCTTCGGCTTAGCTCAGGTCCGGCCTTTTTGACCCGCCTGGAAGCAGGGTTTTTTAATAGATAGTCTGTAACGATTGCGCGGCCTAAAAGCGGTGAATCCGAGCAAGCTCTCCGGTGTCCTTACCAGATCCGGCGTAGGTTCTTGAACTCAGGAACGCAATTTGTATCCACCTAGGGGCGGCAAAGGCGACGATCCGCCGGCGGCCACCCGAATGTCAACACATACGTGTGGTCAGGTTGCATATTAAAGCTGACCTGCTATAAGCGGTGCGTGTGAATGGCTATAGACGAGGCACTTCTTAGAGCAGCGAAAAGCAACCCGGAAGACGTCTGGTTTGATGACGCAGTCAAGTTAGCTACACAATTGGGCTGGATTGAGTCGAGACGAAGGGGCAGCCACGTTGTATTTTTTCATCCACGCGGTCATCAATTACGCAGCACGTATCCCAGGCCTTTGAACCTTCAAAAAGGACCCAACGGTAAGGCCAAGGCTTACCAGGTTCGCCAGATGTTGGAAATGGCACGGGAGTTGGGGATAATAGCCTGAGAGAGTTCAAGAAGGAGGCGGTAGTCATGGAAGAGCAAATGGAGCTTCCTCAATACAGCTACTACATTTCTTGGTCGCCAGAAGATAGGGAGTTTGTAGCTACTTTTGTAGAACTTCCAGAGTTATCCGGCCTTGGCTCGACTTTAGCGGAAGCGGTGAAGGAGCTGAGAGAGGCGTTGCATGCATGGCTGGAAACGGCCAAAGACAAAGGATTTAACCTTCCAACCCCTGTTCAAGAAGGTGGAGTGGTGCCACTTGTAATAATAGATCGCAGTTATGTGGGCAAGGACCCCCTTCTCACGCAGCTGTCGCTTGTCTTGCCTGAGGATCTAAGACCGGAGAATAAAGGGGCAGAGATGGCAACATGTGCGACGGAAGCGGCGAAAGTTGCAATGAAACGGTCCAAGGATATGGAAGGTAGTATCTAGCATGCCAAGAGCGTTAATGGCTGCCCTTTGTGACGATGTGAGGCAGGAACTCAAGGGAAAGGTCAGCCTAATGGGAATTTTTAGTAGGTTCTTGGTGACGGACTTCAGTCAACCGATGCCGCCGTTTCGGATTTTTGCGAAGCTGGGTTTTGAAGGTGAAGGAGATCATCAAATCGTGGTGGAACTCCGCAGCGCTGAAGGACAGAGAATTTTCCAGATTCGTGGCGTCGCACACGTTGAAACACGGGACCAAGTAACAAATCTTTATACTGCCGATATTAATCTGGGGATGGATAGCCTTAAGCTGCCGAGGCCCGGCGGCTACGAGTTTGCTTTTCTTTCTGATAGCCAAACATTCCACGTTCTGCCATTCGAGGCAGAGGTCCTCCGCCCTCCTTTAGTTCAGTGATCACGCTTCAGGTCTGCCTCCTCTAAAGATTTGAACATTCCGGTTGCCCAGGCCGTGACACCGCTGTTTGGTTGCTTCGGAGCTGGATTACGCCGGTTTTCATTTCTCGCTCATTTGTGTAGTCTACAATCCTGTTGGCGGTGGGGGTAGGGGGCCTCTTGCCTCCTGCCTTTTGTCTGCCTTGAGCCGTGAGCGCCGTCGAACGGTCGAGGGGCCTTCTGCCTTTTCTGCACGCGCCCGGATGGTGAAATTGGTAGACACACGGGACTTAAAATCCCGAGGAGCCGCAAGGCTCCGTGCCGGTTCGACCCCGGCTCCGGGCACCAAAAGCGATAATGAATTTGTCTAATGCTGTGAACGCCCTCTCTGAGTTCATCGGAGCCGAAAGAGACCGGTATGCGGAAGAAGATAACTGGAGCGTTGCGCTATCCAGGGGCATTGCTAACGGTATGGGGTTCCTTGAGTGCGCGATTATTGTATGTGCCAGGTATGGGTTTGGCCGAATTTGTTCGTCCTTAGTGACTCTATGCCTACCCTAACGAAGCCTTCACTTCGTTTGCTCTTGTACTCGTTCCAAAAAAATAGGATAGCTCTGTCTGAGCCATTCCTTGTCGCCAACTTTTCGAATCCTACTTTCCACGAGCAAGGTTCCCGGCCCCTCGATGGGTAGACCAAAAAAGTCAAGGAAAAACCTGTGCAGCGGTTTTGTAAATGAGAAACGTCCCGTGCCGCCAACGATTTCTCGATCGGTCGGCGGCACAGACAGGGCAACTTCGAATTCGAATTCGTCCTCCGGTTTATCCGAATCGGCTCTCATCCACACAGCCAGTGTGCGAAAGGTGGGTGTTTTAGGAGGGGGTTGCTGTCCAGACGCAGGTGGCGGGCTCTCTATGATCTGGATTTTTTCGACTACGTTGAATAGGCTTACCAAGCCGGTATTCTTGTCCTCTGATCCGCCCTGGGAACAAATGATATAGACCGGCTTAGGCATACTACGCAGCCGCCAACTGAAGATCGAAGCCCTTTTCCGACTGCGGCGGTTTGAACGACGATATGCTGGTTGCGGAACAAGGCAATGTAACAGTACGGTTTTGGTATTCCTCCGCCAGACGCTTCACTTCGCGTGTCACATCTTCGATAGATTTTGTCTCAAAGGGTTCTCTGAGTTGGTTATCCCAATGATCTCGGAACACGACGACCTGAAACGAACCCGCGGGGTCGGATTCCGGATACCAGCCGACATCGATAGTAATGCCGTTTGGCAGGTCGATCTCGAGCATGTCCTGGACCAGATAAGCGGGATCGGTCGTCGTATACAGCGCTCCTTTGACCACGACGTTTTCCGGCAGATGCAGCTCAACTTTCATATTTCCGCCCCCTTTCTCCGAAGCTCTTGAACTGTGATTGGACGGCCGTGGACCTCTCCGCTGACCAAGTATTCGCCAAACACATACTCCGTTTCTTCCCCGTTACTCGCGCCGATTACCGCGTTCATCCTCATAAAAAAACATCTCTTCGTCTGCGGGTCAGTGCCACTCATGCTCAATTCCGTTCCTTGTCGCACGCAACGGAGCTCCAACTCCTCGCGCGCACGGTCCAAGGAATACGTCGGGTGATAACGAGCTGGCTTTTTCCCTGCGGTGGCTTTGACCACATCCTCCCACGGGACTCCTGGCGGGGGGCGATGCTTCTTTATGCCCACCCACTTTGGCTCCTGCCAATCGGTTTCCGCCAACTTTCAGCCTGAATACTAAAAACCCTTTGATAACGACCACTTATTAGATGGCGCCTTCGAGCGTGCCTCGTCTGGTAGATGGTGTGGTTCGTGTCATGGCCCTGTATCGTAGGGGAGGCAGGCGTCCGTGTCAAGGCGAACCAGTGGCCTGTAATGGCAGTCTCACCGTAACGACGGTTTTAGCCTTGTATCGCGTGTTAAATTTTGTCAGAAAAAGTGTGTAGTTTTTCTGACAGAAAGTGAAGCCGTGGACTGGATGCACTCGTTGTTCCGCGAATTGGCCGAGCGTTGATTCAATGTAAACCCGCCTATTCAGAACGTATTGGAGTCCGTGCGGGATCTGGAGCGGCGCATCAATCAAACCGCATGATCAACTTTGCCTTACTCGTCGGTTCGACCCCGGCTCCGGGCACCAGAACCGATTGTTAGCCCGTCCGATGGTTCCATCTCCTTTAATTTTCTACGCGGATGTGCCATAGACCTTTGGAGATATGGCCCGCGCAATCAAAAGGGAAAAGGCAATCCCGGACAACGTTGCACGCGAACTCCAGGATTGGCTTCTGACCCGGCAAGGCTCTCCCAACGACGACCTCGTCGTCGAGATGCTGCAGAAGATTCTCAAGCTCTCCGGAGAAGAACGGGACCGGGGAGATTTGAAGATTCTGGTTCGCGCGCTGAAGGAGTTGAGTCACGCTTTTGAGATCTTCGCGCCCTATCGCTCGGTTCGCAAGGTGAGCATGTTCGGCTCAACCAGGGTTCGCAAAGGGGAACCCTACTACGAGATGGCCGCCGAGATGGCGCGCCGCCTGATCCAAGAAGGCTTCATGGTCATCACGGGCGCCGGCGACGGGATCATGGCCGCCGGCCATGAGGGCGCCGGAAGAGAAAAAAGCTTCGGCGTCAATATCGAATTGCCCTTCCGCCAGCGGGCCAACCGGTTTATCGCCGGCGACCCGAAGCTCATGACCTTTCATTTCTTTTTTACCCGCAAGCTCATCTTCGTCAAAGAAGGGGACGCGTTCGTTTTCTTTCCTGGAGGATTCGGCACGCATGACGAGGCTATCGAGGCGCTCACGTTGGCCCAGACGGGAAAGAGCCAGGTCGTTCCGATCCTGCTCGTCGATCTGCCGGGCAAAGGTTACTGGAGAGACTGGGAATCGTTTCTGAAGCGGCGGCTGCTCGACACCGGTTTTATCTCGCCGCAGGATTTGGGGCTGTTTGAGATCGTCGAGGATGTCGCCGCGGCGGTCGCCCAAATCAAAAACTTCTACCGCAACTACCACTCCTATCGCTTCGTCAAACAGGATCTTGTGATTCGCGTGCAGCAGCCGCCCACCGAGGCGTTGGTGGCCAAACTCAACGACGCTTTTCAAGATCTCTTGACCGGCGGCGACATTCGGAGGACCGAGGCCCTGCCGGAGGAGTCCGACGATCCCGACACGCTCTCGTATCCCCGTCTGCTGGTCCCGTTCAACCGCAGAGACTTCGGCCGCTTAAGGCAGATGATCGACATGATCAACGAGCAAAATTGAGCGGAGGTGGGCCTATGGCGTTTCAGCGCGTGGGGATCTTGAGCATTGGCGAGATGGGGTATCACTGGGCGCGGCTGTTGAAGGAGCGCGGTGTGGAGGTGATGACGTCCGGCAGGGGACGGAGCGAGATCACACAAAAGCGCGCGGAGAATGCCGGCGTGCGGTCGGCGCCGATAGCGCGGCTGGTGTCGGAGGCCGATCTGATAGTTTCAATCGTTGTTCCATCGGCGGCAAAGAAGGTCGCCGCTCAGGTCGCCAAGGCGCTCCTAAAGGTAGGAAGGAAAGACTGTTTGTATCTCGACGCCAACGCCATCTCTCCCATGACCGCCGGCGATATCGATCGGATTCTCGCGCCGGCTGAGGCGAGCTTCGTCGACGGCTGTATCATCGGCTCGGCGGCTAAATTGACCGACGCCACCGTTTACGTGTCCGGTCCCAGAGCGGAAGAGCTGCGCGGGCTGCAAGATTCCGGCTTCTCGGTTGAGGTGCTCGGGCAAGCGACCGGGCAGGCCTCGGCTTTCAAGGTCGTTTACGCCGGGTTGACCAAAGGACTGCAAGGTTTGCTCACAGAGCTGTTGGTCGGCGCGAGGAAATTCGACCTGTTGCCGGAGATCATGCGGCGCTACGAAGAAAGTTTCCCCGGCCTCGTGGGCAAGGTCGGCCGCAGCATCGCGGCGCTGCCGGTCCACGCTGGTCGGCGGGCGGAGGAGATGCGCGAGCTGCGCGCGACTTTCCATCACCACGGACTTAAAGCGGTGATCGCTCCGGCGACGCAGAAGGTTCTGGAGCAGATCGCGTCGCTCGATTGCGGAAAACCGTCGGAGACAGGCGGCAGAGAAGGGGATTTGCTGGAAACTTTGGAGTTGTTTTTTCAGAGAGGATTGCTGCAGGAGAAAGATTAGGATGTAGTTTGACAATGACCCGGCCCGCCTGGGAATCTCCCTCCGGGCCTATGCGATACGTCGCTGCTGCGCTGCTCCTAAAGGATGGGAGTAGCCGGGAGATACGATTGGCACTTCGCGTCCCACGCATAGGCCCTCCGAGAGACCCCCAGGCGGGCCGGCGGAGATGAACATAGTCGGAAATTAAATTCTTTTAGGCCGCTCAAAAAGGTCCAAGTTGAGATAGCCACAAGGCGCGCGGAAAATCAACGGCCGAGCGCAGGCGTACTCTTTGCAGTACGTCGAGCGAGGCGATTCGAAGCGCAACGCAGTAGGTGGGCCTTTTTCAGCGGCCGACAAAAAGGGAGGACATCGATGGCTAAGACAGCGCCAGTGGAAAAAAAGAGGCCGGAATACGGCTCCGACATCGTCGTCGATTTGATGAAGGCGTTCGACATCGAGTACGCGGCATTCAATCCGGGGGCGACCTTTCGCGGCATCCACGACTCGATCGTCAACTACGGCGGGAACTACAAGCCCGAGGTGATCTTCTGCTTTCACGAGGAGATTTCCGTCGCGCTGGCGCACGGCTACGCCAAGGCCAAGGGCAAGCCGATGATCGCCATCGTCCACAACATCGTCGGCCTCCAGCACGCCAGCATGGCGATTTTCAACGCCTGGTGCGACCGCGTGCCGATTATCGTCCTGGGCGGAACGGGGCCGATGGATACGACGCGCCGCCGGCCGAGGATCGACTGGATTCACACCGCTCTGGTCCAGGGGAATCAGGTGCGGGACTACGTGAAATGGGACGATCAGCCCTATACGCTCGCCAGCGTGCCGGAATCTTTCATCCGCGGCTACCGCATCGCGACCACCGAGCCGATGGCGCCGATCTACATCAACTACGACGCCGATCTCCAGGAAGATCCGTACAAAGGCGGGATCGACATTCCCGACATTAGCCGCTACGCGCCGCCCGCACCGATGCAAGCGAATCCGGAAGCCCTGCGCCGGGCCGCGCAGCTTCTCGTCGAAGCGAACGCGCCGCTCATCGTCGCCGACATGTTCGGGCGCAACCCGGCGGCGATGGCGTCGTTGGTGGGTTTGGCCGAGTTGCTGGCGATTCCGGTCATCGACAAAGGGAACCGCATGAACTTTCCTAACGGCCATCCGCTGGACGTGACCGACGGCGCGAAAGAGTTGCTGGAAAAGGCGGACGTGATTCTCGGGCTCGATGTCGTCGATCTCTATGGCTCTCTGACCCGCGTCAACCGGACGACTCGCGTCTCCGAATACGTGATCGGCCCGGCCAAGATCATCCACGTCACGCTCGCCGATATGCTGGTCAGAAGCTGGTGCGGCGACTATCAGGTTTTGCAGGCGGTGGATGTGCCGATCTCGGCCGACAGCTCCGTCGTCGTGCCGGAGCTGACGAGGCTGTGCCGGGAGATGCTCGGCAACGACCGCAACAAAAAAGCCGCGATCGACGCGCGCTTTGGCGAGATCAAAAAACGGCACGAAGATCTCAGGTCCAAATGGCTCACCGACGCGCGCGCCAAAGCCGGACAGAAGGCGGTCTCAACTGCCTTTCTCGCTTACGAGCTGGGCGAGGCGATCAAAAAGGAAGACTGGATCCTGGTCAACGGCAGCGCCAACGGCTGGGTGCGGCGGCTCTGGGATTTTACCAAGCCGCGACAACATCTCGGCACGAGCGGCGGCGCCGGCGTCGGCTACGGCATGAGCGCGTCCATCGGAGCTTCGCTCGCGATGAAGGGAAGCGGCAAGCTTTGTGTGGACATTCAGGCGGACGGCGATCTGCTGATGACGTCAAGCGCGCTCTGGACGGCGGCCAAGCACAAGATTCCGATGCTCATCGTCATGCACAATAACCAGTCCTTCTACAATTCCGAAGAGCACGGCATCGAGCTCGCCAAGTTCCGCAAACGGCCGGTGGAGAACGCCGGCATCGGCACGCACGTAAGCGAGCCGCTGGTCGATTACGCCGCGGTGGCCAGAGGCTTCGGAGTTCACGCCGAAGGCCCGATCGAAAAGCCGTCGGATGTGCGACCCGCCATCGAGCGGGCGCTCAAGTTCGTCAAGGAGAAAAATCTTCCCGCGCTGGTCGATGTGATCTCGGAACCGCGGTGAGGGACAATCAATGAGCGATGATGGCCACAAGATCTTTCGCGAGGCTGTCGAACTTCCCGACGACAAGATCGACCTCGCGCGCGCGGCCCTGGCTATCGCCCGGAAGGAAATTTGATTGCGTTGCGGTCGAGGTTGACGGAAAAGCGGCTATTCGGGGTTCCTCGCCGACTTGAAGTTGACGGCGAAGGAGGTGGTGAGGAAGAAGTCCCGCGCCAGGTTGGCGATGAGCTTCAAGGGACGGATCTGCCACCATCTCAAGGCGCGAACGTGATCCACGGTTTCCGTCCAGAACTGTTGAAGTTCCTGGCGGGAATAGACCGCGCGGTTGGTCAACAGGTCAAATTTCGCGTGCAGCAGGTGAACTTGCGCGGGAAGGTTGTCCCTTAGCCGGGCATAGGCCTCCTGCCAGTCCTGGATTTTCTCTCCCAGCCTGACGCTCATCTGAAGCTTCGCCATTTCGTCAAGCCATCGCCGGGCGGCCTCGCCGTCCGGAGTCAGCTGGCTGCGCAGCTCCTGGATTCGGCTCTGGACGCGTTCCCATTGTGTTAAGAAGGCCTTCAAATCTTTGGGCGTGACCAGGACCTTCGAGCACATCTCCTCGAAGGGGTCGAGCAGCGCCTTGGCCTTGACGGGCAACGCCGCTTTGGCGTCGGTATAGAGTTTCTGCCACTCGGCGATGCGAAGCGTCTGCCAGACTTCGCCCTGGACTCTTTGAATCTCCTGGAGCCAGCGCTCCTCTTTTTCGCTTCGTCTGCGGGTCTGGAGCCAGACCTCTTCCATTTCTTTGACAAACTTCGCCCAGGCGATGAAAAGCTGGATGACTTCTTTGCTGCGCTTCCATAGATGCGTCCACAGAGGATCGACGGCGAAGCCGGGCCGCCGCGCGCGCCGGTCCTTCAGCCGGAAAAAGCCGGCGATCATGGGATGCTCTTTCTCGATCAGGGCCGCGTTTTTGTACCAGAAGTAGACGGCCATCAGGTTCCAATAGACCTTGGGATTATCCTTCCAGCGCGACAGGATGCGGATCAGGTTCTCTTTGCTGTAGAAGGTCTTCCACGCGTCGAGGTAGGACTCCGTCCATTCTTCCGCCGTCATGTTGGGGTGCTTGATGGTGGCGTGGAACGAATCCCGCTTGTTGAAATCCGGATCCATCCACTCGCCGCGTCCTTTCATCTCCTTATGATCGTGTGAGCCGGGAAGAGGGGTCAGCATGAAGAACGAGGCCTGGTCGGGCTGGATGATATCCAGGAGATACTGGATATCTTTCCCGACTTGCTCCTTCGTGTCCCAGGGAAGGCCGACGATGTAGCCGGTGTGGACGACCACGCCCGCATCGTGCCATTCTTTAATGATACCCTGGTATTCCTCGACTTTGTTCTGCGCTTTGCCTTCCGCCTTGAGGTTCTGCGGGTTGACGCTCTCCATGCCGATGAAGACCTGGGTGCATCCCGCCTCTGCCGCGAGCGGGACAAACTCCTTGGGTTTTTTTGCCAGGTCCACCTGCATCATGAAGGAGACTTTGATTCCCTCTTCTTTGCGCAAGCGGATGATCGCATCGAAGGTCTCGCGCCAGAGTTTTTTACGCGCGAAATTGTCGTCGGTGAAAAAGTAGAACGAGATGCCGTGCTCGCGGTAATTCCGCCTGAGCAGCTCGACGATGCTCTCGGGGCTGCGTTCGCGCATCTTGCGCCCCTGGACGTTGATGATCGTACAGAACGAGCAGGAGAAGGGACAGCCGCGCGAGGTATCCGCCGTGCCGAAGGCCGGCTCGGCAAAGTGTTTCATGGTCTTTCGGCTGGTCACGGGCAGCGGCGCATCGCTGATATCGACGAGATCTTGCAGGTTGTAAGCGTAGGAGTAGAGCGGCTTCAGCCGCCCATGCAGGCAATCGGACAGAATGCCATCCCATTTACCTTCGACCTCACCCGACACAACCGTGATGCCTTCGCGCATCAGCTCCTGGATATCCGGCTCGTCGGCCCCCAGCATGTTGACGGTGCCGCTAGTGTGAAAGCCGCCCATGATAACGTCGATTCCCACGACGCGAAACTGCCGCGCGAGATCCAGGGCGCGAGGAAACTGGTTGGTCTGAACGCCGACCAATCCGACGACGAGCTTGAGGCCGCTCCGGCGGCTCCAGCGGATGATTTTGTTGACCGGCAGCTTTTCCGCCGTTTCATCGAAAGTCACGACCTCGATTTTGAGATCGCCCAAAACGCCGCGCCGGATCACGTCCTGCGTGAGTCCATTCAAAACATTAAGCGTGTTGCTCGGCAGGACGCCTTTCCAGAAGCGGATGACATAGCCGTCGTCGTCGTACTTGGAGGGTTTGATCAAGACGATCCGGAAGCGGTCGATTCCGGGATGCGAAGGTTTTAGCGCTGTTGAAGCGTTGCTTGTAAGTTGGTTCAACATACTTTATAAATAAATTAATCTATTCCGCGAGTTTGACGAACTCTAACAGCGGCCCAGGTACATGTCAAGCTATAAATGGGGTTTCGCTGAAGGCTGAGTGCTGATAGCTTCATCCTTGAATGGTCCATCTCTTTACCGTTTCCAAGATCTACCCCCCTAGTTATCCCGCCCTGACGGATATCCAACTCGACATCGAGAAGGGCGAATTCGTTTTTCTAAGCGGTCCGAGCGGCGCCGGCAAGACGACGCTGCTCAAGCTGCTCTTCCGGGAAGAAGAGGCGACCGACGGCCAGGTGGTCGTCAACGGCCGCAACGTGGCGCGGCTCAGCAACAAGGGAGTTGCGCGGCTGCGCCAGGAGATCGGCCTGGTGTTTCAAGATTTCCGGCTGCTCGCGCGGCTCACGGCGCTCGATAACGTCGCTCTGGCGGCGGAAGTGGTCGGAATGGCCCGGCGCGAGAGCCGGCGAAAGGCCTTCCATCTGCTGCGCGAGTTGGGGCTTAAGGACCGCCACAATGCCAAGCCGCCCGCCCTATCCGGCGGCGAGCAGCAGCGCGTGGCGATTGCGCGCGCGCTGGTCAACGATCCACTGTTGGTGCTGGCGGACGAGCCGACCGGCAACCTGGACCCTGAAATGGCGGACGAGACGATGAGACTGTTCGCGCAGATGCACCAGCGCGGCACGACCGTGGTGGTCGCGACCCATAACACCGGGCTGCTCGAGCGCTTTCATCACCGGGTTGTGTTGCTCCAGCAAGGCCGTGTGGCCGGCGGCCGCAAGGAATGTCCGGCGGGCGTTTGAAATGATGAAGTGGGCTCAGATTGCGTTTATCGTCCGTCGCGTTCTTAAAAGCTTTAGAGAAGTGTTCTGGACGCACCTTCTGACGTCTGGAACCATGGCGGTGACGCTGTTCATTTTCGGCGGCTTCCTGCTCATTCAAGAAAATCTTCAGGGTTTGCTGAAGGGCTGGGGCAGCCGGATTCAGATTTTCGCCTATCTCGAGACTTCGGTTCCCGCGGCGGACACGGAGTCTCTTTTGGCCCGCGTGAACTCGTACCCCGAGATCGAGCGCTCGCGGTTCGTTTCGCAGAAGGAGGCGTGGGACGGGTTCAAAAGATCGCTGGGGAGCCAATCGGGCGTGCTGGAAGGGCTCTCGGCCGAGATCCTCCCCGCCTCGCTCGAGATCACACTCAAGACGGCTTACCGCAGCCACGGCGCCTTGGCGGAGGTGGTCAAGCGGCTGCGCGCGGAGAAGGGCATCGGCGAGGTGGAATATCCGGAAGAATGGATGGAAAAGTTCGGCCTGGTGTTGCTCGGAGTTCAGTGGGCGCAATGGGTGCTGGGCGGCTTTCTCTTCGCCGCCACGTTGCTCATTATCGGCAACACGGTGAAATTGGCGATCCTCGCGCGCAAAGACGAGATCGAAATCATGCAGCTCGTGGGCGCGCGCCGGTTGCTGATCAAAGCGCCGTTTGTGCTCGAGGGGATGGTGCAGGGGCTGCTTGGCGCGGGGCTCGCCGTGCTCTGTCTGTGGCAGCTCTTTGTCTCGTTGACTTCTCAGCTCCCGGCTTCGTTGGGAATCCTGGCCGAGCGCGCGCAGCTTCAGTTTCTCGCCCCCGACAGCCTGTTGCTCCTGGTCGGCCTGGGGTGGGTGATGGGAACGCTTGGGAGCCTGCTCTCGTTGCGCCGATTTCTCAAGAGATGGTGATGCGCGCGCCGAAGACGCGCGAGTGTAAAATGAAAATTGCAAAGTGCAAAATTCAAATTGAAAGACGGAAACTCCAACCCGTTTTAACTTTTGCATTTTGCATTTTTCATTTTGCAATGAGCCTGCTCTTGCCCTTGATCGCGCGTGGCGCCGCGGTCGAGCGGGAGCTTGGAGGCATCAAACAAAAGATCGAGAAGGAGCGGCAGGGGATCGCCAAGGTCAAGCGGCAGGAAGGCTCGGTCCTGGAGAGCCTCGCGAAGATCGACGAGAGCCTCGACCGAAAGACAAAGGACTTAGGGAAGGTCAACGCGATCCTCGAAACGATTCTAGCGAATCTGCAGAAAAAAGAGGAGGAAGCGAAGCGCCTCCTCAGTTCTCTCGGGGACCGGAGGAAACTTTTGAAACAACGGGCGCGGGCGCTCTACAAATGGCAGCGCGGCGGCAGCCCTTTTATACTGCTCAACGGCGCCGGCTCCGTGGCCGGGCTGATGCGGAGCAAGCGCTATCTGGAAGTGACGCTCGCCTACGACCGCAAGCTCGTCGACCGGCTGAGCGACGAGTCGCAGCGCCAGCTGGCGATAAAAAAAGAGCTGGAGCAGAGAAGGGCGGAGGTGGACCGGCAGAGAAGGAGCCTGATCGAGATCAAGGAATCGATCCGCGTTGAGCGCGAGAAGAAAAAAGAGGTGCTAGCCGGCTTGCGGCGCGAAAAAGAATCGCGCCAGAGGGCGCTCAAAGAGCTGGAACAGGCGGCCCTGAAGCTCCAGAAGATGATCGACGAGATGAACCGCAAATCGGCGGCGATTTCGAAAGATGTCCCGGCCGGGACCGGCTTTGAGACGATGCGCGGGCGGTTGGACTATCCGGTCAAGGGCGCTCTGGTAGGGACCTTCGGCAAGACCCGCCACCCGGAGTTTGCCGCCGAGCTGTTCCGCAAAGGCATCGACATCGAGGCGTCGTTGGGGGACGAGGTCAAGGCGGTCGAGGGCGGCAAAGTCATCTTCGCGGACCGTTTTTCGGGCTATGGCAAGATGATGATCATCGATCACGGCCAGAGGTACTACACGCTCTACGCCCATCTCTCGGAGTTGTTGAAAAGACCGGGCGAGCCGGTGCGCCGGGGGGAACCGATCGCCCAGGTGGGGGACAGCGACTCGCTCGCCGGCGCCCGGCTGTATTTTGAAATCCGCAAGGACGGTAAGCCCTTGGACCCCATTCCCTGGTTTAGAAAGTGATGGATATTTGGCGCGGTTTGAGATAAATTAAAAATCTACTAGATTTCCGTTAAGGAGATAGGCCATGAAGGTGCTTTGGAAGCATAGAGCGTCGATCGTATTTCTCCTGGTTGGTCTCGGCCTGGGTTTCATCCTAAGCGGGCATGTCGTGACAAACGTCTCGGCCGTGCCGCGCGAGGATTACGAGAGCCTGGAGACCTTCACCAATATCCTCTCTATCGTCAAAAAGAACTACGTCGAAGACGTGAACGCCAAGGATCTGATATCGGGCGCGATCAACGGCATGCTGAACGGCCTCGATCCTCACAGCGCCTACCTCACCCCCGATCTCTACAAAGAGCTGCAGATGGACACGCAGGGGAGATTCGGCGGCCTCGGCATCGAGATCACGGTGCGCACCGGCGTGCTGACGGTGGTTTCGCCGATCGAGGACACGCCGGCCTATCGCGCGGGAGTGAAATCCGGGGATCAGATCATCAAGATCGAAGATGACTTCACCAAGGACATGTCTTTGATGGAGGCCGTCAAGCGGATGCGCGGCAACAGGGGCAGCAAGGTCACGATCTCGGTCAAGCGGGAAGGCGTGCCGGAGCTGCTGAATTTTACTCTTGTGCGCGACGTCATTCGCGTGCAGAGCGTGCGCAGCCGCGTGCTCGAGGAAGGTTACGGTTATATCCGCCTCGCGCAGTTTCAGGAGCGGACCGACCGGGACCTCCAGCGGGCCTTGGAGAAACTCAGCCAGGAAAAAGGCGGGCTCAAGGGGCTGGTGCTGGATATGCGCAATAATCCGGGCGGTCTGCTGACCCAGGCGGTCAGGGTGACCGATCTCTTTCTCGACTCCGGGATGATCGTCTATACGGACGGCCGTCTGGAGAGCCAGAAGCAAAAATATTTCGCGCACAAAGAGGGCTCGTGGACCGGATTCCCGATCGTGGTGTTGGTCAACGCGGGGAGCGCGAGCGCCTCGGAGATCGTCGCCGGCGCCTTGCAGGATCACAAACGGGCCTTGATCCTGGGAACCAAGACCTTCGGCAAGGGATCGGTTCAGACTATTTTGCCGCTGGACGACAGCTCGGCGCTCCGCCTCACGACGGCCCGTTACTTCACTCCCAAGGGCCGCTCGATACAGGCCTCCGGGATCGTCCCCGACATCGTCATCGAAAACACGCCGCCGCCGGATACGAAGGGAGACGAACGGAAGCGTCCGGTGGTCCGGGAAGAGAATCTGCCGGGCCATTTGCAGAACCAGCAGGCGCCGCAGGAGCTTAAGGACAAAGAGAGGGACAAGGAGAAGGAGACGGAGAGACCGGTGCCGCCGATGAGCGAGATGACGCCCGAAAACGACGCCCAACTCAGGCGCGCGTTGGAGTTGCTGAAGGGGTGGGACGTGTTCAAGCAGGTGGTGAACAAGTAGGCCGGTCAAAGGACCGAATGCAAATCTCAAAATGCAAATTGTAAAATGAGGGACAGGAAATTCTCTTGATCTTTACACTTTGCAATTTTCATTTTGCATTTTCATTAGCCCTCCGCCCGGAGGGCTAGTCGTTTTGCGGGACTGGAATGCGACAGGGAAAAGGGGAGAGCGGCCTGCCTTTGTTTGCCAGGGAGTCGCGCAGATATCTCACCGTCAGCGAGTTGAGCCAGATCATCAAAGGAACGCTGGAGCGCGAGCTGGACGCGCTCTGGGTGGTAGGCGAGGTCTCCAACTTCCGCGTGCCGCCGTCGGGCCATATCTACTTCACGCTCAAAGACGACAAGAGCCAGATCGCCGCGGTGATGTTCCGCCGCCAGGGGACGAGTCTTAAGTTTAAGCCCGAGGACGGGATGGAGGCGCTCTGCTTCGGCCGCGTCAGTCTCTATCAGGCGCGCGGCGACTTGCAGCTCTATGTGGAGATCATGGAGCCGAGGGGAAAGGGCGCGCTCTACCTCGCCTTCGAGCAGCTTAAGAAAAAGCTCGGGGAAGAAGGGCTGTTCGCCGCCGAGCGCAAGCGGGAGCTGCCGTTTTTGCCCGCCGCGATCGGCATCGTCACCTCGCTCCACGGAGCGGCGCTGCGCGACATGCTCCGCATCCTGCATGACCGTTTCCTGGCCCGCAGGGTCATAGTCCGGCCCGTCCGGGTGCAGGGCGACGGCGCCGCTCAGGAGATCGCCGAAGGAATTTCCGACCTGGGCGGCTCGGGGCTGGTAGACATGATGATCGTCGGGCGCGGCGGCGGATCGTTGGAGGATCTGTGGGCGTTTAACGAGGAAGTGGTCGCGCGAGCGATTTTTGCCGCGCCGGTCCCGGTCATCTCCGCCGTCGGTCATGAGGTGGATTTTACCATAGCCGATTTTGTCGCCGACCATCGAGCGCCGACGCCGACGGCGGCCGCGGAGATGGCGGTGCCGCGCCGGGAGGAGTTGGTCGAGGAGCTCGAAAGTCATGGGAGCCGGCTCCTGCGGGCCATGCAGAGCCGGGCGGAATCCGAACGAGGGGCCTGGCAAGGGTTGGCGCGCCGGTTGAGCGATCCGAGCCGGCGCCTGCGCGAGAACCAGCTCAGGCTCGACGAGTTGTCGCTCAGCCTGTGGCGGCGCTTCCGCGATCACGTGGCGCGGCTCAGCGACCGGCTGGCGCACGGGTCGGAGCGGCTGAACGGTCTAAGTCCGCTCGCGGTCCTCGACCGCGGCTACAGTATCGCCCAAAAAATGCCCGAGCAGTCGGTCGTGAAAGACAGCGTCGCTATCAGTATCGGCGATCTGCTGCGCGTTTCCTTTGCGCGCGGCAGGGTGCTTTGCCGGATCGAGCAGAAAGAATGAAGGCGGCGCGGATCATCCCGCTTTACTGTCTCCTCCTGTGGACCTCCGTTTTTGCCCAAGAGGGGCCGGGGACAATCACGGTCGAGCCGGCGGAGATCCCCCAGGGAGGAATCGCCGTCGTCACCTTCACTGGAAAAGAGGTCGCGGGAGCAAAGGTCTTTTTCGGCGGTACGGAGATCGTGCCGTTTCCCATGCCGGACGGCTCCTATGCGGCATTGGTTGGAGTGGACCTGGAAAGGCCCCCGGGCGCCGTAGAAATCTCCGTTCGGGGTCGCACCGGCGCCGGGCAGCAATGGGAGCGCCGCGCCACCGTATCCGTGCTGACCAGGGAATATCCCAGCGAAGCCTTCTCGGTGTCGCCCTCTTTCGACCAGATCGATGCGGCTACAATGAAACGGATCAAGCGCGAGCAGGCCGAGTTCGACCGGCTGTGGAAAACGCGGACGGCGAGCCGCCTGTGGGATGGAGGCTTTCTCGCGCCGGTCGCCGTCCAGATCACCTCGCCTTTCGGTCTGCGCCGGGTGATCAACAGCTCGCCGCGCGCTCCCCACGGCGGGGTTGACTTGAAGGCGCAACTGGGCACGGAGATTGCCGCCGCCAACCACGGCCGCGTGGCGCTGCGGGACGATTTTTATTTTAGCGGGAAGAGCATCGTCCTCGACCACGGCGGGGGCGTCTACACCATGTATTTTCATCTCTCGGAGTTTCGCGTGGAGAAAAATGCGGAGGTCCGCAAGGGCGATATCATCGGCCTGGCGGGCATGACGGGTCGGGTGACCGGCCCGCACCTGCACTGGGGCGCGCGGTTGAACGGCGCGCGAGTGGATCCGATGGAGCTGCTTAAGATAGCGGGCAGGCAGGAGGCTCCGCCAAAGGCGGATCAGCCTATGGCTGAAGTAGGTAGCAGGCCCTTCGACGAAGCTCAGGGCAGGCAGTAGGCAGATCGCAAAGTGTAGGGGTGCGATTCATCGCGCCCTTGCGTGCTTAAGGGAGACGGGGGATGGCCAAGAAGGACCAAGAGAAGAAAAAATTCGAACAGGCCCTGAAAGAATTGGAAAAAGTGGTGGAGCGGCTGGAGTCGGGCGAGCTTTCGCTGGAGGAGTCGCTGGCGGCTTTCGAAGAGGGAGTCAAGCTGGTCAATCTCTGCAATCAGAAGCTGACCGAGGTGGAGAAGAAAATCGAGGTGCTGGTGAAAGACAAAGAAGGCAAGCTCCAGCTCAAGTCTATGGAACAGACGGCCGGCGAGGATTCGGAGGACGAGGAATCTTAGCCCGTGCCGAAGCTCGACATCGAAGCCTATCTCAGCGAGCGCAAGGCGCTCATCGACCGCAGCCTGGAGCGCTATCTCAAACAATCCGAACAGCGCCCGCGGACGATTGTCAAGGCGATGCGCTATGGCGTGTTGTCCGGCGGCAAGCGGCTGCGGCCGATTTTGACATTGGCATCCGGGGAGCTGTTCGGTGCAGAGCGCAAACAGTTGCTGCTCTTTGCCTGCGCGCTTGAGCTGATTCATGCCTATTCCCTCGTCCATGACGATCTCCCGGCCCTGGATAACGACGATTTTCGACGAGGCGAGCCGGCAACCCACAAGTTATTCGGCGAGGGCATCGCTCTATTGGCCGGCGACGCGCTGCTCACGGAGGCCTTCCAGCTGATGAGCCGGCCCGAGGCAGTCCGATCGTTGAAACCGGGGTTGGTTCTGGAGCTGATTTACGACATCTCTCGAGCCGCGGGCGCCGATGGGCTGGTCGGCGGGCAGGCCGTGGACCTTGAGGCGGAGGACAAGCAAGCGGACACGGCCGCCGTCGAACACATCCATGCGCGAAAGACGGGCGCGTTGATTTGCGTCTGCGCGAAAGTGGGGGCGAAAATCGGCGGCGCTACGCGGCAGGAGCTTCGCCGGGTCGAGCGCTACGGAGGTTATTTGGGCTTGGCTTTTCAAATCGCCGATGACATCATGGACGCGGCCGGGCATGGAGGTGAAGGGCGCGCCGGGAGCGAGAAG
Organism: Deltaproteobacteria bacterium RIFCSPLOWO2_12_FULL_60_19; assembly: GCA_001798595.1. Lineage (GTDB taxonomy): Bacteria > Desulfobacterota > Binatia > UBA9968 > UBA9968 > 2-12-FULL-60-19. Next base: position 40,883 of record MGSS01000051.1, on the reverse strand, counting down.
AAAAAGGCGACCTACCCATCGGTCGCGGGCCTCGGCGCGGCGAGAAAGCGCGCGCGGGAGCTGCTTGACCGCTGCTTGAAGGAGCTTGACCCTTTTGGTAAAGATGCAGACCCGCTCAGAGCCATCGCTCGCACCATCGTGGAACGGGCGTTATAGAAAGCGATCGTGTTCGTGCTGCTGCGGGGTAGTCCTTCGAAGCTTCGTGTTCGTGTTTTTAACGAGCGCGAGCACGAGCCACGGCATCTAATTTATGACCAAGCTGCTTGACAAGATCCACGAACCTGCCGACCTTCGCAAGCTCGCGGTCGCGGAGCTGCCTGCGCTCGCGCAAGAGGTGCGCGAGGAGATTCTGTCGGTCGTCTCCGAGGTGGGCGGCCATCTCGCGTCCACGCTCGGCGCGGTGGAGCTGACGCTGGCGCTGCACTACGCCTTCAACACGCCGGACGACCGCATCGTGTGGGACACGGGCCACCAGGGCTACGCCCACAAGTTGATCTGCGGCCGGCGGGAGAAGCTCCCGACGCTGCGCCAGTTGGGCGGGCTCAGCGGCTTTTTGAGCCGCGAGGAGAGCGAATACGATGTCTTCGGCGCCGGACACGCCGGCACGTCGGTCTCCGCCGCGCTCGGCATGGTTGTGGCGAACGCGCTGCAAGGCTCAAAGCGCAAGGTCGTCTCGGTGATCAGCGACGGCGGCATGACCGCCGGTCTGACGTACGAAGGGCTCAACCAGGCCGGCCACCTGGCCAAGGATCTGATCGTCGTGCTCAACGACAACGCCATCTTCATCGACCCGCGCGTCGGCGCCTTCTCCTCGTTTCTCAGCAAACAGTTGACGACGGACCTGGCGGTGCGGCTGCAAAAAAATCTGGTCCATCTGCTGCGGACGTTACCCAAAGTGGGCGAGAACCTCTACCATCTCGCGCACAAGTTCAAAGAATCCTTCATCGGCCTGGTGACGCCGGGTTTTCTCTTCGAGGCGCTCGGCTTTCAATACGTCGGCCCGATCGACGGTTACGACCTGGAGGAGATGATTCAAACTTTCCAGAACGTCAAGAAGCTCGAGCACCCGACGCTCATCCATGTCATCACCAAGAAGGGAAAAGGATACCAGCCGGCCGAAGAGGACCCGATCAAATATCACAGTGTGACACCTTTCCATGTCCTCACGGGCAAGGCGAAGAAAGCCAAGAGCCCGATCCCGACCTATACGGACGTCTTCGCCGGCGCGTTGATTCGCCTCGCCAAAGAGAATCCGAAGGTGGTAGGCATCACCGCCGCGATGGGGAGCGGCACGGGCATCGACAAATTGTCGCGCGAGCTGCCGGAGCGCTCCTACGACGTCGGCATCGCCGAACAGCACGCCGTGACGTTCGCCGCCGGCATGGCGACGGAGGGCTGGGTTCCGGTCGTCGCGATTTATTCCACGTTTCTCCAGCGGGGCTACGACGAGATTCTGCACGACGTCTGCCTGCAGAATCTGCACGTCGTCTTCGCGCTCGATCGCGGCGGGCTGGTCGGCGCCGACGGCCCGACGCATCACGGTGTCTTCGATTTCGCCTATCTCCGCTCTATTCCCAATATGGTCGTCATGGCGCCGAAAGACGAAAACGAGCTGCAGCAGATGCTCAAGACCGCGATCGAGCATCAAGGGCCGATTGCGCTGCGTTATCCCAGGGGAGAGGGTTTCGGCGTCGAGCTGGACGGCGATATTCGCGCGCTGGAGATCGGCAAGGGCGAGCTGCTCAGGCCGGGCAAGGACGTGGCGATCCTGGGGATCGGCAACACCGTCATTCCCGCTCTTAAGGCGGCGCGCGACCTTGCCCAGTTGGGAATCGACGCGGCGGTGGTCAATGCCCGCTTCGTCAAGCCGCTCGATCGTGAGCTGCTGCTGAGCGTGGTGACTCAAATTTCTCGAGTCATCACCGTAGAGGACCACGTCATGCAGGGCGGCTTCGGCAGCGCGGTCTTGGAATTGTTGGCGGATGAAGGGCTGACCGGCGTGACGGTTAGGCGCCTCGGCGTGCCGGACCGATTCATCGCTCACGGCACGCAAGACGAGCTTAAAAAAATCTGCGCCATCGACAAGGACGCGATTGCGCAAGCGGCGATACAAATGGTCCGGGCCGAGAAGAAGAGAAAAAAGGAGGGATGGGAAAGAGGGAGCGCCTAGACAAGCTGTTGGTCGAGCGCGGGCTGGTTCAGAGCCGGGAGGAGGGGCGGGCCCGAATTCTGGCAGGCGAGGTTTTCGTCGGCGACCGCCCCGCGACCAAGGCCGGCAGCTTGATCGATCCGGACGCGGCGATCCGGCTGAAGGGCGGCGCGCCGCCTTACGTCAGCCGCGGCGGCGTTAAGCTGGAGAAGGCGCTGAGAGAGTTCGGCATGGACGTCGAAGATAAGTTTGTCCTCGACGTGGGCGCATCGACTGGCGGCTTTACGCACTGTCTCCTCACCTTCGGCGCCCGGCAGGTCTTCGCGGTGGACGTGGGCTACGGCCAGCTCGACTGGAAACTCCGAAACGATCCGCGCGTCGTCGTCCTGGAAAAGAGAAATATCCGCTTTCTTGAACCCGCAGAGCTTCCCCAGGCTCCACAACTCGCCACGATCGATGTCTCTTTTATCTCGCTTCGCCTGGTCCTTCCCAAGGTCCGCGATCTGCTCGCGCCGCGCGGCGAGGTCGTGGCGCTGATCAAGCCGCAATTTGAAGTCGGCAAGGGAAAAGTGGGCAAAGGCGGCGTCGTGCGCGACGCCGGGGAGCACGCGCGCGTGATCGAAGAGATCAAGGCTGCGGCTGTCGCGTTCGGATTCGAAGCGCTCGGAGTGGTGGAATCGCCGCTGCTCGGCCCGAAGGGGAACAAAGAATTCTTCATCTACTTGCGCAAAGCGGACCGAACTGCGTAAGATTCAGTTTAAGGCATCTCGACATTCCGCCGGAGCCTGAAACATCATGAAGGCGAGCTTCTTGAGGATCGCTCACCGCGGCAGCTCCGGCGCTTATCCGGAGAATACGCGCATCGCCATCGAGAAGGCGCTGGCCGCCGGCGTGGACGTGGTCGAGGTGGATTGCCAGCTCTCGAAGGACGGCCATGTGGTCGTGTTTCACGACGAGAGCCTTAAGCGCACGGCGCGCGCGAGCGGCACGGTCAGAGCCAAGACCCTCAAGCAGCTCAAGCAGCTCGATGTCGGCTCGTGGTTTAAGAAATCCCTCAAGAACGAGCGGATTCTCACGCTCGAAGAGGCGATGGAGATTGTGGTCGGCAAGGCGGCGCTCGACATCGAAGTCAAGACTTTCCCGAAGGGGCCCCTCGGAATCGAACTCAAAACTCTCTTCATTCTCAGCCACTATAAATATCTCAAGCGGGCCATCGTTTCGTCGTTCGACTACCGCTCGCTGCGCCGGGTAAGGGAGTTCGCGCCGGAGGCGACCCTCGGCGTTCTCTACGGCAGAGGAAGCAAGGAGAACCCGTTCCAGGTCGCGCGCGAGCTCGGGGCCTATTCCATCCACATGCAGAAAGAGCTGGTGAGCCCCGGCGCGCTGGAAAAGGCCGCCGAGGCCGGCCTCAAAACCTTCGTCTGGACCGTCAACGACCTCCGCGAGATGGAAAAATTCCTCGCCCTCGGCGTCGACGGCCTGATCTCAGACTACCCGGAGAAGTTCTGGAAGATAAGACTGAAGAGAAAGTAATGCGCGGCTTGACACGACAGAGTTTTATGATTTAGATGACGGCATCTCACGCGGTTTCGCCGAGGAGGTTGATATGAAAGTTAGATACGGTTCCGGCATCAAGAGTTTGGTTTTCTGTTGCCTCGGTCTGTTCCTGGTTTTGGCTCTGACCGCGTCGGTCTACGCGCAAGAGCAGTTTTACAGCGGCAAGACGATACGGATCGTCGTGGGTTTTTCCGCGGGCGGAGGTTTCGATACCTACGCGCGGGCGCTAGCGCGCTATCTCGGCAAACACATTCCCGGCAGCCCTACCGTGATCGTGGACAACATGACGGGCGCGGGCAGCCTGATCGCCGCCAACCATGTTTATAAGGTAGCTAAGCCGGACGGTCTTACGATCGGCCATTTCATCGGCGGCCTGTTTCTGGGCCAGGTCTTGGGGCAGAAAGGCGTGGAGTTCGACGCCAGAAAATTCGAATTCATCGGCGCACCGACGACGGACCACGTGGTCTGCGCCTTCACCAAGGCCAGTGGCATTACCAGCGTCGAGCGATGGGCGGCGTCGAAGACGCCGGTTAAAATGGGCGGCGTCGGGCCGGGCACCTCCACCCCCGACAATGCCACCCGGATCATCAAAGCGGCGGCAGGCTTGCCCATCCAGCTCGTCTCCGGGTACAAGGGAACGGCGGATATCCGGCTGGCGGCGGAGAGCGGAGAGTTGGCGGGCGGCTGTTGGGGTTGGGAGTCCGTGAGGGTTACCTGGCGCAAGGCGCTGGAGTCGGGCGACGCGATGGTCGTCTTACAGGCCAACCGCAGGACTCACCCCGATCTTCCGAAAGTGCCCCAGGCGTTGAGCCTCGCGAAGAGCGACGAAGGGCGTAAGATGATCGAGGTCGGAATCCACGGCGACAGCGAGATCGTCCGCACTTATACCCTGCCGCCGGGAACCCCGAAAGACCGCGCGCAGCTTTTGCGCAAGGCCTTTGAGGAGACTTTGAAGGACCCGGAGTTCATCGCGGAAGCGAAGAAGGCCGATTTGGGAATCCGGCTTGTGCCCGGCGACGAAGCGGAGAAGATCATCTCCGGGCTGTTCAAGCTCGACCCGGGGCTGATCGCCAAGCTCAAAGAGGTTCTTTATAACTGAGAGCTTACCGGGTTCCATACGGACTAGAGGGTGCCGAAAAACTCCGTTCATCCTTCGACAAAGCTCAGGACGAACGGAGGATGGATTGAAATCATCGGAGAATTTCCGTTCGTGCTGACTCGAAGCACGAGCGGCTTTTTTCAGCGTCCTGCTAGTGAGACCCTGCGGCTCGTGCCGGGCTGCAAACCCGCTTCGATCGATGTGGGACAGGATTCTCGACCGTTTCAGGCCGCTCCGGAAGATCCGTCTGCGCCGGAGATGCGGCTCGCGCGCCCCGGCGGTATCCGGGCCGATGGTTAGCTTGACTTGAGGCATGAATCCGTTAGAATTGCGATTTTAAGAGCAGTAAATTTCTGGGCCACGGAGGAGTGGGGGGTGATTCATACCGATGACCGGAATCAGAGTTAGAGAAAACGAATCCATCGAGAGCGCCATCCGGCGCTTCAAAAAGCTGTGCGAAAAGGCCGGCATTCTCGCGGAGTTGCGCAAGCGCGAACACTACGAAAAGCCGAGCGTCAAGCGGAAGAAAAAGGCGATAGCCGCGAAAAAGAGAGCGCTGCGGCGCTCTCGCAGCCACTACTTTTAACGCCGCGCATCCCCAAAGCGTCGCAGTCACGAGCGTGGGACTCAAAACCGATATTCAGGATTCGATGAAGGCCGCGATGAAGGGCGGAGACCGGCCGACGGTCTCCGCCTTGCGGCTCCTCTTGTCGGCAGTCCACTACGAAGAGATCAAGCAGCGCGGGGAGCTCAGCGCGGACGAGATCCTCAGAACGATCGCCACGCTCTGCAAGCAGCGCCAAGAGGCGATCGAGTATTTCAGCAAGGGCGGAAGGGCGGACCTGTTGCGGCAGGAAGAGGCCGAGCTGGCCGCGCTGCGCCGCTTCCTGCCGGAGGCTTTGGGCGAGGAAGAAGTTCGAGCTCTAATTCGCGGCTCGATTGAAGAGGTCGGCGCCAAGGGCCTTCAGGACCTGGGCAGCGTGATGAAGCGCCTGATGCCTAAGGTGGCCGGGAGGAGCGAGGGCAAGCGAGTGAGCGAACTGGTCAAAGAGATGTTGCGCGGCGCGTGAGAGTTTGAAAGACAGCGAGGCGCGTTGACTTCGATTTTCCCAGGTGTGGCCGGCCAGTGAATATCGTCGATCCGATTCTCCTCGGTCTCCTGCTCCTGTTCGCCTTGAGAGGCTATTTTAAGGGGCTCTTCCGGGAGGTCTTTTCCTTGCTCGGTCTTGTTGTCGGATTCATGATCGCAGTCCGTTACGACGAGCCCGTAGCCGCGCTGTGGGCGGCGTCCTGGACCTCCTCATATTTCCTGCTCCGAGCCATCACCTTCGTCTCGCTCTTCTTCCTGGCATACTTCGGCTTGAATTTGGTGGGCTGGCTGCTCCATCGTTCCGCGTCGCTGCTCTTCCTCCAGGGAATCAATCGAATCGGCGGCGTGGTGGTGGGGACCGGAAAGGGCGCCGCCCTATTGGCGCTGCTCATTTTCTTTCTTACCTCGTCTCCCTTTCTTCCGTCCAAAACGGCGCAGCAAATCCATCAATCCTTTCTGGCGCCCCTGCTGAGCCAGTTCGCCCAGGGGTTGATTCTGTTCGGCCGCGCGAATCTCCCGACGCGCGGCGACGCGGATTCCGGTGAACAGGACGGTTATATTTAGGCACGCCGCATGATTCCCGAAGCAAAGATTATCGAGATCCGCGACCGGGCCTCCATCGTCGAGGTGCTCTCGGATCACCTCACTCTTAGAAAAGTCGGCCGGAACTACCTTGGGCTCTGCCCGTTTCACTCGGAAAAAACCCCTTCCTTCACGGTCAGCGAAGAAAAAGGGATATTCCACTGTTTCGGTTGCGGCGCCGGCGGCAGCGTTTTTCACTTTTTGATGCAATACGATCATTTGAGCTTTCCTGAAGCGGTCGAACGGGTCGGCAAGCGCTACGGGATCGTGGTCGAACAGCGACGCCAGCCGCGCGACGGGCGCGAGGCCGAGCAGCGGGAGTCGCTGTTCCGCATCAACGAGAAAGTCTCCGCCTATTTTCACGAGAACCTGTTCGGCCGCGCCGGCGGCAAGGGGGCGCTGGAGTATCTCAAGGCCCGCGGCGTCGACGAAAAGGCAGCGCGCAGGTTTTATCTCGGCTACGCGCCGCAGGGCGGCCAGGGCCTGGTCGAATATCTCAAGCGCGAGGGCATCTCATTCAAGGATGCCGTGCGGCTGGGTCTGCTGAGCGACCGGGGCGCGGAGCGCTATGGCGAAAAATTTTTCGGCCGCCTGATGTTTCCCATCGCCGAGCCGGGCGGCAAGATCGTCGGGTTCGGCGGGCGGGTGATCGGCGAGGGGCTGCCGAAATATCTGAACTCCACGGAGACTCCGCTCTTCCGCAAGGGAGCGACGCTCTATGGGCTGTTCCACGCTAAAGAGGCGATCCGCCAGCAGGACCGCGTGGTCGTGGTGGAGGGCTACCTCGACGTGATCGCGCTGTGGCAATTCGGCGTCGCCTACACAGCGGCGACTTTGGGGACCGCGTTGACGCCGGACCATGTGCGGATACTGGGACGCTACACCAAAAACATCATTGCCCTATTCGACGGCGACGAGGCCGGGCGCAAGGCGGCCGCGCGCAGCTTTGAGATATTTCTCGAAGGAGGACTGTTGGGCCGCGCGGCCTTCTTGCCTAAGGGAGAGGATCCCGATACGTTTATTCATTCCCAGGGGAAAGACGCGTTGGAAGCGATCATCGATCGAGCGATTCCGCTGGCGGACTATTACTTGACCTGGCTGGAGGAACGCTTCGGGCGGAGCCTTGAAGCCAAGAGTCAAATCGCTCAGGAGGTCAAGCGGGTGTTGGCCAAGGTCCGCAACGCTTTCGAGGCCGATCTGTTGATCCGGCGGGCGGTCGATATGCTGGGAATTCGCGAGAGCCTGTTGCGCGCTCCCATGCCCGGCGCCGGCGCAGCCCAGCGCGCTCCGGCCGGCGGAACTCCTCCCAAGGAGGCGCCGCTGACGGCCCGGGAAGACATGGCGGAGCGCTCCTTGGTCTGTCTCATGCTGAGGTCCCCTACCATCATTCAACAGGTGATGCAGGAGGGCGAGTTCGAGCGGTTGGTGAGTCCCGCGTGGTGCGAGATGGTCGGGGCGATCCTCGCCGAATGGAAGGAATATGGCGAGGTGGAAGCGACGCGATTCTCTCAAAGACTCTCCTCCGAGCGCGCGGCCGAGATCGCCGGGCTTATGCTTGAAGGAGAAAAGATCGCCGAAGAAGACGGCGAAAGAATGGCCGCCGACTGCCTGTCCCACCTCCGCAGGCGGCATCTGAGAGACTTGCAACGACAGTTGCGGCAGGCGATTCGCCGCGCGGAAGAAGTGAAAGACGAGAAGACCAAAAGAGAAAGGATGCTCGAATGGCAAGAGGCCGTCCGAAGAGAACGACAGCTGCTCCGCCAGCGGCACGCGGCCAAGACGGACATCCGCTGAAGCTGGAGAAACCGACCTCCCTCTCTCCGCAGATCGCGCGGAAGAAGGAGATGAAGGAGGTCAAAAAGCTCATTGACCTCGGCAAGGAGAAGGGCTACCTGACCTACGACGAGGTTAACGACATGCTGCCGGCCGACGTCGTGTCGCCGGACCAGATCGACGATGTCATGTCGCTGTTCGGAGAGATGGACATCGAGGTCATCGACTCCAACCAGAGGGTGACGCTGGGCGGCCAAGGGGAAGATCCGTCGGAGGAGGAGGAAGAGGAAAAGGAGATCGAAGTCGAGGTGGACGGCGACGTCACCGGCAAGACCGGGGATCCGGTCCGGATGTACCTTCGGGAGATGGGCACGGTCTCGCTCTTGAGCCGCGAGGGCGAGGTTGAGATCGCGAAGAAAATCGAGCAGGGAGAAAAACAAGTTATCGAAGAGGTTCTGTCGAGCCCGCTGGCGCTCAGCCACGTCTTGTCGCTCGGAGAAAAGCTGGCGCAACACGAAATCCGCGTGCGCGAAATCATCCGGGAGGACGGAGAGGAGGAGGTCGAAGAGCTGGAATACGAAGAGGTCCACGAAAAAGGAGTTTTGGAGCAGATCGGCAAACTGAGGCGGTTGGCGCGGGAGCGAGAGAAGATCAAGCGCCAGATCGCCGGCAAAAAGACTTCGGCTCGCAAACGCAAGCTCTTGGCCGAGATCCTCGCGAAATACCAGGAAAAGGTATTCGCGAGCCTCCGGAACATGCAGCTCAACCGGCGGCAGACCGAGGCAATAGTGGATGGACTCAAGGCGGCCATGGGCCGGCTGCTCGCATTCGACCGCAAACTGTCCGACTTTGAGCGCCGGACCGGCAAGGCGGCCCAGGATATTCTCCAGATCGCGCCGAGCAACGGGCGCAAGAAGGCTTGGCAGCGGGCCATCGGATCGCTGCGCATGGGTCACCAGGCCATCGAAGAGATGGTCGAGGCGATCCGCGAGGGCAGGCGGGAGGCGCGGCGGGTTGAAAAGGAGCTTGAGATGCCCGCCGACGAGCTCCGGCGTCGCGTCCGATCGATTATTGAAGGCGAGACCCGGGCAAACATCGCGAAGAAGGAGCTGATCGAGGCCAATCTCCGTCTGGTGGTGAGCATCGCAAAAAAATACACCAACCGCGGGCTTCAGTTTCTAGATTTGATCCAGGAGGGAAATATCGGTCTCATGAAGGCGGTGGACAAGTTCGAGTACCAGCGAGGCTACAAGTTTTCCACCTATGCGACCTGGTGGATTCGTCAGGCGATCACGCGCGCGATCGCGGACCAGGCGCGCACGATCCGTATCCCGGTCCATATGATCGAAACGATCAACAAACTGATCCGCACCTCCCGCTATCTGGTCCAGGAGATCGGGCGCGAGCCGACCCCCGAAGAGATTGCCGGCAAGATGGAGATTCCGTTGGACAAAGTGCGCAAGGTGCTGAAGATTGCCAAGGAGCCGATCTCGCTGGAGACCCCCGTGGGCGAGGAAGAGGACAGTCACCTGGGAGATTTTATCGAAGACAAGCGGATCATGACGCCGTCCGACGCCGTGGTGAACATCAACCTGCAAGAGCAGACCAAAAAGGTGCTGGCGACGCTGACGCCGCGCGAAGAGCAGGTGTTGCGCATGCGGTTCGGCATCGGCGAGAAGTCCGACCACACCCTGGAAGAGGTCGGCCAGAAGTTCACCGTGACGCGCGAGCGCATCCGCCAGATCGAGGCCAAGGCGCTGCGCAAGCTCAGGCATCCGAGCCGCAGCAAACGCCTGAAAAGTTTTATGGAGACTTAGCGCACGGATCGGGATGCCGTACTTGCAAAACGCGCGCGAACCTGCGAGCTTTTAATCCAAAATCGAAAATCCAAAATCTAAAATTTTCTTACGGGCCCATAGCTCAGCTGGTTAGAGCCACCGGCTCATAACCGGTAGGTCCCTGGTTCGAATCCAGGTGGGCCCACCAAATTTTTCCGTAGGAAAAATTTAGAGCATTGGAGCATTCGACATTGGAACAATGGAGAAAGCGTAAATGCGGTCTACTGATCTATTCCTCTATTGTTCCAGACAGGCCCACCATCTATCTTCCCTGGAATTTTTGAACCGCTTGGACTATTCTCGATCAAACGCCGTCCACTGTCACCTTCCTGCGGGTTTAGGTTCGGCGTTGGACATTTGTCATCATCGCAGGCGCGGCTCGTTGCGGATTCTTCGGAGGTCGATCCGTCGATCATAGCCACGGATGGCGGCACGACTTGAGTACAGGGCAAATGGAACTCGCTCAAACCACGACCTCTTCTCCGGCCCTGTCATGGGCGCTCGGAATTCTCGATGCCCCGAGAAAGATGACCGTCATCCGCATCCGATGGCCGCTGATTATCATCTGTTCCTATTTGCTGCTTTTCTCTCAACTGCGATGGGTCACCCCCGCCACGACGCATGCTTTTCTTGTTGTTTATCTGTTGTCCAATTGCGCTCTGTACTTTGTCGATGAGCGACGCTTCGAAACGTTTTCCTTTCATGCGCTCCTGATCGTTGTCGATACCCTTTGTCTGTCCGCATCCCTGGTCGTCAGCCGGGGCGCCGGCCCGGACTTCTACCTTGTGTGCTTTGTGACGATTTTTCTCTCTTCCATATGTCGGAGCTTTAGCGCGCTGCTGGGGATCGCCATCTTGGCTCCCGTTCTGTACGCCTACTTTCTTCTTAAATCGGGAGAGATCGGCGATCTGACCGTCTATCTGCGCAGCAGTTTTCCGTTCACGATCGCTATTTTTTACGGTTACTTCGCCCAGACTGAATGGCTGCAAAAAATCTCCAAGGAGCAAGCAGAGCAATTTGCCTACCGCAAGCGAGCCGAAGAGCAGATCCGGCGGAATCTTGATCGAATCAGCACTCTCCATGAAATCGGCAGCGCCATGACTTCGACACTTGACCTCCAAACAGTTTTAGACCTCTTCCTTGAAAAGCTGGACGCTCTGCTCCCGTATGCCGCGGCGGTCATCAGGCTATACAATCCGGCGACCGGCGAGTTAGAACCCGTCGCCAGCCGCAAGTTCGACGGAAGCCCGCAGAAGTTGGCACAATGGGAAAAAGAGCTTGGCTTGACGGGCGTAGTCTTTCAAACTAAGGCACCCTTGGTGGTTCGGAATGCGCGTGCTGATCCGCGCACCCGCCACGTCGCGTTTCTTCAGGCAGCCCATCCTATTTCCTATCTGGGAGTGCCGCTGATCGTTAAGGGGAAAGCCATCGGAGATATCGTTTTCTATTCCAATGAGGAGCGCGAATTCGGCGGTGAAGAGGTTCAGTTTTTCACCGCACTGGCCGGCCAGGCCGCGATAGCCATCCACAACTCTCAGCTCTATGAGCGCATAGTCAAAGCAAACAAAATTAAAGATGAATTTCTCGGCGTCATGTCCCACGAGCTGCGCACGCCGCTGAATGTGGTCGTGGGCTACGCCCAACTGATGAAAGAGCAGATGTTGGGAGAGGTCAATCCGAAGCAGGCCGAAGTTTTGCAAAAAATCGTAGACCGCGCCGGCGATCAGTTATCCATGATCACCGACCTTTTGGAGGTCACGAAAATGGAAGGCGAAAGTGAGAGGTTGGTGACCTCCGAGGTCGGTTTGGTTCCTTTCTTGGAGGATTTGAGATCCAGCTATTGGGTTCCCGTGGAAAAGGATCTGACTTTGAGATGGGACTATCCAAGTGACCTGCCGGTGATCAAAACCGATAGTGAAAAGGTCAAGCATGTGCTTCAGAATCTCATAAATAATGCGGTCAAGTTTACCCAACGAGGGGCTGTAACTATCTCAGCTCGATGCGTTCCGGGCTCTAAAAAAGTCGTGTTCCAAGTCGCGGATTCCGGCGTGGGGATTCCCCAGGAGCATCTTCCCCTCATCTTTGAAAGATTCCACCAGGTGGATAGTTCGAATACCAGAGCGTTCGGAGGAGTGGGAATGGGACTTTATATCGTTAAGAAATTTACTGAAATGCTCGGCGGGCAGGTTGTCGTAGAAAGCGAGCCTGGGACGGGTTCGACTTTCACCGTGACGCTGCCCTACGAAAGCTGAGCGGCGCAGGGTTGTTTGCGGTTTGTGTTGCGGCCGCCTGGGCATTTCCCTCGCTTGGCGGATAGATCGGTTCTGCTAAGCCTGACCGGATCTGAGAACCCTGAAGCTCTCTTTGATCTTTTCGAAAACCTCGCGGTCCTTGCCGAAATAGTGCCTATCGGGGGCTTCGTAGTTGAGAAAATAGAGCCACTTGTCCACCAGGACCCCGTAGTAGATCCCCTTTTTCTTTAAGCCTGCCTTGGTCTGGTATCCATAAGCAAGTTTAAAGCCCGCGTGCCCGCCGACTTTGGAGGGATTGTTTTCCGCTATTTGGTAGTTGTCCAGGCTGCTATTCGAGCGAAAATCGTCGACCACCACCTCGGCCGCTTCCTGTGGCAACATGCCCTTCGCAAGTTTCTTTTTCGTGTGCGGAGGGTCTTTATCCAACGGCCATCTGCCGATGAGGATCTCCTGGACAGTCAGCCCGTCTCTCGTTATGCGAAGAACATCCCGGCTTTGGTTATGTTTTCGCCAACCGCTGGGAAGATTGACCTCGTAGTTCTCCGAGTTCGTAAGATAGCTGCCGCCGACCATTGTCCATGGGGCGCATCCGGCCGGCAGAATGGCCAGAACCAGAAGCCAGAGGTTGAATCTTTTCATGATGCGTTAGCCTCGCTGCTCGGAAGATCCTGCAGATATTGCTGGATGTATCCCTTATCCTCCGCCTGAGGCGCCAGGGAAAGATATTTCTCGAAGGCTTCCCGGGCTTGTTTCTTGTGCCCCTGCTTCAGCCATATGAGACCTAGCCCCCGGTAGGGCGGCGCGTACGCGGCGTCGAACTGGCTCGCCTGACGATAGTGTTTTTCGGCCTTCTCTACGTCGTCTTTTTGATTTCTCTGACGGTAGACCTCTCCAAGGGTAAAGTAAGCTCGCGCGCTATCGGGTTGTCTTTTTAAGAACTTTTCAATCGTCTCCTGTGCGAGGGCGAACCGGCCGAACGACAGGTCCATCGCGGCGTTGTCTAGCAGAACGAGAAGAACGCTGTCCATAAATCTCTCAGTTTCCGCGATACCCTTGACGTCGCGATATCTGGTCTGTAGGAGACGGTTATAACTGTCCTGCCTTTCCACAACACGAGGGTGACTTCCAAAGAAGAACGGCTCGTCCTTTTTCAACTCCTCGATATCTCTTTTCAAATAGTCGAAGAGTTTTGGCGCCTCTCTAGGATCGTACCCGGCAGCTACCATCCAGGCGAGTCCCTCTCGGTCCGATTCTTCCTCAGCCGCCTTGGAATAGCCGGAAACGGCCGCGACGGCGCCTACCGCGCCCAACAGCTGTCCAATGGACCCCACAGCGCCAAGAGGTAAAAGCACCACCTGGAGCGCTGAAAGTGTCCCGGCTGCGTTCTGGACAGCCCTGATTTGCTGAACCATGTGTCTGCGGACCACGTGATTCATTTCATGACCCAGGATGGCGGCCAGCTGCGCCTCGTTCTCCATCCTGGCAAGCATGCCGGTGTGGATATAGATAACTCCATGGGGGAACGCGAATGCATTGAGCAAGGGGTTTTTGATGATCTTAATCTGAAAGGAGAGACCCTTTTGCTTGAGGGGCTCGGGAGTGATCTTTGCGGCCACCTCATTCACATACGCCGTCAATGCGGCAGCTTGATAGATTTGGCCGCTGTTATCGAGCCTCTTTTGTTCCTCCTTCGCTCTGTTCCAGATTCTCTTCTCATCGTTGTCAAGGCGAAGAGCCTCTTCGGTTCCGAAAGGGGCCAGAGCAGCGGTACAAGAGCCAAGGCCCAGAAAAAGGAGCAGGATGCCGAACAGCCTTTCGACGAAGGTTGTCATTCTTTTCTTAACGGAGGGGGAAGTCCGCAAATACTTGGTCCATCAAGCGGGTCGCGCTGCCTGAATCCCGCAGGTCATGAGCGCCTCCTGATCGCAGGAACTTGTGCCACAAAATGGCGCCGGTGTCGGCGTCGACGAGAGCAACGCTTAGCGCCGTGGCGCCTCCCTGTGGGATGACTTGTATGCCCATCGCGGCTGCCACAATCACAAGGGCAACCTGTTGTGCGATCCGACCTTGACTCGATATGTGGTCGACCGCTCGAATGAACAGCAGCGCCTCGGCCTCTTCCGTTTTCAACCCGCGCACCTCCGCGCCGAGTGAATAGTCAAAATTGGTCAGCTTATCTCCAAACCGCTCCGGCTCGGGGCCGTACGTATGCCGCAAGATTGCATCGTCCACGGCCTCGAAGAGCGCGGAGGTCTGTTCCAGCTCGGGTTTCGTCTCTTGCGGGAGAGACTCTTCGTTGAGCAGCCTCATACGTAGGGAGGCTCGATTAGCGATAGACTTCTCAAGTGCGGCGATAATGTTTTTTCGACCTTGATCGGACCATTCGTCCATCTTCTCACGCACACCGCCGGCCCCGAGCTCAAATACCTCGACCTTGGGTGGCGCAACTAGCACGGTCTTGATCGTGGCCGTCCTTTGCGCCAGGGTTGGATGGGCGCGGAAAGCCGGAGGAAGACAGGCTTCGAGGAGCACGCTCGCAGCCCATAAGATCAGCAGCGGTTTTTTCATCGACCTGCCTTAGCGATTGGCAATGGATTTTATAGATTTGGCGGCGGATGTCAAACAGTATCGTAGACGGATAGAAAAGGGTGCGGCGAGATGAAGCGGCGGCGCTCGGCGTGCGGCCCGTCGCTCGTCCTGTAACGACTGATAGGCCACTCCCGCTACGTCATTAGGCTGCCAACAGATCTGTCAGCGCGGCAATCTTCGGCAGCTCTTCTAGCCTGCGCACCATAGCAATGATCTGCTGAGCCTTCGCGCTCGGCAGAGCCAGGGCTGCGTTGGCAAGGAATTTTTTCTCGATTTCTTCCGGCGGGAGCGGCAGTTCGAGGCCGCCGCGCGGGTAGGGTTGGTTCTCTTCCAACAGCCTTCCGTCCTTGAGCCTGATCTTGACGTGGCCGGAGAAGTGGCGCGGATAGTCGATCGTCGGGTCCAACTCGTAACGGACCTTTGCCGCCAACTCAAGAATCCGTTCGTCACGGATCGCGCTGTCGGAAAATTCCTCTAGACCCGCCGTGCCGCGCGCGAGGATGACGGCGATGCTGTAGGGCAGGCTGAATTTCGCGCCGTAGGAGCTGGCCGGCATTTGCTTGTCCTTGAGCGGCTCCCACAGCCTATGCACCGGCCCTTGAGCCGTGCGGCAAACGACCTCCGCAACATCCTCCGGCTTGATGGCATGCTTCTCCCGCAGCGTGAGCGCGCAGTCCATGTAGGCGTGGGAGATCGAGCCGCACGGGTAGGATTTAAAAGCGATGCGCGGAATCTCCCAGGTTGTTCCAAGCTCGTCCAGTTTCTCAAATTCGTATGCATGGTCTCCGCCGAAGGCGCGGTAAAAGCCGTGTTCTCCCTCGAAGACCGAAGCCGGGCCGCGAAAGCCTCGCTGAGCGAGCATAGTGGCGACGATGCCGCCGTGAGACGACCAGCCCGGATGCAGCCGCTTGGTCCAGGTGCCGTCGGCCAGGTATTCGATAATCCCGGAACTCTGGCTGCCGCAGATGCCGAAGGCGTCGATGAACTGCGGGGCGCTGAGGCCGAAGAGCTTGCCTGCCGCCGCCGCCGCGCCGAACGTGGAGCAAAGGGCTGTCGGATGAAAGCCGCGCGCGTGAAATTTTCCCGGCGCCGCGAGACCGATCTTGCACATAACTTCGATCCCCGCCACCCCGGCAACGAGCACAGCTTCTCCGCTCGCCGCCAGCGCTTCTCCGACGGCCAGGGCCGTGATCGCGCCGCAGCAGCCTGTGTGGACGATCGCCCCTTCCAACGTGTCGTCGTAGTCCAGGCCGTGCGCCAGCGTCCCGTTGGCCAGGACGGCGTTTGCCGCGACGACTTTTTCCGCGGCGCCGATCAGGCGGCTCTGCGAACTCCCGCCGAGGGCGCGCGCTGTGTCGAGCGCCATTCGGCCGAAGTCCATGGTCGAAGAGGCGAGGGCGACTCCCAGCGTGTCGAGGAAGATCAGCTTCGCCTTCTCCCTGACTTCGCCGGGAACCGCTTCGAGCTTCAGACCGCCGATAAAGGCCGCGATCTTTTCGGAGTGCCGTTCCATCTTTTGTTCCTGGGTCTCCTGCCTCTCGCTTTTCCGGATTTATTGACGGATCGAAGCCTGCCTCCGCCGAGGACCCGGAGCAAAGGCGACAGGCTTCGCATCTTATCTAGGTTGGCAACCAGCTCGATCGTCTCCTCGGTGGCGGCGCGCGAGAGCACGAGGCGCGCGCAATCACGGAATTTCTCGCCGAGATCGGCCCAGGTCATCGGCTTCAGCGGATGGCCCTTGGCGACATCCGCCCTGGCCTCGACGGTTTTGCCGTCCTTGAGCTTGACCCGCACGCGGGAACGCACTTGATCGTAACCTAGCGCTTCCAACTCGGGATCGACCACCAGCGTCACGCGCTTCATCAACTCCACGACTTTAGGCTCGCGCACCTTGCGGTCGGTAAACTGGGCGATGCCGGCCTTCCGCTCAAGGATCCCGATGGCCATACAGAAGGGGATGCTGAATTTTCCTTCGAGAGCGGTTTTGGGCATGGGATAGATAAGGGCGTTGGGGACATTGGAATTCGTTCCGACTTCGACGGATTCGATATCTCCCGCCTTGAGATCGTGGCGCCTGACCAGATCGAGAATTGCATCCTGCGCCGGATGAGAGAGCGAGCCGGAGGGGTAGGGCTTGATCGAGATTCCCGGCTCCTGCATGAAGTAGGGGCGGCCGAGCCGGCCGACAATCTTCGTTTCGTCGCACCCGCCCGCCGCGGCGTTGAAGAAGCCCCGCTTTGCTTCGAGGATATTGGTGGCTGAGGTAAAACCCTTCGCCGCAAGTTGCGCGGCCGTCACGCCGTTTTCCGCGGCCCGTCCGGCGTGGAGCGGCTTGGTCATCGTGCCGAAATTTTCTCTCAGGCCGGAGGCCATGCTGGCCGCCAGGCCCAAAGCGCGCGCCAGC
This sequence comes from Deltaproteobacteria bacterium RIFCSPLOWO2_12_FULL_60_19, assembly GCA_001798595.1. Lineage (GTDB taxonomy): Bacteria > Desulfobacterota > Binatia > UBA9968 > UBA9968 > 2-12-FULL-60-19. The sequence goes on along the minus strand of MGSS01000051.1, from coordinate 23,550 downwards.
GCCTCTTCTTTCAAGTTTAAGAGCTTTCCCACAGCCATCGCGGCGCCAAGCCCGCCGATCGTCGCCGTGGAATGAAAGCCGGCTTGATAGTGGCGCGGGTTGACCGCGTCGGCGATGCGACATTCCACCTCGACTCCTAAGATATAAGCCAGCAAAAAATCGTCCCCCGCTAAACGCTCCTTCTCTCCTACCGCAAGCACTGCCGCGAGAACCGGAACCGTCGGATGGGTGAGCAGGCCGTAAACCGCTTCCTTGGAAGTCGATAGTTGTGTGTCGTCATAGTCCATCGCATGGCCGGCGGCGCCGTTCGCTAAACCGGCTTTTGCTTGCGGCGCCATAAAGCCGCCGCCGATGACCGTGGCCTCGGGCCGGCCGGCGAATTGCCGCAGGTAAGCTTGGAGGATGCGCGACCCCTTTTCCGTTGACCCCGCCAGGGTGACTCCAAGACCGTCGAGGATAAACCCCAGAGCCAGGCGGATCACCTCAGGGGGCATGTCCTTATAGCGTGTCCTCCGTACGAAACCCACAACCTCTTGTGTGAGACCCATGATGTTCTCCTGACCGCGTTATCGTCTGAAGAGATCGACCGATAGCATTATCCGCTTTGGTTTTCCAGCCCCGCTCCTGTTCCCCCGACACGTAAAATGTGTAGTGAGACATGCTTTTGAACCAGGGTTTGATTTCCCGATTTTTTCGCTTGACAAGGGGGGGCTGGATTTCGTATAAGGACTCAAGTTCGAGGTACAAAAGAATCTGCACGGGGAGTTGACATCGGAAGGCCATTTTAGTAAAAGCGAGCAATAGACCCATCGTGAACGGATCAGACGGAACTAAATAAGGAGGAAAACATCTATGAAGTTACTAGCTAGCGCGCTTGCCATTTTCATGGCGGTTGTGCTTTGGGTACCGAGAGGGATCGCGGCGCAGATTGAGACATTCGGTTACGTGGCTGCATCTGTTGGCGCAGAGAGGGAAACAGGTTTACCGCAGGGTTACCATGTCGGTCGAGCCGGCGCTAGAGGTTCGATTGAGGCTTTGGGAATGCTCCCGTTTGCCTTGCAAAATCTCGGTCTTCAGGGACGGGCTCAGTACACTGGAGGTCAGGGGAGCAAGTTTGGTTTAGACGTTGGTCCGGTTTACGGCTGGGTTGGGGGTAAAGCCGGCGTTTTTGTGAACTACCAGGCCCGTACCCTCAGAGATTCTAACTACTTGTGGCTCACTCCAGCAGTGGCCCTTTACTACCCCCAGATGAATGTGAATGTTAGCTACACTCAGCCGGTTTCCTCCCCGCAACAGGAGGTTTGCGCAGATGACAAATGTACTCATTTTAGGAAGGAGGACGCTAAACGGCTTATGGTCCCAACAAACCGGCTTCAGGGCACTGTAAGTTATTTCCCTACAATCGACCTTGGCGCACTCAACGTGCTCACGGGAAACAAGAAGAATAATCTAGAGCTGACCGTCGGCCTGCAGGTCAACACGTTTGGAGGCCCCTACCGTCACAAGGTTCGCAGCGCCGGAGTCGGGCCGGTCCTTGGCATGTCCGTGATGCCGTTGGAAAACGTTGAGGTCAACGTGTTCAAGCTCACAGTGGACAATCGCTCCCGCTATAGCTATGAATCCGGGGTGCGGGTCTTTTTCGGCAAGGACAAGACGTCGCTCCTTGACTGGCGCCGTAAGTACCTGGACGCCGGTCCCAAGCCTGTGGGTTCATTTACAGCCCCTCATTCTGATTGATGGCTAACCAGGGGAATCAAGGGTAAGTACTCGGCGTAAGTTTAACCAAGGTACTATGAGGGGGGGGATAAAATCCCCCCTTTTTTTTGAGCAAAACCGACAGGGCCTTGCTTAGGCTACTCAACCAAGGGAATCATTATAGGCGATCTCTGATTCGTTTCAGACGTTAACCGGCCGGCCTTTTCAAACGCATTTCCCGCTTCCTCATAATTCCCGTTTTTCTCATGGGCGACTCCCAAGCCATACCAGAGCCCACTATCTCGCGGGATGCGGCGAGTCCCTTGTTGATATAAGGCGACTGCCTCCGGGAAGCGCCCTTGCTCGATGAAAAGGTTTCCCAGACAATCGTACCCCCGCCGATCCTCAGGATCGATTCCGACCAGTTTCGTGCAAGCCTCGATAGCTTTGGCAGTTTCATGTTTCTCCAAATGCGTCATGGCAAGGCCGAGGTAGGCGTCGGTGTAAAAGGGCAGGAACCTCAACGCGGCATGGTAATCGGCCAGAGCTTTTTCATATTCGCCCGTTCTTCTGTGCAGTTCCCCGCGATAGAAGTAGGCGTAGGGGGCGCGGGAGTCCAGTTGGACCGCCCGGTCGAGATCCGACAGGGCCTCCTCATGGCGGTTTAGGCGTGAGTTCAGATATCCCCGAAGCACGTAGGCATGAGATCGTCCGGGTCGCAATCTAATTGCATGTTCGAGCATCTCTTTAGCATTTTCGTAGTCTTCCTGATTGAGAAATTGCGCCCCGAGCATCATATAGGCGCGAGGGTTTGCAGGGTCCTTTTGGATGACGTCGCTCCACAGCGTCATCCCGTCGCGCCAATCCCGATTGCGGGCGATCGTGGCGGCGATGAGTGCCGCCAGGACCAGGCTTCCCAGCATGACGCAGAGGTGCCGAAGCCGCGAGGCGTTTCTTTCGTCCGATCCACCGAATCGATTCCAGAGCCACAAACATCCTTCAAGGCCGAGCATCGCGGCGATCACCGCGAGCGCGATGTACGCGGGATAGGCGCGGTAACCAACGACCGCGTCGGCCAGCGGGATGAAGCTTGCCTCGGGCAGCAGCGCGACAAAGTACCAAAAGGCAAAGAAGCTTATTAGCGGCTTCGTCCGGCGCACGCGCCACGCGACAACGAGAAGCGCGCTGATCAACCCGAGCGACAACAAGACTTTGATGTCCCAGAGGGAATGGGACCAGCCGAAGCCGGCGAAATCAACGAGCAACGGGTGAGGCCATAAAAAGAGCTTGAGATAGTAAATCCAAGCGCGAAATTGAGTAAGCAGGTAAGACAGCGATGAAACTTCTCTAGCCGCCGCGATATTGGTGAACATTCGAGGCAAAAGTAACGTTCGGATCGCGAGATAGGCGAAAAAAACCGCGATTACCGGGATATATTTTTTGATCCGCCGAGGTTCGTCGAGGAACAATCGCGGCGGGCTTTTCCCAGCTGGGTTGAGAAACAGGATTTCGTAAAGCACCAAGACCGCGGGTAAAGTAACAGCGGTCGCTTTAGTGCCCACCCCCAATGCAAACGAGAGCAGTCCCGCTGCATGCCACGGCAGTTGTTTGCTCCTCCCGTCGCTGAAAGGCCCCCGCAGGAAGCAGTAGAAAGCGAGCAGGTAAAAGAAGGTTGCGAGAACGGAACTCCGCGCCCAGATGTAGTCCACGGCTTCGGTGTTCGCCGTATGGACGGCGAAGAGACTTGCCGCGAAAAGCGCAGGCAAAGCCACGGGCACACGGGAATCCGACTGCAGTTTGCGGGGTGGGTGCTCGCATATCTCTGTGATGACGAGAAAAATCAAAAAGGCCGTTCCTAGATGGAAAAGAAGGTTAAAGACGCGAAAGACGATGGGATTGAGGCCGGCGATCGAATAATTCAGCGCGTAGGTTATCTGTAGCACCGGACGCCATTCCCGGGTGCGGCCAAGAGCAAAGGTGGACGGATCAGTAAAGTAGGAAGGTATATATTTTAGATCCCGAATCGTGGGATTCCGAACGACGCCGACAACATCATCAAAATGAAAGCTGTTCGGCAGGGCGTTAACATAAGCGACAAAGCTGATCGCAGCGAGGAAAACGAAGGCGAGAAGTCTTGGATGCTTATAAAATATTCGCGCCGGCAGATCTCTAAAGGTGTCCACTTGAATGAGTCCTCCCGCGTGTCGAAGTTGCGGTCAGCCTGCGCTGCCGGATCTCGTGGATCAAAGCAAAATAACGCTGCATGTGAACTTCCGGCGTCCAGTTCCGCAAGTAAGCTTCATGACCGTTGATTCCCAAAGTGCGCCGGTACGATGAATCCGTCAACAGGCGATCCATCGCGACAATCAGCTCGGCTTCCGTGTCGTAAACCAATCCGCCGCCGCTCTCTTCAATGATCTCCGGCATGGCGCCTAGGTTTCTCGCCACGGCTGGCGTCTTCTGGCTGAAGCTCTCGATGATGACCTGGCCGAAAGTCTCGAAGCAGATCGACGGCACGATGACCGCAACCGCCTGGCGATAGAGGGCCGGCAGTTTGCTTTCGGGCAGATGACCGAGAAACCGGATGTTCGGGCTGCCCGCAGCCAGTCGCCTCAGGTTTGACTCGTAAGTGCCTGTGCCCGCGACGAGCAGCTGAGCCTTCGCGTAGCTCTTGAAAACCGGGATGAGGGTTTGAAGCCCTTTGAGCTTTTCCAGGCGGCCAACGAAGAGAAAATAGGGTTTCGCCGCCTCGGCGGCCGCGCCTTGCGTCCTCGGCGCAGAATCGTCCTCGGCTGAAGAGAAGAAATGGGGCAAATGCACAACCGGCATGGCGAGTCCCATCTCACGGTGTTTTTCTTTGCTGAAACGGCTCGGGGCGATGAATGCATCCACGTGCTTGGTCGCGGTTTCAAGAAGAGCCGTGTAACGCCACCACTGCGGCGGCCGCTTATAGCTCAGCGTGCACAGAAAGCAGTGCGGCCGAATGCATGCCGCGCGGTTGAACCTGAACAGCACTTGAGTGGGGCATACCAGCCAGTATTCATGCATGGTGTATAGCTTGACGCCGCAGCCGTATTCCAAAACTTTTGGCCCGAGCAGTGAGATGTTATGGCAGTGGATGACATCAAAGCCTTTATCCAGAATTCGAGCAATAGCTGTCGACTTGAAGAACGGAAAACCGGTTTGTTGCGTTGCCAGCGGGGAAAGCCATCCGAAGGGGCTTTTGAGGCCGTGGACCGTCACATTCGGATGGTCGTCATATTTGCCGGAAGCGTCGCGACCTGCCACGGACCGGTAGGCGTCCCGGCAATGGATGACGTCGACCTGATGGCCGCGGCGCGCCAGCTCGTTGGATAGGCGGTGGACAAAGATCCCATCCCCGCCGAAGTTGTAAGGCGGGTAGAAGGTCGTGATCATGCAGAAGCGCAACGGTCGGTCCATCATTGATGTGCTGGAATAAGCGGCGTGTCCCCGGATGCGATACGGCGGTTACAATATCTTAGGGAAATTATCCCGTCAAACTCGGAAGGAACAAACGAAGCGTGTGTCGCACCGGAGCAGTTAGTTGCTCGGTTTGCGACCTGAGGCGGTCTTGGATTCTGTTGAAGCGCTGGCCCGGCCCGCCGGGCGGCGTGCCAGATGAAGCGGCATCAATTTGCCTCGGGCGGTCCAGATAGGCTCTATCCGCTTTACCCTCAGCGTCTTGGCCTGGCCCCAATGGGCTCGGGCCAGATCCGCTGCGACGCTGCTGCGGCCCAGCGCCTCAAGCACCGTCTCGATGACCGCCGCCTCATCCGCGATCTCGATCTTCGGACTTACCAGCAAATTTAGCCGGGTGAAGCCTTGTTCATCCTCCTCCTCCATCAACTGATAATCCAGAGGGCTGCCACCGAATTTTGCCGGCAGGACCTCCTCCAGGATGCGGACCATTTCACTGCCTACCAACGTTACGCCTTCACTGGTGAGCTTGCTGAAGCTGCGGATGTCACGCAGGTGTTCTGTGAAACCGTAGGTCTCGAATGGGCAGCCACAAGAGCGCGTCTCTACAACGCCGTAGTCATCGCTTTCCACGTTGAGCATGAGCTTGGGCGCTGAAGGCAGCAGGGTTGTGAAGTGGAAGGCGTCAACGGTGATATCGGCACCAGGCACCTGGCGCGGATGTTGGATCAAAGCCAAGGCGTCCTTCAGAAAGTGCTGATCGTTTTCATCAACCGGCCGGGCACAACCGATGCCCACGGGACCGGCTTCTTCGAAGTGGTACGCCGGGTAACACCGGGCACCAGTGCGCGTAATCGCTGCCATCTTAGCTTGGGTTAGCGGTTCACCGCCAAACTGGAAGGTAGCGCCAGTAAGCTTGAGCCCCTTCTCCTGGGCGGCGACGCATACCCGCACCGCCCTGCTGACAAGGGTATGGATCAGGCAGGCCCCATGAGCCTCCAGCATCTTAGCTGCCCAAAGGGCCACCATGGCTGCCTGGTCCAGACTCACCGGTTCGGGGCGAGGAATGGGGACGCCAAGGAGGCGCCCGGCAAGGATTACGTATTCGGTAGCGAGACGATTTTTGAGAGATCTTCTCAGATCTCGACCTGTTGTGAGCGAGAACCACTTCTCCACAACACGGCCCGTACGGGCGCGCCGCAGGATGCGGCTGATACCCGTGCTATCGGGTAAGGTACCATGCCACATTGCGGCTGGCGCATCGAGCACGCCATAGGCGTCGTAGGTTAGCAAGTCGTACGAAGCTCGTTCCGCCAAGTGATCTAAGTCGATCTGGACCCGCGTCCCCGCGCCTGTCGTCCCACCGGTCTCAGCCTGGTAGTAGTGACTCAAGTAAGGATTGTCAAAGTCATGAACATGTACGGGGATCACGCGCCCCTGGCGCACGATGGGTTCCTGGCCCTTGAACTCCTCGAACGTGATATAAACCCCGGCTGCCCTCAGGGCGCGCAGCGTCCCCTCCAGTCCTTTGGAGCGAACCATGTTTCGGATGTCTCCCATCTCGCAACCGGCGAGTTTGAGTAAGGGAAGGTAGGGACTGCGCCGGTAGCCGAAGATTCCGTGGTCCACTAAGCGCAGGAAATTCTTTTCGCGATCCGCCATACGCTGGCGCACGATGGCCTTCGCTTCCTCAAGCGAAAGCGTATGACGGAGGAAACTGCGCAGTCCCCTTGCGAATCTCCAGTACATTTTAAGATCAGCGAAGATACTCATGGTTATACGCTCCTGGTTGTGACCGGCACGGCGGTTTAGTGAGTCCGTGGTCAGGCCAAGCGTGCTGGTACAGGCGCTCCAGCGGCACATTCATCCTCAATCTCGGAGCCATCCCAACGACAAAAAATATCGAGCGCGCAGCCGCAACACGATCTTCCAGCGGATCCATCCGCGCCGCCAACGTCCCCAATCCCATCGATAATAGCGCAGCCGGTCCATGACGAATTCGAACTTGGTTGGGGGCGCAATGGGTAAGGCCTTCGGCGTCGCGCCGATGAAATCGTACCCCAGGGTTTCCATCCCAGCCGCGCAGGCGGCTTCAATTCGTTCAATCTCCCGGGGCGGCATCTCCCGGAACCTGCCCATATGCCGGGGATCCACCGGTCCCAGGAGATCCTGGTTAAATGGGATTCTCGCCAACCGGTCGGGAATTCTCTCGTAGAAACGCAGCATGTCGGATTCGTAGCGCTCACCCATGTAGGCGCACATCGCCTCCACGCCTTCCGTTGGTTGTTGCACAAACTTTTCGTACCGTACCAGGTGAACCCAATGGGAAAACTTCTCGTAACTGATAAAGGCCGCATTCCACAACGCGGTCGCGCCCTTGAGGCTGATGCCGAACTTCTCCCGGATCGCGAGCACGACATCGCGGGGATCGCGCATCACAAAGATCACCGGACTGTCCGGGAGCTTCTCTGTGATCTCTTGGAGATAGCTGTGATGCCCCGGTGTCTTGTCGCCCCCCCGGAGTTTCCCTTGCAGCCGGGCATAGAGCTGCAACACCGTAGCCAACACTCCTTCGAAAGTAGGCGCGACCAGCGCTTCGAGAAATTCTTGTTCCCCTGGCGGCTCCATTTTTCGCTGTCGCCGGAGGACCTCCCGAACATCAGCCACGAACCGACGCAGGTTGGCCGGCTGCCGCAAGTCTCCATAACGATGGAGATCCTTGCGCAGGAGATGATAAAAATGGCTCTCGTGATAGACCGCCAGCCTGGAATGACTGTCCAAGATTCTGGAGATCAGAGTCGTGCCTGACCGCGTGCATCCCACGATGAAGAAGGGGGAAGGGGGCTTGCTCACGGAGGTGGAGATGTGCATTATCCGGCGATCGTCAATCCTTAACGGGAACCGGTTGAGCCGTCAGCGCGTCTTGCGAGATGGAGCGGCATGAGCTTTCCTCGAGCTGTCCAGATCGGCTCTTGCCGTTTCACCCTCAGCGTCTTCGCCTGACTCCAGTGCGCTCGGGCCAAGTCTGCCGCAACACTGCTGCGCCCCAACGCCTCCAGCACAGTCTCGATGACCGCCGCCTCATCGGCAATCTTTATCTTTGGACTGATCAACAAGCTTAGCCGGGTAAAGCCTTGTTCGTCTTCTTCTTCGGCCAACTGGTAGTCCAGAGGACTGCCCCCGAATTTCGCCGGCAGGACTTCGTCCAGGATGCGGATCATTTCGCCGCCTACCAGCGTTACACCTTCGCTGGTGAGCTTGCGGAAGCTGCGGATGTCACGGAGGTGCTGTGTGAAACCGTAGCTCTCTAACGGACAGCCGCAAGAGCGGGTTTCGATGATACCGTAATCATCGCTCTCGACATTGAGCATCAGCTTGGGTGCGGTCGGCAGCAGAGTGGTGAAGTGGAAAGCGTCGACGCTCATCTCCGTGCCGGGCACTTGACGCGGATATTGGATGAGAGCGAGAACGTCTTTGAAGAGGTGAATGTCGTTTACGGCGGCAGGCCGTGCGCAGCCGATTCCTACGATACCGGCTTCGGTAAAGAAGTAGTTGGGGACGTAGCGCGCCCCGGTGCCTATGATGACCTGTACCTTCCCCGCGGTGGGCGGCTCACCGCCGCCCACAAAAGTAACGCCGGAGAGCTCGAGTCCTTCCTCCCTCGCGGCCAGACAGACGCGCAGCGCCTTGCTGATATGCGTGCGGATCAGACATCTGCCATCCGTCTTTAGAGTCTCAGCCGCCCAGCGAGCGACCGTCCCCGCGTCTTCGATTCTGACGGCCTCGGCCCATGGGACCGGCACGCCAAAGATTCGTCCCATAGCTACAAGGTAACCAGTGGCAAGACGATGCTTGAGCGCCGGTTTGATATCACGACCGACGACGGGCGAGAACCACTTCCGGGGAAGCTGGCCTGAGCGCGCGTATGCAAGAATATTGTTTACGCCGGAGCTATCCGGCAGAATGCCGAACCAAATCACACGGGGCACGTAAAGCACGCCGTGGGAGTGGTCGGCCAACGTGTAGAGAGGGGCGATCGCAGCCAGGTGGTCCAGATCGATCTCGACTCGCGTCCCCGCTCCGGTCGTCCCGCCCGTTTCGACGTGGTAGTAGTGGCCGAGGTAAGGATTATCAAAATCGTGAGCCTGCACGGGAATCACTCGTCCTTGCCGCACGATAGGCGCGCGCCCCTTGAACTCCTCGAAGGAGATGTAAACTCCCGCGTCGCGCAGCGCTCGGAGCGTCCCTTCGAGCCCTTTCGACCCCACCATGTGCCGAATATCGCCAAATTCAACTTGAGCAAGCTTCAACAACGGTAGATACGGACTGCGCCGGTAGCCGAAAATTCCGCGCTCAACAACGCGCAGGAAATTCTTTTCCCGATCGGCCATACGCTTGCGCACGATGGCTCGGGCTTCCTCAAGGGAAATGGTATGACGGAGGAAGCTACGCAGCCCGCTGGCAAAGCGCCAGTACATCTTGAGATCATCGAGAAACTTCACGGTCGTATTCCGTCAGGCGATAGGGCTCGTGCGGCACTCACCATCAAGACTTTCCTTCCTTGAGATCTGCGATCCAATTGTAGATTCGAGCCACCGAATACCCGATGATATAACCGCACACGAACGCATAAGCAAAGCCGAGCAAACTGCCGGAAAAGGTCACGCTATAGCCGATGAAGAACTGCCCCAGGAGCGAGAGATGGCGGCCGACGGCCTTTCCGCCCTTCAACACGAGCCAGTTGGTGGCAACGAAGAGTCCGATTCCGGCGATCAGGCCGACCACGACCCCCTGGATCTTGGCATTGAGCCGCACGAGGCGCGTGAGAATGACCTCTTCGAGCCGCTTCTCTTCATCAGCCATAGCAGAGCCCTCCTATGTGTAGTCGAAGAATCGCCGCAGCAACCCGCGCTGAGCTTTCCGGTACGACCGGGTCAGATAGAGAAACATCGCGGCGTTGCGTAGAAACGCAAAGAGCCAGCCTCCGATAAAGCCGGTTATTAGACCATATAATAACCCGATAACGCTTCCCGCCGGACTTACGGTGTAGCCGGGGAAATAATAGCGCAAGAGCTGCAACGTCGGGCCAATGAGGTCGCCGCCCTTGATCACCACCCCGAGGGTTACCAGGAACAGCAACACGCCCGACACCAGACCCGCTGCCACTCCGAACGCCGTGCGATCGAGCTTGAGAAAAATCCGGGAGAACGCCTCTTCGAGGGCCTTGCCGTCGATCAGAGCTTCCTCGTGGTATTCCTGGTCGGTGTTGACGCTCCAGAGATCGTTGCGCTCGCCAAAGACCAGATTGCGCGCAGCCATCATGCCGGTCAGCATGGCGTGATCCTGGTTGTTGTAGCGGTGCAGGCCGTTGCGGCCGATGGTTTGAAAATTTTTGAGTCCTTCCACGAACTCCCGCACCAGCGCCAGGTTGGCGCGGTAGCCGGCGTCGTACACGGGATAGGCGTAGGGGATGCGCAGCACGCAGCCGTCCTCGACGTCCTCCTCGCGCGCCAGACCGATGCGAGCCAGCTCCCGCTTGCCCTGCTCCAGCAGTTCCGTGTCCGACATGCGCCACAGATCGTCCCCGCGAGTGCAAAAATACTCAAGCCCGAGGCTGGTCTTGGACGAGTCGGGCACCATAGCGGGGCTCCAGTTTTTGTAGTTTTGGATGCGTCCGACTCTGACCTCCGGCTCGTGGACATAGATCCAGTTGTCGGGGAAGAGGCGGGGCCGCCCCAGGATGAGACAGACAACCAGGAGGTCGCGATAACGCAAGCCCTCGGCGGCGTCCAATGCGCGAGGCGGCGGAGGAGGGTCGAGCTTTTTGAGAAACTCTCCTATGGGAATGCTCGAGATGAACGCCGAACCCTCTACGATCTCCTGATGGCCGCGGTTGGAAACGACGATACGCCTGAGGAAATCTCCCTCTCGCTGGATCGAGACGACCTCCGAGTTGAGTTTTACCGTGCCGTGGCTGCGTTCAATCTCGCTTTTGACCCTCTCCCACATCATCCCCGGGCCGAGGCGCGGGTAGTGAAACTCGTCGATCAACGTTTTGATGGTTCGGTTCGGCTTCAGGAACATGCTGAGCAGCGCCGTCTTCAGCGAGAGGCCGCGGATGCGTTGCGCCGCCCATTCCGCGCGCAACTCCGAGCAAGGGATGCCCCAGACCTTTTCGGTATACGTCTTGAAGAACGTTTGAAACAGTCTCCTGCCGAAGCGGTTCGTCACCCATTGCTCGAAGGTCTCCTCCCGCGGGTGCGGGAAAATCTGCCACTTGAGATAACTAAGCACGATCAGCAGGCTCTTCCACAAACCGAGGCCGATCAGCGCGTTAACGGGCCGCAGCGGATAGTAGAAAAACCTGCGGTTGTAGTAGATTCTCGACAATCGCGGCCGGCGTAAGAAGTCCTCCCCGAGGACTTCCTGCCACATGCGGTTGACCTCTTCGACCTTGGTGAAAAAGCGGTGGCCGCCGATATCGAAGCCGAAGCCTTTGTAATCTTCCGTGCGGGCCAGGCCGCCGACGATGTGGTGCTTTTCCAGCACCGTGGCAGGCCGCCCCAGCTTCGCCAGTTGATAAGCTGCGGTGAGGCCGGCGGGTCCCCCCCCAATGACCACGACTCGGTTGGAATCCATGAAGGAAGCTCAGGGTCTCCCTGTCGAAGAAGTCAGCTTGCCGGGCTGCGAGGCGCGGGAGATGCCCCTGCAAGTCGGGTAGAACAGCACGCCGGCAACAAAAGCCGCGCTGCTGTAGAGGTAGTAGAACCAATGCCAGAGAAGAGCCCGGAGAGCGAACGTAAGCCCCCGTTTACGGCGGAAAAAGCGGAAGAGAGGGGCGTTCAAAGCATACAAAAGAATGCCGCATGCCAACGCCGCTGCGAGCAGTGCTGTCCGCCACAACGCTCCGACGAGCGAGGAGAGGAGCGCGAAAGACAATAGCCCGCTCATTCGGCTCGAGGTGCGGAGGTTGAGATCGTTGAGCAGACGCCGGTGCCTGAGCATCAGCTGCGTCCACGGAACGGCGCGGTCGAAGATATCGGATTTAAGCAGCGACAAGACTCCCCAGCGCTTGAGGTGCTTTACCTGAAGTTCCTTGCAAAGAAGGATTTTGTGGCCGGCCTGACGTAAGCGGTAACCCAACTCGATGTCTTCGATCGAAGGCCTGCCATAGCTCTCGTCGAAGCCGCCGGCCGCCGTGAAAGCATCGCGGCGAACAGCTCCACATGCGCCCCAGAAAGTCGCGGCTTCCTCGCGCGCCGACTGATGGACGTAATGGTGGAGCAGGTTTTTATATTGGGAGAGAAAATTGGGAGCGGCGGGCTCGTCGTCATAGGAGCCTATCAGCGCGGTCAGCGAAGGATCGCGCGCAAAGAGATCGGCAACCCGACTCACCGCGTCCGCCGGCACCGTGACGTCGCTGTCGACGAAAAACAGAATCTCACCGCCCGCATGGCGGGCGCCCTCATTTCGGGCCCGCCCCGGGCCGCCCGCCACCGGTAGCCGGATGACCTGCGCGCCCAGACGATCGGCAACCAGCCACGAGCCGTCGGTGTCTCCGTCCGCGACTACGATGACCTCCTGCGGGGGGGTCGCCTGGAAAATGCTCGCCAGGCACCTGTGGAAGCTCTCGCCGCCGTTATGCACCGGAACAATCACGGAAATCGTGGGCTGTCGATCGAAGGGCATGCCTAGACCTGCGATCGGATCGGGCAAGGGAGCCGAAGGCCGTGGCGGCGGCAGGGAACGCCGGCAGATGCGAAGGTCGCGGTTGTCAAAGATATCATGCTTGCAATCCTGCGGGAGGGTATTCTAGAATGGCCCACCATCGGAGGATTTATGTTCGGCTTGGGAATCTGGGAACTACTGATCATCTTACTGCTCGTGTTTATCCTGTTCAGCCGCAAGCTCCCCGAGCTGGGCGAAGGACTGGCTAAAGGCATACGAAACTTTCGCCGGTCGATCAAGGAGTCCGATGAAATCGACGTTACGCCGGGCAGCAAACAGGATCAGGAAAAGGAAAAAAAGAACTCCCCTTAGGCCTCTTCGGCGGACACCACCCTGAAGCTGAAGCTCTTGATGTCGCCGCTTGACTTGAAAAACACGATCGCGAAGCCCAACGACTCCTCCGGCGGCAGCTCGAATCGCTTGACCGGCGGCTGCTTTTGAAGAGCGACGATATCCTGCTGCGAGAGGTCGCGGACGATCTTTGCCGAAATAGCATTGCCGACCATAGTGGTTTGCTGTTCGATGATTTTCCCGTCAGCGCCGAAAGTATAGCCCTCCACTCTGACCTCGCGCACCTTGACGGGACTGTGATTGACTGCGCGTCCGGATACGACAAAGACGTCTTTGTTGCCTTGTATTCGTTGGAATCGGGTGACGACCGCCTGGATTGTAATACCGCGGCGCAGGTGGTTGCTCCTAAAGAGCGACGAGTTGAGCCAGGGAATTTGTTTCAGCAGTCTTTCAACCGGCGCTGGCTGCGCCTTGTAAGCAAGCGCGACGATGGAGAAAAATATGAACAGCGCCGCGCACAGCGCAAGATAAGGGGCGGTGGAGAGGGATTGATCGAGCGGCGAATCGATCGAAGGCTCGAGCGCGGGAGCCGGTTTGACGATAAGCTGGGGCCGTTCTTCCCGCGCTACGGGAGCCCGCGCGGGAGCCTTCGCGACCGGCGCGGGATCTTCTTTCGCGATCATCGTGAAGGGCTGTTCCTTGGCCGGCCCAGGGGAGGCGATGGACCAGGAATCCGCCACGCGCGGAGCGTCGGTTGACGGCTCTTCTGTTTCTGCCGGAGGTTTTCTCGTCTCGTCGGGCTCGAAACGAACGACGCTATCCTCCCGGCTCTGCGGTGCCGGCTGCGGCGGCTCGGCGGGAGGGAAGGAAAAGTTTAACTCTTGGTTTTCAGATGCCGGTTGGGGTGAAGGCCGTTTCGCTTCAGGCTCCTCAGCCGGCGCAGCAGGCTTGACGGCGATGACAAATACGTGCTTGCACCGCGAGCAGCGGAAGGTCGGATTGGCGTTCGTGATGAGGTTGTCCGAAACTCGATATGTGGTATGACAACTTGGGCACTGGACGATCATAGTTTCCTTCCCTGCCGGCGGAAATCCTATGGCCGGCAAGCGCAACCTAAACAGATTCTATGGCAACTAACGAAAAATTCAAGCTTTTTGATGGGCATAACCGTTTTTGTTTGAATACCGGCCGCTTTAGGGCGTCGAAATAGCAAGGATCGCTGTGGAGCTTGCCGAGTGGGATCTCGTCCGGAAGTGTCAGAACGGTGACCTTGGCGCCTTCGAGGAGCTCTCGGCGAAATATTATCGCAGGGTGTTTATGGCGGTCCTGGGCGTGTTGAATCACCGCGACGACGCGATGGACGTGGCGCAAGAGGCTTTCTATCGGGCCTTCAAAAGCATCAAGCGTTTCGAGGGTGGGTCGAGTTTTTACACCTGGCTTTACCGGATTGCGATGAATCTGGCGATCGATTTTCAGCGCCGGCGCAAGCGGAACGGCACCGAGCTGACGGAAAACTTCGACGACGCGATGTTCGCCCAGGGAGAGATGGGAAGCGACCCTTATCGGGAGGTGCGGGACCGGGAGCTTGGGGGCCGGCTGCGCGCGGCGATCGATGGATTGACCCCCGATCATAAAGCGGTCATTGTGTTGAGAGCGATAGAGGGATTATCGTACAAGGACATCGGCCGGATCGTGGGCTGCTCGGAAGGCACGGTCATGAGCCGGCTTCATTACGCGCGGAAGAAGCTGCAGGAAAAACTTGGTTCTGATTTATGATGGAAAGCTGCGCAAATATTCAGGAACACCTTGGGGCGTGGCTGGACGGTGAGTTAGCTCCCGTCGTAGGAGAGCGGGTCGAGCTTCACCTCAAGCAGTGTCCTCTTTGTCTCGGAGAAAAGGGCCGCATCGAGAGGATCAATTCCACCCTGAAAAACACGCTGGCGGCCGAGGCCGCAAACATCCCGTTTGCGCCGTTTTGGGCGGGCGTGCACGCGCGGATCGTCGAGGAGCGGTCGTGGCAGGTCCGTGTCGTCGATTGGTTCCGTCTGACGTTGACTCCGCCGAGGCTGGCGTGGGCCATCCCCGCGGTCATCCTTTTGCTTTTAGGCGTCCTGTCGCTCGAGCGGTTCGTTCCCGGCTTGGGTTTCGGCCAAACGAACCTGGCGTCTGTCGAGTCGATCGACGGTCACGGGATGAACGTTGCGCTGCTTCGCGAATCGCAGACCAAAACGACGATTATCTGGCTATTCGAGGATCATGAGGCCGAAACAGAAAGCACCCCTGAACCTGCTTCCGCCGACCCTGCTTTTTAGTCTCTGGCTTGTCTTGCTGCCCGGGCTTGTCCGCGCGGCCGAGAAGAGCCAGCCCGGCGTCCAGGTGAAGATTGGAACGATCGTCGCCACAAACGAGGCGGACTGTCTGGATCCGCTGCTGTCCAAAATGAAGCAGCAGCTCGAGGTCATCAAGTATCGTTGTTACCGCTTGCTCAGAGAAGATTCCCAGAGGGTATCCTGGCTGGCCAACGCTCTGTTCGAAATCCCCGGCGGGCGTTCTCTGCTGGTCATGCCACAAGAGTACCGCAACAACAGGATCTCATTGAAAGTGCGGCTGCTGGAAGGGGAGAAGCCGATCGTGGACACCACCGTCAGGGTGCCGAATCGCGGCAACTTTCTTATCGGCGGCTCCGCCTACGAAGGCGGGGTTCTTATCTTCTCGATATCCGCCGCGACACCTTAAGGCAGTGGCTTACTCGATGACGTTTTTCTCGATCGGCTCGACGAGCACGCCTTTATCTCTCAGCCACTGAAGGGCTTTCTCGACCTCGCCGCGCTCGCCCTCGATTTCGATGGCTACCAAGCCCATTTCCGACGTGACCGTGGAGCCCCGGATATTGAAGATGATATCGAACTTTTTCGCCAGCCAGCAGACGATCGGCTCTTTCACCAGATCCTTCGGAAAGGTGAGATAGACGCGCTCGCAGACTTTTTCTTTCGGGGACTTCATGGCTCGCCGCCTCAGATAGAGAACGTAAGGTTTCCTACCGCCATCCGATCGCGCCAACCGACCCATAGATTGGTGGTGAGATACTTGTCGCCGAAATCCGGGAATACCGTCACCAGCGTGCCGGCCCTTAATTTCCTCGCCACTTGGAGTGTCGCGTGCATTGCGGCGCCGGCGGATTGCCCGACCAGGATGCCCTCTTCCTGGCTCAGCCGATAGACCATCGCGTAGGCGTCTTCGGTAGAGACGGAGATTTTTTCATCCAGCTCCGCTTCATGATAGATGCCGGGGACGATGGAGCTGGCCATGTGCTTCAGCCCTTCCAGCCCGTGCAGCGCATCGTCCGGCTCGACTGCGATGACGCGGATGCGCGGATTTTTTTCCTTGAGAAAGCGGCCGGTCCCCATGATGGTTCCGCTGGTACCGATGCCGGCGAGGAAGTGGGTGATCTCCCCGTCGGTCTGGCGAAAAATCTCCGGTCCGGTCGTCTCGTAGTGGGCCTGGGGATTCATCGGGTTAAAATACTGATCCGGCTTGAAGTATTTCTCCGGGTTCTGTTCCAGGACTTTGCGGCAGTGCCGTATGGCGCCGTCGGAGCCTTCCAGCGGGTCGCTGTAGATGATCTTCGCCCCGTAGGCGTTGATGGTTCGCTTGCGCTCCAGGCTGACGTTGGAGGGCATGACCAATTCGACGGGAAAGCCGAGCGCTCGCCCGATCATCGCCAGGGCGATCCCGGTGTTTCCAGAGGTGGAATCGAGAATCGTCTTCCCCTGCGCGAGCTTGCCGGAGCGGATGCCCTCGCGAACCATTTTCAACGCCGCGCGGTCTTTCACCGAGCCGCCGGGATTGAAACCTTCAAGCTTGGCAAAGAGCCGCACTGCCGGAGAGATACTGTGAGCGATTTTGCGGATCTCGACCAACGGCGTGTCGCCGATCAGATCGAGGACCGACTCCACCTTTTTCGGCTCTCTGAAAGTATCGGCGACGGCCCAGCGGGCGGTGAGCGGTTTGCTCATAAAAGCGATCCTGGAGGTTACAGCCCCCCGGCGATGGCGGGGACGATCGAGATATTGTCTCCGTCTTTGAGAGAGGTTTCGAGATTCTGCAGAAAGCGAATGTCATCGCCGTTGACGTAGACATTGACAAAGCGACGGACCTTGCCGGTTTCGTCGCAGATCCGCTCCCTGATCCCTGGATAGCTTCGGTCCAGGTCGTCCACGATGGCCCGGACGTTCGGTCCCTGGGCGTTGACCTCATCGGCGCCGTTGGTGAATTTGCGCAATGGAGTGGGCACGCGAACACGCACTGACATAAACAACCTCCCTGGTCTCGACCGGTTCTCTCGAATCAATGAATCGACGAGTAACGGACAACCATTTTATAAACTTTCCCGGCGGGCCTTGCAAGGCAAGGGTTGCAGGGGCCGAACACGATCCGTAAGCGGATTGGGCCGGTCTAGCCTTCTCCGGCCGCGACCTTGCCCGGCGTAGGCTGGTTGAGCTGGAGATAGAGCTCGTCGAAGTTTCTGAGATCGGCGCGGATCTTAAACGGCTGTTCCACGCTCTTCGCCACCACTTCAAGGGTCTTGTAGCCGTTGCCGGTGATGCTGATGACGACGGACTCGTCACGCGGAATCCTGCCTTGCTGGATCAGCTTCCTGGTTACCGCGACCTCGGTGCCGCCGGCCGGCTCGGTGAAGATGCCCTCGGTACGGGCAAGCAGCTTGATCGCGTCGAGAATCTCCTCGTCGGTCACGCTCTCGCCCCATCCCCCTGATTCCTTCACCGCCTGCAACACGTAGAAGCCGTCGGCCGGATTGCCGATGGCGATCGAGCTGGCGATGGTATTGGGCTTCACCGGACTGATCAGGTCGGCGCCTTTTTTCAGCGCCTGGATTATTGGCGCGCAGCCGGTCGCTTGCGCGGCATAGATTTTACAGGCGCTGTCGTCGATCAAGCCGACCTGCTTAAGCTCTTTAAACGCTTTGGCGATTTTGGGCAGAATGGTGCCGCCGGCGGAGGCGACGACGATATGGCGCGGCAGCTTCCAGCCCAGCTGCTCCGCGACTTCGAAGCCGTGAGTCTTCGCCCCTTCGGCGTAGTAGGGGCGTAAGTTGACGTTGACGAACGCCCAGCCGTATTTGTCGGCGATCTCGCTGCAGAGCCGATTAACGTCGTCGTAGTTTCCTTGAATCGCGATCGTGCGCGGGCCATAGATCGCCGAGCCGATGATTTTACCCTGCTCCAATCCCTCCGGAATAAACACGTAGCAGTTGAGTCCGGCCTTGGCCGCATGGGCCGCCACGGAGTTTGCGAGATTTCCCGTCGAGGCGCAAGAGACCGTGTCGAAGCCGAACTCTATGGCCTTCGATAT
The DNA here is from genome assembly GCA_001798595.1 of Deltaproteobacteria bacterium RIFCSPLOWO2_12_FULL_60_19. GTDB lineage: Bacteria > Desulfobacterota > Binatia > UBA9968 > UBA9968 > 2-12-FULL-60-19. Next base: position 5,025 of record MGSS01000051.1, on the reverse strand, counting down.
GGCCACCGAGACAACGCGATCCTTGTATGAAAACGTCGGATGGTTCACCGAGTCGTCTTTGATATAGAGCTCTTTTGCGCCGAGGGCGGCGCCCAGCCGATGGGCGCGAATGAGCGGAGTGAAGCCGGAATAGAGACCGGCTTGCGGCTCGCCGTCTATCGGGAGAAGCTCGCGATAGCGCCACAGGCTTTTAGCCCGCTGGGCGATCTTCTCGCGGCTGATCTCCTTCTTGATCCGGTCGTAGTCATAGACGACCTCCAGCGGGCCGAAGCAGGTCTCGCATACATGGAGCGGCTCCTTGGGATAATCCTGGCCGCATTCTCTACATTTGAGTCCTTGGACGAAAGTCATAGCCTCTCCTCTCATCAACTGGCGAAGTGCGCCTCCGCGCCCTTTTTGTCCGCGCACGTTGGGCAGCGCGGGTTTTTTTGGACCTCGATGGTCCTAAACGTTACGCTCTTGGCGTCGTACGTGAGTATCCGGTCTAAAAGCAGATCCTCTTCCATGCCTGCCACGTATTTGATCGCTTCCGTCGCCTGGATCGAGCCGATGGTGCCCGCAATCGCGCCGAGGATTCCCGCCTGCTGGCAATTCAAAATCTCTCCCGGCACGGGGGGCTCTTGGAAGACGCAGCGATAACAGGCGCTCTTGCCAGGAACGACCGTCATCGTCTGCCCCTGGAAGCGCACGATGCCGGCGTGCGAAAATGGCTTTCCAAGTGTTACTGCCACGTCGTTGACGAGAAACTTTGTCTCAAAGTTATCGCTCCCATCGACGATGAAATCGTAGGCCGCAAAAATCTCCGCCGCGTTTTCCACCGTCAAGCGCACCGGATAGGCACGGACATCGACTTCCGGATTTAGGCGCGTAAGCTTTTCCGTCGCCGATTCGACCTTGGCACGGCCCAGGTCAGAGGTCGCATGCAGAATCTGTCGCTGCAAATTGGAAAGCTCAACCTGATCGCCGTCCATGATGCCCAGCGTCCCTATTCCCGCCGCCGCCAGATAGAACGCTGCGGGACAGCCCAAGCCTCCGGCGCCTATGACCAGCACCCGCCCTTGGCGCAGACGGATCTGCCCCTTGCCGCCGATGTCCGGGATCATGATCTGGCGGCTGTAGCGCTCGATCTGTTCTTGTGTCAGACGAATACTCATTCTTTCCGATCCGTTCCTATTTCGGAGGCTGGTCAAAAAGGTACCAAGCCTCAGGCAAAAAAAAACCCCTTCCGGTTAGATAAGGAAGAGGTTTCTACCCCCACCTTATCTTTCTCCCGTTTTGCGGGAGCTGGAATTAGCACCAGCGTTCCGTTTCATCGACGGAACCGGTTGCTGTGGCTTCTAAGGGCCGGTCCCTCAGCCACTCTTGATAAGGTGTCCAGACGTTATGTAAGAGCCAAGGTAACTTACTCGCCGGAGCCTGTCAAGGGGGATCGCTGAGGTCGATCAAACAGGGCGGCGAAAGTGGAATTAATCTCCTTGTCAGCCGCTTAAACCCAAGAGCTTTGCCGCGTTGCCGCCGAGAATCTTTTTTTTGTCATCGTCCGACACCGCCAGTTCTTCGACCACGTCGACCGAGCGCTTGAGCGCTATCGGCACCGGCGGAAAATCGCTGCCGAAGAGGACATGATCCGCCCCAACCGTCTGCACGGCGCAGAGCACCGCCGGGGTGTGCAGGCTTACGGTGTCGAGATAAAGTTGTTTGATATATTCCGCCGGCGGTTTGGTCAGGACATCCGGCGCCCAAGGGCCGAAGCTCGTGTCGTGTCTTAGCTCGTAGCCGAATCCGAGCCGCCCGGGAAGCATCGGCAGAGCGCCGCCGACGTGCGCGCAGACCAGCTTGAGCTTGGGAAACTTTTCCAGACCGCCGCTTAGAATGAACCGGGTGAGCGACAGGGTGGTGTCGAAGGGCCGTCCCAGCATTTCCGGCAGGCGGAAGATCTCCATCTTCTCCGCGCCGATGGTGATCTTCGGCGGGTGAACGAACAGCGGCACGTTCAGTTGAGTCACCAGCTCGAAGAACGGGACGGCGCGGGGAGAGTCGAGATATTCGCCCTTCACGCTCGAATTCACCATGATGCCTTTAAGGCCATATTGCCGAACCGCGCGCTCGGTCTCCTGCAGCATCCGGTCGTCGCCGAACGGGACCGCGGATGCCAGACCAAGCAGGCGGCCGGAGTATTTGCCGGTCGCCTCGGCGGCGAATTCGTTGAACTGCTTTACGACTTCGAAAGAGTCGGCGCCGTCGGGCGTGCGGATCCAGTTGTTGCCGAAGACCGTGAGATTGACGCCCGCCTTGTCCTGTTCCTCCAACAACCCCTCAATATCAAAAATCGCCTTGGGTGATTTCGGGTGAAACCAGCTCTTCGGAACCAGGTGCGAATGGCAGTCGATGACCATAAAATTGCGCCTCTATTGGACGCACATAAGATATGCGCTCGCGCGCGACCTTGTCAATGTCTAGGGAAGAAGGGAGCAAGATCGGGGATTGAGGATAGAGGATGAAGGATCGCAGATGGCCGGAGAACCGCAGAAAGAAGAGCTACTCATTCAGGACTTTTGGCAAACCAAAGGGCTGTATGTTAGAGACTTCGTATGGCGCGTGGAAAAACGGAGATACAGAGACTCATCAAGGCGGCTTTGGGAGAGATCAAGGCGGACCTGATCGTTACGGGCGGAAAACTGATCAACGTCTATTCGGGAGAGCTCCTCGAAGGGATGGAGATCGCGGTTCTCGACGGCAGGATCTGCTATGTCGGGCCGAGCGCGGCGCACGCGCGCGGGGAGAAAACCGAGACCCTTGACGCGCGCGGCCTCTACATCTCGCCCGGCTTCGTCGACGCCCACACGCACATCGGCCATTTTTGCCGCCCCTACGAGCATCTTCAAGCCTATCTGCCTCGCGGGACTACCGCGCTCGTCGCTTCGTGCGATGAGCCTGCCACCGTCTTCGGCTTCAAAGGCGTAGAATTCTTTCTCGACGAAGTCGCCGCGCACCCGCTCCGCGTCTTCACCTTGCTCTCCATGGTTGCGCCGCAGGATCCGCTGTTGTGCAGCACGCCGGGCTATTCCCAGGCCGAGGTGGCGGAGGCATTGGCCGATCCGCGAGTTCTCGGACTCGGTGAGATCGTCTCCTGGCTCCGCTTGCTGCAGGGGGACGAGGAGCTTGTGGAACGGATCGAGATGGCCTTGCGGCAGGGAAAAATTATTCACGGCCACACGGCCGGCGCGAGGGACGCCAAGCTCTGCGCAATAGCGGCGGCGGGCGTTTCCTCATGCCACGAGCCGATCAACGAGACGGACGCGCTGGAGCGGCTGCGTCTGGGTTACTGGACGATGGTGCGCGAAGGCTCCTTTCGCCGCGACCTGGAAGCGACGCTTAAACCGATTGTCAACCGCGGCGTCAGCCTCCAGCGCCTGATCTTAGTCACCGACGGTATGGCGCCGGACGACGCGGCGGCGGACGGACACATGGATTTTGTCGTTCGTCGCGCGATCCACCTGGGATTGTCTCCCGCGCAAGCGATTCAAGCCGTGACGTTGAATGCGGCCACCTATTCGGGTCTGGAGCAGGAGATCGGCGGGATCGCGCCCGGGCGCATGGCGGATATCGCGTTTCTCGAAGATCTGAACGAAGTGAGGGTTCATTCCACCATGATCGGAGGCAAGATCATGGCGGCGCAGGGCAAGTCGTTAGTCAGCACGCGCCCCATCGCCGTGCCTCAGGAGATGGTCCGATCTTTGCGACTGACGCCGAACGTGTCCCCTGCGGCGTTTCGCATCGCCTGCCCCTCCCCGCGCGCGCGGATTCGGGCGATAGAGCTGGTGAGCCAGAACATCACGCGCGAGACCATCCTCGACATCACCTCCCGCGACGGCGCGCTTCACGCCGTCGAGCAACGCGACCTGCTGAAAGTCGCCGTTTTCGAGCGTCACAAGCCGGAAGGAGGCGTCACGCTCGGCGTTCTCAAAGGTTTCGGCGCGCGCGTGGGCGCGGTTGGCGCGACCATCAACCTTGACGACAATACGCTGATGGTGGTGGGGAGCAGCGACGAGGATATGGCGCTGTGCGCCAACATCCTGATCGAGTCCGGCGGCGGGATCGCCGTGGTGCATCGCGGGCAGGTGCTCGAGAAAGCCGAATTTCCCGTGGGCGGCATCTTCTCGCTCGAGCCATGGCAAAAGGTGGCCGAGCGGCTCGGCCGAATCCACCGCCGGTTGAGGGATCTCGGCTCGCCGTTTGCCAAGCCGGTTTATGCGCTAAGCTTCTTAACTTTCGTGACGCTTCCCGCGCTCAGGATCACGGCGCGAGGCTTGATCGCGGCGAAGGAGAGAAAAATCGTTCCGCTGTTCGTGGACGGCTGAACTTATCCGGAGAGGTCTTCAGGTTTTCGGTTTACGATGTCCTGACGGAGCAGCGGCAGGATCTTGGCTTCCTTTTCCTTCTTCATGTTGCAGCGGCCTTCGAGAATTGCCCCGTCGCCCATCACCAGACTCTGCATGTAGAGGTCGCCGACCACGACTCCCGGCGGTTGGATCTCGATCTTCTTCTCGGCGTGGATGTCCCCCGTCACTTTGCCGCGGATCACGGCGGAGGTGGCGTTGATCTTGCCTTCGATGTTTCCCTGTTCTCCGATCGTGACGGTGCCATGGACCAGGATCTCGCCTTCGACCTCGCCCTCGATCGTGGTCGCGCCCTCGAATAGAAGTCGGCCGTGCACTTTCGTCCCCGGCCCGAGGTACGTGCCGGAATCGGAGAATCGCGCCAACCCTGGTCTGTTCGTCTCTGCCATCTTTTTTCTTTCCGGTTGTGCCCCAATATCTAGTCCAGGCGGGCGTATTTGTCCAGAGGCGTGGAGATGGAGGATCGAGGATAGAGACCTAGCACTACAACCTGATTCTGCTGAAAAACCCTATGAATGCTTCGACTAAGCTCAGCATGAACGGAAAATCTCCAATGATTTCAGCCGCTCTTCCGTTCGTCCTGAGACTTGTATGATGGATGTCGGGGCTCACACCGAGTGCTCTG
>MGSS01000050.1 GCA_001798595.1 Deltaproteobacteria bacterium RIFCSPLOWO2_12_FULL_60_19 | reverse complement strand
TTTGGGCCGGGTCCAGAATCCAGGCCACTCCGCCAGGCTTCAATACTCTATAGCATTCTCCGAGGGCGCGCACCGGCTCCTTCCAGGCATGGAGGACTCCGGTGCTGATAACCATATCAAAGCAATGATCCTCAAACATGAGGGAATACGCATTTCCCACCAGGAAAGAAAGCCTGCCGGTCAAGCGTTGCTCCCTAGCCTGCCGGTGGGCGAGCTGGATCATCCTGCGGGTGGCATCTATGCCCACTACGGTGATTGATGGCGCCCTTTTCGCAATCTCTATGGGAAGGTAGCCCGGACCGGTTCCCACATCAAGGATTCTCCCAGAGCCCAGCTCAGCAACGATTTCCTGGGCCAATGGGGCATAATAGCTATCAATGGCCAGTTGGGCCGCCCTCTGATATATCCCGGAAGCCCATCCTGGGATGGCTTCGGGGTTCAGCTTCCTGCCAAGCCGTTCCCTCAAACCCATATCTTGCCCTCAGCGTATTGCGTAATCTCTGCTCGGTGGATGCACATCAAGGCCGTTCTCACCGCGGCGTTGCTGACCCTTCTTGGCTCCTCCTTCTAACACGCCGGATAGTAAGAAACGCTGCGGTTGCAGGGCTCGATCCGCTCGATTACCTTCCCCGACGCAGCTCTTTCCCAATTCTTTCTTTCAGCTCTTTCGCCTCGACTCTATACTTGAACGCCTTGCGGCCGTTGATGAACAGGACCGGCACTTCGCCGCCGAACTGTTGCTGGAGATCGGGCAAGGAATCGACGTCGATCTCTTGCACCTCGGCCGCAATTCCAGAAATTACCTGCGCAACGATCTTTTTCATGTCGTCGCACAGGCAGCACTCTTTTCTGCCGTAAAGCGTGATCCGGAGGGTCATTTCTTGCCGTCAGGCGCAGGAGCGACCAGGGTTTTAGGGATCGACAGCGCGCCGAAAAAAAACTCCGACAAAGTGCTCAGCGGCGCGGGCGTGATGGTCGGGTCATCCAACGGGCCGCGCACGTTGAAACTCGCCACCAGGAGAGAATTCTTGATCGCCGCCAGGCCGCGGCCGATCAGCGGGATGTAATTCACCGCGGTTTCCAATCCGGGAAACGGCCGCACGGCGATGACGAAATTCAGCTCCCCCTTGGGGCCATCCATCGTCCCGGCGCCGCTGATTCTCAGCTCGTCGCTGTCCACCAGGAGATTTTCCGTCGCATAGACGCCCTGGAGCGCTTTCAAGTCGGCGGTGACGCTGCGAAAATGGATTCCCTCCTGGGTGAGGTCCGGCATTTTCAGAGTGAACCAGCGCGTGAGATCGAGAACGCTGATCACGCGGACGAGCAGCCGGAGGCGGCGCGCCATGCCGTCCTCGATCCGCAGTTGAAACGCGCCGTCGACGCTGCGCTTGCGCTCCGCGCCCGTCGCTCCGTTAAGCTCGAACGTCCCCTTCACGGAGGCCTTGCCGATGATATCCGTTTGCTCGACGTCGAGCCAGCCGAGGAGCGTCTTAAGCGGCACGCCTTCAATATCGGGGCTAACAAGGATCCGAGGCCTGTCCTCGACGTCCACAAAGGCGCCGCCGCCGCGCACGGTTCCTCCATCCGAGCGGGCGAAGAAGTTTTCCAGCCGCCATGTCTTCCGATCAACGGTCAGATCCGTTTTGAGGTCGGAGAAAACAAAGTTCGCGTAGCGTCCTCGGTCAATGGCGATCTTTCCCCGGGCGCGAAAGCGCTCGTACCAGTCCATGTCCCCGCCCTCGCCCTTCGGCAGGAGATGGGCGATGTCCATTTGCGGGGCGGCCAACTCGAACGTCAACTCCGGGCTGTCCCCCGCCATCCATCGACCGCTAAAGGAAAAAGGGTAGCCCGCGAGCCGGCCTTTGATATTCTGAAGATCGATCGCTTTGCCGTCCACCCGGACCCGCCCGTACACTTCGCGCAGAGGTTGGGCGAAGACTTTGAGCGGCACTTGAGCGCCGACCAGCTCCAACGTGCCGCTGATTCTCCTCTGTTCGGCGGAAGCGATGGAGCCCTGGTAGCGCAGCGCGCCGCGCACCGTGCCACCGCCCAATGCCGGGTCCAGATCGAGCAGGAGGCGCAGCGCTTCGCCCGCTTTGACGCCCGCAGAATCGATCGTGAGATCGAAACTCGCCGGCGTTGCGCCGGCCAGTTTGACCAGCCCGCGGAGATGGATCGGCGATCCGGCGAAGAGCGCCGTCGCGCGCTCGACGCGAAGCTCGCCGGTCGCCACAACGATCTTTCCCTTTACCTGCGTGAGAGAGAGGTCGGCGACGCTGAGCCGGGCGCCGTCAAGCGCCAGCTCGCCCTGGACTTGGGTGCGGGCGACGAAATCCGTCTGGAGCCGCAGATTGAGTTTCCCCTTTCCTCCTATCTCACGGAGAGAAGAACCTATGGACTCCCGGGCCGACGGGAGCATGCCGAGCTTTGCCAACTCCGGCAACTGCGCCAGCTCTACTTCGCCGGCGACGCGCAGGTCGAGCGCGCCGCGCTTGGAGAAGATCCCGATGTGGCTGCCCTCGATTTTCTCCAGGCGCGACTGACCGACCGTGCCCTTCACGCTTCTGTAATGGAGCGTTCCTTTTTCCAGATCGAGCCGACCGCTGAAGCCGCGCAGCGGCAGCGCGGACTCTCCCGCAAGACTCCCTCCCGCGTCTCGAAACTCCGCATTCACCGACAACCGTTGTTCGTTGCCGGGTTCGGACAACTGCCGAAGCTCCGACAACCTGCCGGTGAACTTCGCGGAGTCCAGCCGGACTTCACCCAGAGTGACGGCCGCGGCAAGAGTTTGAAACCGTGGCGAATCGAGGATCGCCGTCGGGAGATATTGACGGGCCGTCCCGACCGCTATAAACGGAGTGGTGAGACGTAAATCGACATACGGGTCTCCGCCGTCCGGCTCGCGCACGACGCCTTGAACGGAGAGCCGCAGCCCCTTCGACTGAAAGTCCAATCGCTCGAGATGAAGCTCCTGCGGCTTCCATTCCGCCGACAACTCGATCTTGCCGTCTCCGGGCGCCAGAACGCCCGGGAACACGCCGCGACCGTCGACTTCCAGTCCCTGGAAACGAACCTCGCCTGAGAGCCGGGCCCTCTCGGAAAGCCGTCCTTGCCATTGGATCCGGTAGCCAAGTTTTCCCCGCGCGCTCGTCGCAAGCGGCGGCAGTCGGTAATATTCCCATACCATCGCCGCCGGCAAGGATTCCGCCTTGAGCTCGACGTCGAGCCAGGTTTCGCGCAGGTCGAAGGAATTGCCGGAAAAGAGGGCCTTGCCGTTCATCGCAAAATCGGCCTCGAGCCCGTTGCGCGCAACGATCGCTTTCCAGCGAAAGTCTAGTCCGGCCTGTGCCGTTTCGGTCGCGGGCGCATTTCCCTTGCCCGGCAAAACCAGGCCGCCCGGTCCTCTGGCCCGCGCCCGGCGCAGGTTCAGATCGATATCGCGGAAGCGGGTCACCACCGGTCCTCTGCCGCCGAGATAGTCGGTAAAGGCGATGTTCCCCTTGTCGATCCTGATCTCGCGCAGGTCGAGAGAGAACTGCGCGCCCTCTTTCGACTGAAAAGGGAGGTTCACGATCAGTTCGGCCAGGGGAATCCTTCCCTCTTTGTCCCGAGCCACCTGCAGCGTCGGCTGCGAGAGGCGCAAGGCGTGGAACAGCAGCTTGCGCTGCAACAGCGGCATAAAGGCCACCCGGACCAGAACCTTCGGCGCGGCGATCAGAGGCCGGTCGCTCTCGGGCTCGGTCAAGACAAAATCGCGAAACGACACCCCCATCATCCGCCCGACCTCGACCCGTGCCTCGCCGACCGTGACCTTGAGCCCGGTCCGCTGCTCGAATTCGGCGATCAAGAAGCGGCGAAACTCGCCCACTTGAAGGAGGCGGTAGAAAATGAAAAGCGCGACGGCAAACAGCAGCAAAGCGCCGGCGCCCACAAGGGTCAGGACTTTAAGCGTTCTTTTCATCGCGGCAGCCCCATGCTAAAGAAACTCGGCTCCGGGCGCAACCGTAATCCGTTGGCGAGCCGGCACGCAAGCCGCCGCCTTGACAGACTCCGGCCAACTTGCTAAAAAACAGGCCCTGTATCGTCGCGAGGTCTCATGTCACTAGGGGGAGTCATGTTGGAACGAGAAGAGGAACTGTTGAACAGTAGGGACGTTGCCGTGATCCTGGATCTCAGCCCCGATACGGTCAACGAATTCGCGCGGAAAAATATATTGCCGGCCTTTAAGAAGGGCAAACAGTGGCGTTTCCGCAAGAAGGACATCTCCTCTTATACCATGAAGCTAACCAGGAAAATCCCGGTCGCCTGATCCCGCTCGAACCGAGATCAATCAAGGCGCAAGGTTTGAAACATGGGTGAGATCGAGGCACACGAGAGCAAGCTCTACTCCGAGTTCGCGCCTTTCTACGACAGGTTTTTCGGCAAGATATTTTATTCCCGCCTAAGACACGTCATCGAGTCCCTGAACATCCCGCGCAGCGCTCGCGTGTTGGAGGTCGGCGCGGGAACCGGCGTCTCTTTTCCCGCGTATCCCTCGCACTGCGAAGTCGTGGGGATCGACCTCGCTCCCGACATGCTGGCACGGGCCCAGGACAAGATCCAGGAGCATGGATGGAGCCATCTGAGCGTGATGGAGATGGATGCCATGCACCTGGAGTTTCCCGACGACAGCTTCGATTACGTGATGGCTTTTCACGTGGTGACGGTCGTGCCCGATCCCGTCCGGATGATCCAGGAGGCTAAGCGGGTCTGCAAGCCGGGAGGAAAAATCGTGATCGTCAATCACTTCACCAGCGCGTTTCCGCCGCTGGGCTTTCTGACGGAGATCCTCGATCCGGTGACGCGCCGGCTCGGCTGGCGCACCAACCTGAAACTCAAACCTTTCGTCGAGGCGACAGAACTCAAAATCGATACGATCTACAAACCCTCCAAGCTCTCTCTCTATACCGTTTTAGTCGGCGCCAACCAAAAGAACGGGTGCCGCAGCTCCTAGCAGGGCGCTGAGAAGATTTATTTAAGCATTCTTCAGAACGATCCCTTCCATCACGTTCGCCACGTCCTCGCACCGGTCGATCGCATTCTCCAGCGTTTCGTAAACTTCCTTCCATTTGATGACTTCGAGCGGGTTGGTTTCCGAGTCGAACAGCTTGGCCACGGCGGTGCGAACCACGTAGTCGCCCTCATTTTCCAGCCGGTTGATCTCGACGCAATTATTCATGATGGAGTCGGCGCCCTTGAGCCGTCTGAGCTTAAATACGGCCTGCTCGATCTGCCTCACGGCCTTGACCAGGATGCTCACGAGGAGTTTTGCCTCGTCGGTGGTCTTCGCAAGTTTAAACAGGCTGACTCGCTCCGCGCACGCTTCGATGTAGTCGAGCACGTCGTCGAGCGAGGTGATGAGATCGTGGATATCTTCGCGGTCGAGCGGGGTAATGAATGTCAGATGGAGCATCTCGATCGTATTATGCGTGACGACGTCCCCGTCGTGCTCCGTGTCTTTGATGCGCTTGGCGCGCAGCGCGACGTCGTTGAAGTCCGTGATCAGCTCTTCCAGCTGCACCGCCCCCTCAAGAACCTTTTGCACGCCGCTTTCGAACAAATCATAAAATTTTTCATCTCTCGGTAAAAACCGCATGGACAGGCTCCTTTGTTGTATGAGTTATGGATCCGGCGGCGACTCGGGGCCGGCTGTCGGTTGCGGGGCTATCTGGGTAGTTCCTTGGAACTATCTTTTTTGGCGCCGTCGCCGGCCTGGCTGTCTCCCTCCGCCGCGTCGCCGCTCAGCCCTTTCTTAAAATCGCGGATCGCTTTGCCCAAGCCGCTGCCGATCTGCGGTAGCTTCCCCGGGCCGAACAGGACCAGCGCGATCACCAGGATGATGAGCAACTCTTGAATGCCGAGTCCGAACATAGGACCTCCTTTTGAGGCGACGCCCCGAGCCAGCGGCCACGGGCCACCCTTCGACCTTGCTCAGGGTGGTGAGCTTGTCGAACCGGAGGCCGTGGCCCGCGTCGATGGGTCGAACCTTAGCTCTTTCGCTTCAAGGCGAAAAATACTGTATTCTCACCTCGCTGCACAAGCAACAACAGCCGGTCGCCCCGCTTGCTCTGGCGCACCGATTGCTCGAAATCTTTCACGCTGTTGACCGGGCGCTGGTTGACCTCGCGGATGATGTCGCCCACCTCGACCCCGGCCTGGTCCGCCGGGCTGCCCTGCTGGACCTCGGAGACAATCACTCCTTTGGTGGTGCTCAGTCCCTGGCGCCGAGATAACTCCGGAGTCACCTTTTGGACGCGCAGCCCGAGCTCCGGTTCTTTCCCGTCCGCTTGCGTCAACACCTCTCTCTCATCGGGAAACTCGCTTACCCGCACCGTCACCGCGCGCTCGAGCTTGTCGCGCATCAGCTTGAGCGTAATTTTTTGTCCGGGCGCGCTGTCCGCGACCATTGAGGGCAGGTCGTGGGCCTTGGGAAGCGGCTTGCCGTTGAACTCGACGATCACATCGCCCGTCCTGATGCCCGCCGCCGCCGCCGGGCTATTCTCCGCCACGTCGGTCACCTGCGCGGCGACTGCGCCGCGCGGAAAGCCGGCCTGCTGCGTCGCGTCTTGAACGCGAATCCCCAGCCAGCCGCGCACCACGCGGCCGTTCTTTCTCAACTGGTCCACCACCTTGCGCGCGAGATCCACCGGAATGGCAAAACCGATGCCGACATTGCCGCCGCTTTGGCTGAAGATCGCGGTGTTGACGCCGACGACTTCTCCCTGCACGTCGATCAGCGGGCCGCCGCTGTTGCCCGGATTGATCGAAGCGTCGGTCTGGATGAATCGATCGTAGGGACCGGCGCCGATGACCCGGCCCTTCGCGCTGACGATCCCCGCGGTCACGGTCTGTTCCAGCCCGAACGGATTGCCGATCGCGACCACCCAATCGCCCACGTCGAGATTGGTCGAACTTCCCCATTTCGCGACGGGGAGATTGTTCACCACCTTGGTTATTTTGACCAAGGCAAGATCGGTTCTCTCGTCCTTGCCGACGAGCCTGGCGTCGTACTCCGTCTGGTCCGCCAGTTTGACGCGGATGGCTTCGGCGTTCCTGACCACGTGGTAATTAGTCACGATCTCGCCGTCTTTGCTGATGATGATGCCGGAGCCGAGGCTCCGCTGGAGCGTCTCGCGCGGCGGCGTCTCGCCGAAGAAACGGTTAAAGAAGTCTTCGAATGGGTCCAGCCCGCCGAAGGTCCCGCCCGAGCCGGTGCGCGGCCCTCTCTGGATGGTCGTCGAGATGTTGACTACGGCGGGCATGGTCTTTTTGGCGATCGTGGCGAACGAAGCGGGACGGCCCTCGCCCGTCGTCGAGACGTTGGCCAGTAGCGGCCGCTCCGCAGGGCCATGGAAAATCAGGCCGGCAAGAACGAACGAGGCGAGGGCCGTCGCTGTTAAGGCCCGCAGAGAATACCGCTTCTCAGCCATGAGCGTCTCCTGTCCGGTGAAGGATGGCGAGGGCTACCATAACAGATTTCACCCTCCCCTGTAAGCGGGAGCCAAAAGCGGAAAAATACATTGCAAATAACGGCAGCACCGGTTAAGAAAGAGAAAAAGCGCGATCCGATCAGGCAAATTTATGAAGGCGCCGGCATTCAACCAAGAAGACGTCCGCGAGATGATCCGCATCGGCACACCGGACCGGGTCCTGCGCCTGATCGGCAAGAGCCATCCCGCCGACATCGCGCTGCTGTTCAAAGGCCTTGAGCCGAACGAGGTGCGCTTTCTCTTCGACGTTCTGTTTTCCGCGCGCCGGGCGGCAAAAACGCTCAAGGAGCTTCCTCCGGAGCTGCTGCCGGATATCCTTTCGATGATCGAAGACGAGAAGGTGGCGCGCGTGATCGCACGGGCCGATCCGGACGACGCCGTGACCTTTAGCGACAGCCTGCCGGAGGAGCGCCGGGAGAAAGTCCTCGCGTTGGTCGATCCCGACCTCCGCGCCAGCGTTCGCCACTTGATCGGCTATCCGGAGGGCGCCGTCGGACGCATCATGACGACCGACTATCTCGCCGTCCTTCCCAACATCACCGCGCAGGGCGCCATCGACAAGATCCGCGAGCGCGGCGAGCTGGAGACCTTTTTTTATCTCTACGTGGTGGATGACGTCGGCCGGCTGATCGGCGTGGTGCCGATCCGCAATCTGGTGATCGCCCCGCCGGACCGCAAGCTGCGTGAAATGATGATCGTCGACCCGATACGGGCGGACGCGATGATGGACCAGGAGGAAGCGGCGCGGCTGGTTTCCAAATACGAGCTGCTCGCTTTGCCGATCGTCGACCCGGCCGGCCGCCTCGCAGGCATCATCACGGTGGACGACGTCATCGACATCATCGACAAGGAAACCACCGAAGACATGTACAAGATGGCCGGCCTGGTGGAGGAGGACCGTGTCTTCACGCCCGCCAGCCGCTCCGTGAAGCTGCGCTTGCCGTGGATGTTTCTAAATTTGCTGACCGCGCTCACCGCCGCTTCCGTCGTCCATATGTTTGAAGGGACGATCGAGCGGGTCGTCGCGCTCGCCACGTTTATGCCGGTCGTCGCCGGAATGGGCGGCAACGGCCTGACTCAGACCATCACGGTAATCGTCCGCGCGATCGCCCTGGGGGAGTTGGAATTTTCCTCCGCCCGGGGCGCGGTGCTCAAGGAAGTGTCGGTTAATCTCGTGATCGCGATGGTCGCGGGCGGGATCATCTGTCTGGTCGCCTATCTCTGGAAGGGCAATCCCGTCCTGGGGCTGGTGCTGGCGCTGGCGATGATCATCAACCTCGGACTGATCGCGGGCCTCTTCGGCGCCTTGGTCCCGCTCACCCTCAAGTGGCTCAACTTCGATCCCGCCATCGGCTCGGCGGTGGTCGGCACAGCTTTCACCGACGTCTTCGGCTTTCTGTCTTTCTTGGGTCTCGCGACCGTTTTTCTTCGCTACCTCACCTGATCTTGCTGCGGGGAATTCGGGCTTCTACGCAGGATGAAAACCAGGCCGCCGATCGAGCTGTTCAACGCGCTGACGAGAAACCAGAGCAGGCTGAAGGCGATCGCCTTCTCCGAGCCGATGCCGATCTGGCCGAGCAAGAACAGATAACCCCCCTCGCGCAGGCCGATGCCGTTCAAGCTGATCGGCAGCGCGCTGAACGTGCCCACCAGCGGATAGACGATCAACGCGTAGGACCACGGGACCTCGGCGGCCAACGCACGACCGATCAGGACGTGGATCCACGATTGCAAGCCGTGGATCATTAGCGAGAGGAGCATGGTTTGGATGATAACGGACCGGCGGGTCCGATAAGTCTGGAGCGCCAGGCGCAAATTCTTCCATGCGGGATTCTCCTTGCTCTGCAACAGCCGGCCGAGCAACGGCAGCAACGCCCAGGCCAACAGAAACCCCAACGCCAGGGCGAAGGTCACATAACGGATCGCTGCGGGAACCGAATAGCGCGGGGCGGAGGCGAGCGCGACGGCGCCGATCCATATAAGCACGGCCATGCCCACGGCCCGGTCGGCCAACACGGAGATCGCGGCGAAACCCAGCGCGCCGGCGCGCCGGCCCTCTTTCTCCTGGTCGCCCGTCCGGGAAAGGTAGACGACCCGTCCCACGTCGCCTCCCACCGTGCCCGGCGCGAAGAGGCTGAAGAACATGCCGATCAGATAAAAAACAGTGAACTCTTTTTGCGCGTTCGCAAATCCGAGCAGGCGGGCGAGCAGCGCCCACCGAACCGAGCTGATGAGCTGGCTGCAAAAATATGCCACGAAACCGACGACCAGATAGGAGATATGCGCCGAGGCGAGGGCGCGCCAGAAATCGCGCAGGTCGAGCTTGAAAAGAAAGAACGCGAGCAAGCCGAGGCTGACGGCGATCTTTGCGAGAAGTAAGACCGTAGCGCGCTTCACGGTTTCCCCGATCTCCCCGCGAAGCTCTCCTCGGAGCGCACCTTCACGCCGTTCCGCCTGAGCGAATAAGCGAAGAGACCCTGGCCGCGCTTGAGCTTGCCGTCGCGATAGACCCGCTTCACGCCGCAGGAGGGGCTTTTCTCTTTGAGGATCGCTTCGCTGGGGTCAAGCTTGAGCGCCCGGCGGAGCGCCCTGGCCACTCCCTTCATCAAGCCGGCCGTTCGGTTTCTTCCGCGACTGTCCTTGATTGTGGCCCCTCCGCTCGCGACTTCCCTCGCGCCGCCGCCGTGAAACTCGACCGGCGGCCGCGGCACTCCCCAACCCGCAAGCTTCTCGGGACAAACGGCCAGGTATTTCTTCCGGCGCAGGAAGCGGATCACGCCGGCGTGCGCCCGGTCTTCCCCGTTGTAGCGGCAGCGCTTCCCCAGCAGGCAGGCCGAGACGATGATCGGCGCCTTTTTCATCTTAAAGGAGGGTGAACGAGAACCGGGCTTTCATCCTTCTCAAGGCCATCGACCAAGACCTTGCGCCCGACGACGCGGAGCCTGCCCTCCGCGTAGAGCTGGATCGCCCTGGGATAGATGCGGTGCTCTTGCTTGAGGATGCGCGCACCGAGCGATTCCTCGGTGTCTTCCGGAAAGACCGGCACGATCGCCTGAATAATGACCGGTCCTTGATCGCACTCCTCGTTGACGAAGTGAACCGTGCAACCCGAAAAGCGCACGCCGTAATCCACCGCCTGCTTTTGCCCGTGCAGTCCGGGAAAGGAGGGCAGCAGCGAGGGGTGAATGTTCATGATCCGGTTCGAGAAAGCTTTCACCAACACCGGCGAGAGCAGCCGCATGAAGCCGGCCAGGACCACCAGCTCCACGCTCCTCGCTTGGAGAATCTCGACGAGCGCCTGGTCGAACGCCTCGCGGCTGGGAAATTTTTTGTGATCGAGCGTCTTGGTGGGAAGATTGTGCTTCTTCGCCCGCACCAGGCCGTAGGCATCCGCGCGGTTGCTGACGACGACGCGGATCGCCGCGTCCAGTCGCTTGGCCTCGACGGCGTCGATGATCGCCTGGAGATTCGTGCCCGACCCGGAGATCAGCACGCCGAGAGAAACCTGCCGCGCCATAATCTTCAACCCCAACTACTCATTACTCACTAAACCAGGCGAACTCCTCTCTCTCCTTTTCGGATCTCGCCTATGACAAAATATTTCTCGCCCATTTTTTCGAGCGCGCGGCCGACTCCGTCGGCCTCCTTCTTTCCCGCCACCAGGATCATTCCCAGGCCGTTGTTGAAGGTGCGGTCCATCTCCGGCTGGGTCACGCCGCCGAAGCGCTGGATCAATTTAAAAATCGGCGGCACGCTCCAACTCCGCCGCGCGATCCAGGCGCGCCGCCCGGGGGGAAGAACGCGCGGCAGATTGCCGGGCATTCCGCCGCCCGTGATGTGCGCGATCCCCTTGAGAGGATAATGGCTGAGCAGCGCGCGAATCACCTTAGCATAGATCCGCGTCGGCTCAAGCATCTCTTCGCCCAGCGTCCGCCCCAGCTCGGCGATCCGGTCGCCGAGTCTCAAGCCCATGATATCGAGCAGCACCTTGCGCGCCAGCGAGTAGCCGTTGCTGTGAAGCCCGGTGGAGGGAAGGCCGATCAGCACATCCCCCGGCACAATGGCGGAGGGATTGAGGATCTTTTCTTTCTCAACGACGCCCACGGCAAAACCAGCAAGATCATATTGACCGTCGGCGAAATCGCCGGGATGTTCCGCAGTCTCGCCGCCGATCAACACGCAGCCCGCCTGCCGGCAGCCCTCGGCGATGCCGCGAACGACGGAGGCGGCGAGATCGACGTCGAGCTTGCCGCAGACGAAATAGTCGAGAAAAAAAAGCGGCTCGGCCCCCTGGCTCAAGATATCGTTGACGCTCATCGCCACGAGGTCGATGCCGACCGTGTCGTGGACGTTCATCATGAGCGCGACCTTGAGCTTGGTCCCAACGCCGTCCGTCGACGAGACCAAAACCGGGTGGCGATATTTGAGCGCCGCAACGTCGAACAGGGCGCTGAAGCCGCCGATCCCCGCCAACAAACCGGGACGCGCGGTGTTGCGCGCCGCCCGCCGGATGCGGCCGACCAGACGCTCCCCCGCGGCGACATCGACCCCGGCAGCCTTGTAAGTGATTCTTCTTTTTCGTGCCATAACCCTCTGATTTTCCTTATGTCGTCGAACCGACCGCCGGCGGCCGTGTTCCGCCGGCGGAAGCCAGCATGCTCCTGATCTCCAGAGTGTATCGGCCGAACTCAGGAGAGCTCATCATCTCGATGGCGCGCGGCCTGGGCAGATCGACGGCCAGTTCCCGGATCACCCTGCCGGGGCGCGGCGACATGACCACGACCGAGTCCGAGAGAAAAACCGCCTCCTGAATGTTGTGCGTGACGAAGACCACGGTCATCTTTTTTTCGCCCCAGATTCTCAGCAGTTCGACATCCAATTCGTCGCGCGTCATCGCGTCGAGCGCGCCGAACGGCTCGTCCATCAGGAGAATCTGCGGGTCCGTCACCAGAGCCCGGCAGAGCGACACCCGCTGCTGCATCCCGCCGGAGAGCTCATACGGAGGCATCTCTTCAAAGCCCTGAAGTCCGACCAGACGGATCAGACTCTTGGCTTTCTCAACGTATTCGCCCCGATCGAGCCTGGCGAACTCGACGGGGAGCAGCACGTTGCCGAGCACCGACCTCCATTTAAGGAGCACGGGGGATTGAAAAACCATCCCGACGTTTTCGAGCGGCCCGTCCACGGACTTCCCGTTGACCAGCACGCGGCCGGAGGTGGCGGGCAACAAACCGGAAGCGATCTTCAGCAGCGTGCTCTTGCCGCAGCCGCTCGGGCCGACGAGGGAGACGAAGCTCCCTTCTTGAACCGTAAAAGAGGCGCCCTCGAGAGCGTAAACCGTCTTCGCGCCGCCGCGAAAAATCCGCCCCACATCCTCGACGACGATCAGCAGCGCCACGCTGAAACCCCAGGGCGTTACTTCTTTATGAACTGGTTGGTGTAAACTTCGCCGGCCGCGACCTTTTTTCCGATGTCGAAAAACTCGTTCGTCACGCCGACCGTTTTCTCCATGATGTCGGGCTTCATGTAGCCGAAACCGGATTCCAATGATTCCGGCGGAATGAAAACTTCCTCGACGGCGTTCTTGAGCTGGATTCGCGTCAGCTCTTTGTCAAGCTCGGGCTTCTGCTTGAGGATGATCGCCAACGCCTCGTCAAAATGGTCGCGGGAGTATTTCAACCCCTCCATCGTCCCTTCGACGTAGGCGCGGATCATCTCGGGACGCCGCTTGACGTCGCCTTCTTTGAC
This sequence comes from Deltaproteobacteria bacterium RIFCSPLOWO2_12_FULL_60_19, assembly GCA_001798595.1. Taxonomy (GTDB): domain Bacteria; phylum Desulfobacterota; class Binatia; order UBA9968; family UBA9968; genus 2-12-FULL-60-19. The sequence goes on along the minus strand of MGSS01000050.1, from coordinate 11,151 downwards.
GATCAGCGAGCTGCCATAGATGTTGAGGCCGTTGTCCTTCATATAGACGCGCTTGAGCTTGATCCCCTGCTTCGCCGCCGCCGTCTCGGCGACCTCGTCGTTGGAGGCGCGGAACATCACGATGAAATCCGCCTTCCTCGCCACCAGCGCGGCGGGCTGGAGCGACGCGGCGGTCTCCTGGATCTTGATCGCTTTGTAGTCGATGTTGTTCAGACGGGCGAACGCCGGCATGAGAAACCACTGCGCCTGCCCGGGGCTGATCGCAAACGACTTTCCCTCAAGGTCTTTGAGAGTTTTGATCGGCGTGTCCTCGCGCCAAAGGATCGTGGTCGGCACGTAGCCCAACTGAGCCACGGCCTGCACCGGCGTCCCGCGCGAGCGCGCGACGATCATAGTGGTCAGGTCGGCGAAACCTAAGTCCGCAAGGCCGGCGCCGATCGCGCGAACCGTGTCCGCCGAGCCGGTCCCGGGTTGAATCGTGACGGAGAGCCCCCGCTTGGCATAGAAACCCTTCTCCTGCGCGACGTACCACGGCGCGTGCTTGCCGCCGATGATGAAGTCGAGGCGAATCGTCGCGGTGGTCTTCTCCGCCGCGATGGCTGGAACGGAAGCAAGGGCGAGCAGCGCCGCAAGCAGAACCGACCCAGCCGAAATTTGCAGGAACTTCTCCGCTAACTTCATGATTTCACCCCCTAGCCTAACAGACTGCTAAGAAACTTTTTGCAGGCCGGTCAAAAAGGTCCAAATTGAGATAGTCACAAGGCGCGCCTCATATCGTGTTCGTGCCACTTCGAAGCGGTCCGCTCAGGTTTCGTGTCCGTGTTCGTGTTTTCCGGACGAGCACGAATCACGATCACGAGCACGACGCCCCCGCGCAACGAAGTAGATGGGCCTTTTTCAGCGGCCTGCTAGAATGAGCCTTCAAGTTGTCGTACCTCCGCGCTCCACGGAACCATCTTTTTCTGCACGACGTCGACAACCACGAAGAGCGCGAGCGAGAGCAGCGCGAGGATCAGCAGAATCACCAGCGCAAACGCGGTGTCGAGGCTGTAGTTCGCCTGGAGCACCAGATAGCCGAGCCCTTCGTTGGCCGCGACGAACTCGGCCACGATCGCCCCCGTGACGGAGAGGACCAGCGCGACTTTGATCCCAGCGAACATGTAGGGCAGCGAGTTGGGCAGGCGGATCTTTTTAAACACGCCCCACGCCGATCCCCGGTTGATCCGCGCCAGGTCGAGCAGTTCCGGCTCCACTTCTTTGAGTCCGACCACCGTGTTGACGACGATGGGAAAAAACGCGACCAGAAACGCGATGGCGATCTTGGAGAACAGCCCGTAGCCGATCCAGATGACCATCAGCGGCGCAAAGGCGCTCTTCGGCATGGCGTAGAGAATGACGATCAGCGGATAGATCGTGTTTTGCAGGTGGCGGGAATAGACCACGCCGACGGCGAAGCCGACGCCCAAGACAAAAGAGAGCGCAAAGCCGCCGACCGCTTCGGTGAAGGTGATCAGAGAATGGTGGCCGAGGATGAAAAATTTGGCCGTGAAAGAGGTGTAGAGATCGCGCGGCGGCGGCAGGATGAATGCCGGGACGCCCACGACCTTCACCAGAATTTCCCACAGCGCGAGCAGCGCGAGGAAAAAGAGCGCCGGCTCGGCGATATTTTTCAGCGAGAATTTCAAACTTCGGGCCTCGCGACGGACGCAGAACGAACGTTAAAGGAAAGACAGATGGGTGTCAAGGAAGCGCTGTCGATTCACTGTTTGTACAAGCGGTCGATAAAGCCGCTTTTCTTGATCTCGTCGAGGATGCTCCGGTCGACGAAATAGGCGAGGCCCTGAGACTTGGGGGCGTTCACCTGCTCCAGCTCCGAGCGCAGCGCCGCTTCGTCCGGATAGGGCGCGGCCGGGAAATTCTCCTTCATGTCGTCGACCCAGGCGCCGACCTGCTCCGCGCTGAGTCCGCGCATATGCTTTTGCAGGATCGCCACCGTTGCGACGGCCCGAGGGCTGTCAACCCTCCTTTCCTTCGTGCCCGGTCTCTTTCTTTAGCTGGCTGTTCTCCAGCAGCGCGGAATGCTTGCGCAGGATCATCGCACGCTCCTCGCGGAGGTATTTCTCGATGGCGCGCCGGAAGCGCTCGTCGATTATGTAGTGCATGCTGGTGGTCGGCTGCGGCTCAAGGCCGCGGAACTGCTTGAAGCTCCCGCCGGCGCCCGCCTCGAAGCGCTCAAGGCCGTTGCGGATGCAGTGCTCGATGGCGGCGTAGTAGCAGACGTTGAAGTGGAGATAGCGCTGATCTTCGAGCGCGCCCCAGTAGCGGCCGTAGAGCGCGGAGTCTCCCTGGACGTTGAACGTGCCGGCGATCACCTGCGAATCCCGCTCGGCGAGCATCAGGCAAACATGCGGCGCGAACCGGCGCGCCAATTCCTCGAAGAACTCCGGCGTGAGATACTGGCGGCCGTAGTAAAGCTCGTCAATGTGAGTCTTGTAGAGCTTGAACATGGTGCGCATGTGTCCGGAGGTAAGCTCCTCGCCTCCCACGGCGCGGATTGTTATTCTCTGGCTTAAAAGCTCGCGCCGCTCGCGCTTGATCTTATTCCGGCGCTCGCTGCGGAAAGAGCCCAGATAGTCGTCAAACGAATTGTAGCCGCAATTGCGCCATTGGAACTGAAGCCCGATCCGGCGAGCGAAGCCGATCTCCTCCAAGGCCATAGCCTCGTCTTCCCGGCAGAAGTTGACGTGGATCGAAGAGATCTTGTTGTCCTTGGCGACTTGGGCGAGCGCCCGCCCCATGAGCTGGAGCAATCCGTTTCTGTCCGCTTGAGCAGCCGTCAGGAACCGCGGCCCGGTCACCGGCGTAAACGGCACCCCGACTAACATTTTCGGGTAATATTGGATGCCCAGGCGATGGGCGAACTCCGCCCACTCGTAGTCGAACACGAACTCCCCCATGCTGTGGAGCTTGAGGTACATGGGGCAGGCGCCGACGATCTCGCCGCTACGCTCGACGACGAGATGGTGCGGCAGCCAGCCGGTCGGCTCCCCGACGCACCGGGTCTGCTCTAATGCATCGAGCCAGTCCCACTTTAAGAACGGCGAGCCATGATTCAGCAGCCGGTCCCAAGCGTCGCGCGGCACTTCGCTGATTTTACGGATAATTTTGATGGTAGGTTTGTCTGTCACGCAACGCGAATTGTAGCATTAGTTCCTTTGCCTTAAAACTCAGGACGGCAAATTTGAAATCTGAGATCTGCGATCTGAGATTCCGAGCGCAGCGAGGACAGGGAGTTGACAAACAGGCCCAACGTACTTAAATGTTGAAGTTAGAGGCAGTCGCGATGGTTGTTTACGATCTGATTTGCGAGCAGAATCACAAGTTCGAAGGCTGGTTTCCGAGCTTCGAAGGCTACCAGGAGCAGGCCGCTAAGGGACTTGTCTCCTGCCCCACGTGCGGCAGCACGGAGGTCCAGAAGCTTCCCCATGCCTGCGCCGTGCATTTGAAAAAGGAAGCGCAGCCCGCGCCTCAGCCAAAAGAAAGAACCATGACGCCGGCCCTCACCCCGGCGGATGTGAACGAACTCCTAATCCGCCTGAACCACCACGTGCGCGAGAATTTCGAGGACGTCGGCCCCCGCTTCGCCGAAGAGGCGCGCGCGATCTTCCGCAAACGCAGCGAGGCAAAGCCGATCCACGGCACCACGACTCCCGAAGAGCGCACGGAGCTCGACGAGGAAGGCGTTCCGTACGCCATCCTACCCAGGCCCAAGCTGGACAGCTGACAGGCCGACTCACGTCATTCCCGTGAATCCGCCACTGGGCTTCGGACGGATCAGCCTCAGGCTGAAACTGGAATCCAGAACCGCCACTAAATCTCCCCCTTGCTAAGGGGGAGACACAGAAGGGGTATGGACTCCGCTTCCGCGGGAGTGACAATCCTCTTTTTGCCTTAAGTCGAACGGGCTCCGCCATCCCCGGAAAGAGACGACATTCTCACCTTACCTTCCGCGCAAACAGTCCCGCCCGGTAGGCGGCGTTTCCCTGCTCCACAAACTTTCCTTCACGGTAGTACAGCACGCGGAAATCGCGGAACAGCTCCAGCAGCTCATTGTGGCCGAGGAGAAAGGCTGCATTGCGCGGGTGGCCGAGGACTCGCTGATCTACCAGGTAGGTCTCGAAAATGACGTGGCCGCCGAGCTTGAGCGCGTTTTTCATCTTCGGGATAAGCGAGCGCTCGAGAAAGTTGAAGTTGATGATCAGATCGTAAGCGGCGCCGGGAAGCGCGGCCTGCTCCAGCTCCGCCTGGATGAAGTTGATAGGCAGACCTCTGGCTTGCGCCGTCTTCCGCGCTTCCTGCAACGCGACTTCCGAGATATCCATCGCGTCGACAGAGAAGCCTCTTTCGGCCAGGAAGCAGGCATTGCGGCCTCTGCCCGTCGCAACGTCAAGCGCTCGCCCGGGGGCGATCTGCCATGAGGCGCTGCTGAGAATCTCCACTAAGAAAGACGACGACGGTTGATCGCCGCGCTTCCCGGCATGCTTTTCATCCCATCTCTTTTGATCTTCCGTCGCCATGAATCTTCGACCATTGGAACAACTTGAACTATTTGAACGACTTGAACGTCCCCTAGTGATTACACTGTCCTCGCCAGCGTCAATACCTGGACCTCCTTAGCTCCTCCCCGCAGCAGCTCCCGGCTGCACGCGTTCACCGTGGCGCCCGAGGTGTAGATGTCGTCCACGAGCAAAATAGTTTTCCCCTCGACGGATTTCGCGGGATTGAGGACAAAGGCGTCGCGCACGTTTTTTCGCCGATCCTCCTCCGACAGCTGCGTTTGCGGAGAAGTCTCCTTTGATCTTACCAGAATCATCGGATCCATCGGAAGATTCCAGATGCGGCCGACCTCGCGCGCCAGGACGACCGACTGGTTGAAGCCGCGCCAGCGCAGCCGCTTCGGATGGAGCGGCACGGGAACCAGAAGATCGGGCAAGTTCCCGGCGAATGCCTCGCGGCAGCCGAGCGCCATGAGCCGGCCCAGCGGCTTGCCTAAGGAAACCTTGCGCCCGTATTTGAATCGCTGGACGACTTCGCGCAACGGGTGTTTGTCGCTATCGTCGGAGGGATAGCAGGCCCAGGCGCGCGCCCGCGCAAAGCGCGGCTTGCGGGAGATGCAAGCGCCGCAAAGATGATCGCCGCCGCCGATGTCCAGGAAAGGCCGGCCGCAGAGAATACAAAGCGGGTGGGTCGCCAGGCGGACCTTCTCCCAGCAACGCCGGCAAAAATAATGGAGCCCCCCGGGCGGAATCCTGAGCGAGTGGCCCCCGGCCATGGCGGGGGCACGAGTCGAAGGGTCGTGATCCCAGCCGGCGGTAGACTCTCTGCAGAAACGGCAGCGAGGCGGGTAGAGCCAATCCAACAACCCGCCGAAGCGCAGGTTGTTGAATTTTGAATGGTGAATGTTGAATTTTAAATTCAATTCAAAATTCAAAATTAATAATTCATCATTCCCTAATGAGGGAGCGCCCGGTCATCTCGGCCGGCTGTGGGACGCCGAAGAGCTTGAGAATCGTCGGCGCGACGTCGATCGCCTTGCCCGCGCCGAGACGGCGCGACTTCAGCGCCTCGTCGACCAAAATGACCGGCACGGGGTTGGAGGTATGCGCCGTGTGAATGGCGCCGGTTTCGTAGTCGATCATCTGCTCGGCGTTGCCGTGGTCCGCCGTAATGACCGCCCGTCCGTTATGACGCAAGGTCGCTTCGACCACTTTGCCGATGCATTCGTCCACGACTTCGCACGCCTGAACTGTGGCGGCGTAGTTTCCCGTATGGCCGACCATATCGACGTTGGCGTAATTTAATACCGTCAGGCCATAGCGCTCCGCCTCGATCTGCTCGACCAGCGCGCGCGTAATTTCCCGGGCGCTCATGGCCGGCTTCAAATCATACGTCGGAACATCCCTGACCGAGGGGATAAGAATCCGCTCTTCCAGCGGAAATTTCTTCTCTTCGCCGCCGTTGAAGAAGTAGGTGACGTGCGCGTATTTTTCCGTCTCGGCGATCCTGAGCTGTGTGATGCCCGTACGGCTGGCGACCTCGCCGAGGAAATTGCTGAGCGTTCTCGGCGGAAAGGCGACGGGGAGGCCGAAGCTTTTGTCGTACTCCGTCATAGTGACGTATGCGGAGAGCGCCAACAACCGCCTGCGGGGAAACTCTTTGAAATCGTTCTGCGTCAACGCGCGCGTCATCTGCCGCGCGCGGTCCGCCCTGAAGTTGAAGAAGATCACCGCGTCGCCGTCGTGGATCAGCCCTTCCGGCATCGCGTCTTCGATCACGGTCGGTAGCACAAACTCATCCGTGACGCCGCCCTGACAGCTCTTCTGAATCGCCTCCTCGGCGGAAGGCGCCCGCGCGCCCGCCCCCTCGGTAACGGCGACGTAGGCCTTCTCCGTGCGTTCCCAGCGCTTGTCCCGGTCCATGCCGTAGTATCGGCCGCCCACGGTTGCGATCTTGACCGCCGGATAGCCGTTAAGTTTGTCGCGCAATTCACGCAGAAAGCGCTCGGCGCTGGTCGGCGGCGTGTCGCGGCCGTCTAAAAATAAATGGAGAAATACCGCTCCGACCTTCTCCCTGCTCGCCAGCTCGATCAGCGATTCAAGATGGCGCTGATGGCTGTGTACGCCGCCGGCTCCGAGGAGGCCCATGAGATGGAGGCGGCCGCCCGCCTTTTTCAAGCTATTGAATGCGCCGCGAAAGACCGAATTTGAAAAGAAGCTCCCGTCGTCGATCGCGCGGTGAATCAACGTCAGATCCTGATAGATCACGCGGCCCGCGCCGAGATGCATGTGGCCGACCTCGGAATTGCCCATCTGCCCGTCGGGCAACCCCACGTCGAGGCCCGAGATGGAGATCTGCGTCGAAGGATAGGCCCGAGCGAGCCGATCCATGTTCGGAGTCGCCGCCTGCATAATGGCATTGCCCTCGCGGCGCGGATTGATTCCCCAACCGTCGATGACGATCAGAACCAACGGACGTCGATCGGACACGATGTTTGTTCCTCTCTAAGTTTTGTAGGCTCTACGGACGCGGTCGTATTAAGACTCTTGCTCGCCCCGGATGCGAAACTTCTGCACGAGCGTCGCGTAAGGCTCGGGGAGCTCCGGCCGGGGGGCGTCGCCCCAAAGCCCTTCGAGATCGTAAAATTCGCGCACCGGCTGATAGAAGATGTGGACAATCACATCCGAAAAGTCCATCAACACCCACTGCCCTCGGCCGGCGCCCTCGACCGAATGGGGTCGGATGCCCACGCTACGGAGACCCTCCTCAATCCCCTGCGCGATACTTTGCACTTGCCTGTCCGAGCGGCCGGAGCAGATAATGAAATAATCGGCGACGGAGGTGAGCTCGCGCACCTCCATCAGGACCAGATCGTAGGCCTTTTTCTCCAGCGCGGACCGTGTCAGGAGCAAAGCCCTTTTCCAGGAGTCTAGTTCCACCAAGCTCGTTTACGCCCCTCCCGCGCCGCGATACAGCCCTTTTCGCCTGATGTAGGCTTCCACCTCCGCCGGGACCAGATAGCGGATCGACTTTCCGTTCTTCACGCGCGCCCGGATTTCTGAGGCGGAGATGGCGATATCCGTCAATTTGATAGTGTGCAAATAGGTGCCGCTTTTGTAGCGAAACGATTTTGTTGTTGGATCATAACAAAACAGTTTTCGAGCCGCAATTGGAATATCGCGAAGCGCGAGCGCGGCGCCGCAACCCGGCCGCGAGGTGACGATCAGATGGCACAACGGAAAGATTTTCCGGAACTCTTTCCACGAACCGATGTCCTCAAAAGCGTCGCGGCCGAGAATGAAGTAGAGCGCGTCGCCCTTTTTTTGCCGCCCGGCAAAATAGCGCAGCGTATCGATGGAGTAGGATTTTCCGGGGCGGTCAATCTCCACGCTCGACGCCGCAAGGCCGGGATTTTTCGCGATCGCCAGGCGAACCATTTTGAGGCGGTCTCGCGCCGGGGTCGCCGCGCCTTTGGCCTTGTGCGGCGGCATGGAGGCCGGAATGAACAGCAGCCAGTCGAGCCCGAAAGCCTCGCGCACCTCCTCGGCGCTGCGCAGGTGGCCCCAGTGGATGGGATCGAAGGTCCCGCCGAATAGACCGAGTTTCATAGAGTCGGATTCGAGTAGGGGCGACCGGTCGGTCGCCCCTACAATCGCCTTATAGCACCACCAGATCGTCCCGGTGTATGACCTCGTCGTACGCTTTGTAACCCAGAACTTTTTCGATCTTGCTCGTGTGCAAACCTTTGATCTGGTCGAGCTCCTGCGCGCTGTAGTTGACCAGGCCGCGCGCGAATTCTTTTCCATCGCCGTCGAGACAACGCACGCACGCGCCGGCGCCGAACGCGCCGCGCACCTCTTTCAAGCCCGAAGGCAGCAGGCTTTTCCCCTTGTGCGCCACCGCCTCATACGCGCCCTGATCGACGACGACGTCGCCCGCCGGTTTCAGATTGAAGGCGATCCAGTGTTTGCGGTTCGCCAGGCGATTCTCTTCCGGGATGACGCAGGTGCCAGTTTCCTCTTGCGGATCGAAGATTCTGTGCAGGATGCCGCTTTCGAGGCCGCTGGCGATCATGGTTGGAATGCCGGCGGTGGCCGCTTTCTCCGCCGCGTCGATCTTGGTTGCGATCCCGCCGGTGCCATACGCGCTCTGGCTCTTTCCGCCGAGTTTTGTTTTGGCTGTCTTAATATGCTCGATGACGGAGAGCAACTCCGCGTCGCCGTGGAGCCTGGGGTCACGGTCATAGACTCCGGCGACGTCGCTGAGAATCACCAGCAGGTCGGCTTCGAGCAGCGTCGCTACGAGCGACGAGAGATGATCGTTGTCGCCGAATTTCATCTCCTCGACGGCCACGGTGTCGTTTTCGTTGACGACGGGAATGATCTTGAGATCGAGCAACGTTTGCAGCGTGTGCTTGGCGTTGAGATAGCGGGCGCGATTGGCGAGGTCCTCGTGGGTGAGCAGCACCTGGGCCACGTTCTTATCGAAGCGGGAAAAACACCTCTCGTAAATCGCCATCAGCTTGATCTGCCCCACCGCCGCCAGCGCCTGTTTTTCCGGAATCGTCCTGGGCCGCTCTTTACGCCCGAGCCGCGTCATGCCCGAGGCGACGGCGCCGGAGCTGACGACGACAAGCTCTTTGCCCTGGTCGTGCAGTAGGGCGAGATCGCGCACGAGTCCCTTGATCCTGCCTTCCTCTATGCCCTCCGGCGAAGAGAGGATCTGACTGCCGATCTTGACCACCACGCGGCGCACGCCGCCCAAGATTCTCTTCTTAAACTCCCGCTGCGACACGATCCTCGCCCTTGTCGGTTTTGGCCTCGTTTAACTTGACACCGATCAGCCTCTTGAGTTCGAGCAGCCCCTCGCCCGTCACCGCCGAGATGGCGCAAAAGGGAATGCCCTTCGAGGCAAACTGCTGTTGTAAACAGCCGGCGTTCGCCCGCCCCTCGGTCACGTCGACCTTGTTTGCCACGACGATCTGCGGTTTTGCCGCCAGCGCCGGGTCGAACAGCTCCAGCTCGGCGTTGATTGCGCGCCAGTCGGCAAGCGGCTCTTCTTCTGATACACGCGAGGCATCGAGCAAGTGGATAAGCACGCTCGTCCGGCTCACGTGCCTGAGAAATTTATGCCCCAACCCTTCCCCGCGATGCGCCCCTTCGATCAACCCCGGGATATCCGCCACGACGAAGCTGTGCCCCTCGCCGTAGCTGACAACGCCTAAGTTCGGCACGAGCGTGGTGAACGGGTAGTCGGCGATCTTCGGGCGCGCGGCGGAAATGGCTGCAATGAGCGTCGATTTGCCGACGTTGGGCAGGCCTATAATGCCGACATCCGCCAGCAGCCTCAACTCGATGTCGAGCTCTTTCTCCTCGCCCGGCAGGCCGGGCTGGACCTTGCGCGGGCTGCGGTTGGTCGAGGAGACAAAGCGCGCGTTTCCCCTGCCTCCTCTTCCCCCTTTCGCAACCACCACGCGCTCGCCTGGAGTGTATAAGTCGGCGAGAGTTTCGCCATTTGTGGCGTCGCGAACGATCGTCCCGACCGGCACGGCGATCACTTTATCTTCGCCCCTCCGGCCGTGCTGGTCCTTTCCTTTGCCATGCACCCCCCTGCCGGCGCGATAGAGCCTCTGATAGCGCAGGTCGAGGAGCGTCGTGAGCTGGGGGTCCGCAACCATGACCACATCCCCTCCAGGGCCGCCGTCGCCTCCGTCCGGCCCGCCGCGCGGCACATACTTCTCCCGCCGGAAGCTCATACACCCCCGCCCGCCGTCACCGGCCTCGACGCTGATTCTTACTTCATCGATGAACTGCATGACCCAGAACAACCACCGACTATAGACCACAAGGCTGAAGTCCGAGGGGGCAGGCCGTGAAGGGCGACGGCACCGAACGCGAAGGTTGCCTCATGGCAGAAATCTATTGCCGTCGCCCGGAAGGGCCTGCCCCGGAGGACTATGAGTAGTCCATGTTAAAGATTACCACAAACCGTTCCTACAATGGGCAAAAAAAAAGCCCCAAAAGGGGCTTTTTCTTCTTATCGCCGCAGCGTTCACGCCGGCAGCACGCTCACCCGCTTTCGCTCTTTATCCAGGCGGTCGTACAAAACCACCCCATCGATCTTGGCGAAGATGGTATAGTCCCGACCCATGCCGACGTTCTTCCCCGGGTGGATGCGCGTCCCGAGCTGGCGGATCAAGATGTTCCCGGCCCGCACCTTCTCGCCGCCGAAAACCTTAACGCCGCGCCTCTGCCCCTGACTGTCTCTTCCATTGCGCGAACTGCCGCCCGCCTTTTTATGCGCCATAGCCCAAATCCTCCGGTTAGCCCTGTATCTCCACGATTTTTACGGTGGTCAGCCTCTGCCGATGGCCCCGCAAACGGCTGTAGCCCTTCCGCCGCTTTTTTTTGAAGACCAGGATCTTCTTCGCCAGCCCCTGGTCCACGATCTCCGCCGTAACCTTGACGCCGGCCACCATCGGCGTGCCGATTTTAAGCTCGCCGTTGCCGCCGACCAGCAAAACGTCGCCGAGCGAAATCCGGTCGCCCACCTGCCCGTCCAGCCGCTCCACGCGCACCACATCCCCCGGCGCCA
>MGSS01000049.1 GCA_001798595.1 Deltaproteobacteria bacterium RIFCSPLOWO2_12_FULL_60_19 | reverse complement strand
AACGACGCTGGAAAAACTCGCCCGCACCGGCACACTGGTCATCGGCACGCGCACCGGCTCTCCCCCCTTCGCCTACGTCAACAAGGATAATCAGTGGGTGGGTTTTTCCATCGATCTGGTCGAGCAGCTCGTTTTGCCGTCCGTCGCGCAAAAGACCGGCAAGCCGGTAAAACTTGAGAAGAAGGAATCCGCGCCGCAGACTCGGATTCCGCTGCTGACCTCGAACGCCGTGGATCTGATCGCCGAAACCATGACGGACACCCGGCCGCGCCGCGACAGCGTCGATTTCAGCCTCACTTTTTTTGTCACGGGCGCTCAGTTCCTCGTGAAGAAGGGCAGTGCGATCAAGGGGCTTAAAGAGATCGCGGGCAAGCGCGTCGCCGCCCAGCAAGGCTCGACCAACGCCAGGATCATCCGCGAGCGCGTGCCGACGGCCCAGCTCCGCGAGTTTCCGGATCAGCCCGCTGCGTTTCAGGCTTTGGCGCAGGGGCAGGTGGAAGCCTACACCAACGACGGAATCCAGCTTGCAGGGTTGAAGGCCAAGGCGCCCAATCCCACCAACTGGGTGATCGTCGGCGACTTCTATTCCTACGAGCCTTACGGGATGGCGATGAGAAAGGGCGACACGGACTTCCGCAACGCCGTCAACAACGGCCTCATGGATGGGATCGAATCGGGAAAGTTTTTCGAGCTTTACGAGAAGTGGTTCGGCTCGAAGGGCGAGCTGCCCTACCCGATGTCGCCGGAGATCAAGAAGTTCATGATCTATCAGGCGGTGCCGAAGTGATGACCGTGTTCGTGATTCGTGTTCGTGTTCGTCACTGAGGACTTCCGGACACGAGCCACGAGCACGAGCCACGTTTTTATGAACTACCAATTCAACTGGTCCGTCCTCTGGAGCGGCCAATCCGGCCAGTGGCTGCTGCAAGGCATCGTTACGACGCTGGAGATTTCCCTGCTGGCGTGGCTGCTGGCGGTCGCTCTGGGGATTTTGTCCGGCGCGCTTCGCACCGTGCCGCTCGCGCCGCTGCGCGCGGTCGCGACGGCTTACGTCGAATTTTTCCGCAACGTGCCGCTGCTGGTCTGGATGTTTTTCTGGTACTTCGCCGCGCCTCCGCTCCTGCCCGAAGCGACGCGCGAATGGCTGTTTAACCACGGCGCCGAATTTTGGGCGGGCACGCTGGCGCTCGGAGTTTATCATGGCGCGCGCTTCTCCGAGGTGATCCGCGCCGGCATCCAGTCGATACCCAGGACGCAGTTCGAGGCCGGGATCTCCACGGGCCTCAGCACGGCTCAGGTGTACCGGCTCATTATCATTCCCGTCGCGCTGCGCCTGATCATCCCGCCGGCGACCAACGAGTCTTTAAACCTGCTCAAGAATTCCTCCGTCGCGCTTACCATCGGCGTCGCCGAGCTGACCTTCCAGACACGCCAGATAGAAACTTACACGGCGAAAGCCTTTGAGGCGCTCGCGGGGGGGACCGTCATCTATCTGGCCCTCTGCGTGAGCATCGCCTTTGTCATGGCCCGCGTGGAACGTCGCTTCGCGATACCGGGGATGATCGCGAGAGTGGGGAGCGTGGGACAGCAGTAGGTTGCGCATGGACTTCACCGTCATCTATCGGAACTTGGATTTTCTCTTTTTGCAGGGGCTGCTGGGGATCGGCGGCTTCGTCGGCGGCACGCTGAGACTCGCCCTTCCGGCGATGCTGCTGGGCTTTGTCCTGGGAATCTTTGTCGGGCTGGCGCGCCTTGCGCGCTCTCGCTGGCTACGCGTTCCAGCAACGATTTATGTCGAGTTTTTTCGCGGGGTTCCGCTTGTGATGGTGATCTTCTGGTTCTGGTTCATCTTGCCGGTTTTGCTGCGTACTGCGCTGCCTGAATACGGCGTTGCGCTGATGGCGTTCGTCGTTTTCGAAGCGGCGTATATCGGCGAGATTGTCAGGGCCGGCATTCAATCCGTCCCGCGCGGCCAGGTCGAGGCGACGACTTCAGCGGGGCTTAGCTCGCCGCAGACGATGCGCTATGTGATCTTGCCGCAAGCTCTACGGAACATGATCCCGGCGCTGCTGACGCAATTCATCGTCTTGTTCAAAGACACTTCGCTCGCCTCGATCATCGGCTACGTCGATCTCACCAAGGCGGCGCAGATCGTCAACAACCGCGAGATTCGCCCTTTCGAGTTGTATCTCTTCATCGCCGTCGTCTATTGGCTCTGCGCCTATGGAATGTCGCGGTATGCAAGGCATCTGGAGCGGCGGCTGGCGCCCGCCTGATCTTACTCGATCCCCCGACCTCAAAGGCGATTGAGCGCAACTATCACTACCGCCCGCCTGGGGGTCTCTCGAAGGGCCGATGCGTGGGACGAGGAGATGCAAGCGGAGTCCAGAGATACTCTCAGTTTTTGCGGGCAGCGTACCGATGACGTATCGCATCGGCCCGGAGAGAGATTCGCAGGCGGGCTGACGGTGGTTCGACTAAGCTCACCACCCTGAGGCACTCGAAGGGCAGATGAGCCTTCTTCAGCGGCCTGCAGAGCCTTGAAACGGACCGCCGGAGCGGCTATTCTCTTTCCAGCGTGATTACCCCCGACGAAATCACCTCGACGTTGGAGAAGGCCCTGCCCGGCTGCAACGTCAACGCGCGCGACCTGACCGGCGGCGGAGACCATTGGCAGGTCATCATCGTGTCGTCGCAGTTTGAGGGAAAGAGTCTGGTGGAACAACAGCGGATGGTTAACGAGGCCCTGAAAGAGGCCCTGGACACCCAACGCATTCACGCGCTGGGGCTTAAGACCTACACGCCGGAACAATGGGAACGGTTAGGAAGTTAGGTTAACTCAAGGAGGTTCGATATGGCGGAAGACGTTTTGGCGAAGATCGACGAGAAGGTAAAGCAGAGCAAGGTGCTTCTCTACATGAAGGGGAATCCGAGCGCGCCTCAGTGCGGCTTCTCCGCGCATACCGTGGAGATCCTGCAATCCTACGGCGTCCCATTCGACACCGTGGACGTGCTGGCCGACCCCGCCGTGCGCGACGGGATCAAGCGATACTCGAACTGGCCGACCATTCCGCAGGTGTATATCAACGGCAAGTTCGTCGGCGGCTGCGACATCGTTCACGAGCTGCACGAGCGCGGCGACCTGGCGCCGATGCTCAAAGAGACGCCTGGCAAGTAGAGGGGCAGCGCGCTTTACCGCGAGCGCAATATGAAATTGAAGCCGCCGTCGAAAGAAGAAGCGATTCAACTCATCCTGAAAGACCAGAATCTGCTCAGGCGGCCGGTCATCATCAAAGGCGACAAGAAGCTGCTCGGCTTCAACGAACCAGACTTAAAGAAATTTCTTTAACACCGAGGTGATAAAATGACTCGTCCGATCCGTAAAAATGAAATCCATTCCCGCCGCGTGCGGCGCGCCCAATTGAAAAAGCTCCGCGCGCGCTACGCCAAGGTCAAGAGCGCCGCCGAGAAAGAAAAGATTCTAGCGAAGGTCTCGCGCATCGCCCCTACGATCACGCCCGATCAATTCGTCGCGCCGCTGAAAGCATCGTAGCATCAAGGCTGCCATGCCTCTATCACGCCAGCGCGTGGTTCTCCCCTTCCTACTCATCTTTCTCGCGAGCATCGCTGATCCCGCATTTTCCCAGCCATTAAAGCCTGAAACCGTTAAGGTCGCCTACTCGAATCCGGGGATGCCGATCTTTTCTCTCATGCTGGCCCGGGAGCTTGGCTACTTCCGAAACGAGCAACTGAATGTAGAGCCGGTCATGATGACTTCCGCGCTGTCCGGGCTCGCGCTGGCCACCGGCGACCTCGACTACACCACGATGATCGGGCAGCTGATCGGCCAGGCGGTATCCGGATCGCCGGTCAAGGTCGTCTTCGTGAACGTCAACCGGCCGATGTTCGTCTTCGTCGGCAGGCCGGAGATCAAGTCGGTCAAGGATCTTAAAGGCAAGCCGGTGGGCGTCGGGTCGCATGGCGCGATCGACGACGCGCTGGCGAGAAGAGTCATCGCCGCGGGCGGGCTCAGCCCGGAAAAAGACGTTACGATATTGGCGCTCGGCGGCACCGCGAATCGGCTTGGGGCGCTCATAGCCGGATCGATCTCGGCGACGATGCTGACCGCGCCGTTCAATCTCAGAGCGGAGCGCCAGGGATTCAACCGGCTGGCGATGGCCGGCGACTACATGCAGCCGGTGACCAATGGGCTGGGAGCATCGGAGAAAAGAATCAAAGACAGGCCCGATCAGATCAAGCGCCTGCTGAGAGCCATGCTTCGATCGCAGGACTATTTGCAGGGCCACAAAGAGGAATCGATTCAGAAGGCGATGGCCTGGTACAAGTTCGACCGCGAGGCCGCCGAACTCTCCTACGACATGCTGGTCCGAAGCATACCCCCGAAAGGGCTCGCGCCCGACGAGAGCTTCAGAGCCGTGATCGAAACCAGCAGAGCCCGCCCGCCAGGCGAGATCCCCGTCTCCCGCGTGGCGGACATGACGCTGCTGCGTGAAGTGCTGAAGGAATGGAAGCCGTGAGGGCTTTAGCCGAGTGCGAAGGAGAGACCAAAGAGATCAGGACAAACGTTCTGCGACGACGCGAAGGGCAAGAGCTTGAACCTTTGCCTGGGCTTGCTCCGGGCTGTTTCCGTAAGCGAGAACTCCAGGCAGGTCGACGATCTCTGCAATCCAGCGACCGTCTTCCTCCCGTTCAATTTCAACTCGGAACTTCATAGCCCTTTCCTTGCGAAACCAATCTTACGCCTTTCTCCTACGCTTGAAAAGACCCTATCCGGCTTACCTGAACGCCTTCCACCAGTGACTTCTAAGCAGCGACGGTTTTGGGTCATCAGGCCGAATGCACCTGGTGCAAACGTTTTCATGTGTCTTTGAACTGCCGTCTGCCGTCGTAACGCTCAAGGCTTTTAAGTGTCGGAAACACGCAGGTTTCTTACAGCGAGCACAGAGACCTCCGCTGCGCGTAGCAAACTGCTGGGAGCAGACACAACAGTGCCACGGAATGGACTCGGAAGCGGCGATGTTTGATTGACTATGCATGAAAAGCTTTGCTCTCCAACTCGCTGCGAAAGCCAGGCCTACTTCAGCGTATAGTGTGAGCCAGGAGGAGGAGAAGGCTCAGGCTTGCATCAGTGAATCAAGGCGTTATCGTTGAGCCTCTCAACGTTGAATCAATTCTTTGTTCATCTATACAAGCCTGCCCCGGAAATCTCGCTAGGCCTCTAGGAAGCTGCCTTCTTGAGAACATCGAGAATGATATAGGACTTGTATAAATAGGAAATCCCGGAGTGCTCGCCACTCGCTGCGGGAAGGTGGCCAGCGTTAATTCCAATCATCAGGGCAGTTTCTGGCTGTACTGTTTGTCTGTCGCTAACAGGTCATACGGAATGTGGTAATCGATAGCGCTCGAAGTACTGCCTCGTTTCTCCGCGACGAGGAAGTCATTGAGGCACACAACATCGTTCTCGTAGGTGTCCGACAACCAAGTTCGAAAGCCAACAAATTCAAACTGCTGATCCGCCACAGGAAGATCGGACGCGGGATCTCTTTTCTTGCCCGTTACCTCCATTCTCCGAAAGGAGTAGCCAGCATACTCCGCGTCACTGCGTTTGTAATTCGGCTCGATCATGTGGCGATTCGTTATCAAACACAGCTGGCCGTCCGTGTTCTTGACGAAGAATCCTGTGCCGCACAGGGCTATCCTATGTTTGTTAGCGTGTTCGAACTCACACGTCAAACGGTAAGCAGCGTAGAGAAATTCATTTGTCAATCCGTGAAACACAATCTTGCCCTACAGCTCCCTTAATCAAAGGCCTCATCGATCATCTATACGAACCTGACCAGGAACATTCCCAACGTCAGTGTTACGGTATTTTCCATAGGACCTTCCCGTCTTCTCCGGCTAACACTAGAGACGACGTTGCTCGGTATTCACCTTCTCCCTTTAAGTCAACGTACTGCGATCCATCTTTGGTCTTTGAGTATAGCGTAAAACTTCCTAGAACAACGCGCTGGTTTTGCTGAGCGTCGCGGAAAACTAATCGCGGGGAATCTCCGGAAACTTCCAACCAAGCGCGAGCGATTCCGTCACGGCCTTTTAGATATAGAGCTGGCGTATTCTCAAGAAGGTCAATAGCGACCCGAGGCGCTCCTTCTTTGTCAAAAAGCTGTATGGATGCATTATCAGTTTGGTCCCTCCCCGGCCAAAACTCGACCTTACCTTTGGCCGCTCGAAGAACATCCCCCATACCAAGCCTCACGCGGATTCTTCCGCTCTGATCTCGAAGAAGAAATTCCCGCGCGTCAACCACCGGGGCGAAATTGCTTGGTTTAGCTTGCCCCATCAGCATCGTAGTAGCGATTAAAATGACTACGCCGAACCCAACTAATTTGAAGCGGCGATTTGCGCGCTCAAGACGGTCCAGTCTGTGCATCAAACTATGTATTGTTGGCTCCCTCATCAGTTTTTCCTCCTGTGAATAGGTTATGCCTCCAATGCTTTCCACAAAACCGCCATAAAGCTGTACAAGCACACGGCAAACCAGGCGCTACCAATTACGAATATGACCGGCGTGCCATAACCGGCCACTTCCAGAAGAGGAGCGTAGGTTAGAACCGCAACGGACCCTAGAATCAAAAGGACCGTCACTATGAGCGAAAAATTGAAATACCTGAGCAGGGACTGTCGATGACTCAGCATGGAGTCTAATCGAGAACGCGCACTATGATATTTTTGAATCGTCTGTGGATCTATGCCCTCTTCTGAATAGGCCTGTGAAAGTTCGTGAACCAACCGGTAGTCCCTGCTCAGGTATTTCAATTTTTCGCTCATAGTGACGGTCCTTTTGATTCTAGG
>MGSS01000048.1 GCA_001798595.1 Deltaproteobacteria bacterium RIFCSPLOWO2_12_FULL_60_19 | reverse complement strand
TGCTCGTCGTCGATGCATCAGATTCAAAAAGAGCTGGAGGAGGCGTCCGAGATGAGCGGGGCTTCGTGGCTCTACACCTTCCGGCGCGTGCTGCTGCCGCTGCTTCTCCCCGGCTTCGTCGCCGGCTGGATCTACGTCATCACCCACTCGTTCCGCGAGCTTTCGACCTCGATCATGCTTTACCGCAGCGGCACCGAGGTGATATCGGTCGTGATCTTCGAGCTATGGGACGCCGGACAGTATCCGGAACTGTCGGCGTTGGGAATGAGTCTCGTCGTGGTCCTGCTGGCGATCAGTCTCCTGGCGCGCTGGGTCGGCGGGAAATTCTCAGTTCAGCAGAGCGAGAGTGGCTAGGCTCGGTCGTCGCTGTCATGTTAGGAATCCTCGTTTAAAACAAGTCTGATGAATGCAGCGAGGTCCCACTCATCCTGAAGCTCGCAAGAGAAACGAGTCTGACTCTCACAATAGGGCGGATACACCCACCCAGGTTCGAACCCGCTTACCGTCCTTAGCCGAACGTCCGTCTTCCGGTTGAAGAGGCCTAGAGTTGGACCAACGTGCGCGGTCGAACTCTTCGTGCTGACTGTCCACGTTTCCGGAAAAGTACCGAAATCATACTTAACGATCAGTTCCGCGTTCTTCATTTTCAGCTTCACGACGGTTTCCTTGTGGTTGTGGTAGGCCTCGGACACTTTGATCTCGGCCTTGAGCCATTCACCGTACATGTTCACCTGGTCGCTCACTTCAGCCACCTTTCTCGTCACGTCACGTAGCGTTTACCGTGAAATGCCCGCATAACTATTGCTATCCTAAGCAGGATCGCACCGGCCCTGCGGAAGAAAAACTGGATTCGGTTGGCTTTCGCATAGGCGCTTTCCTAGCGATAGAATTGAGGCCTTGTTTGGCCTCATACTGCAAGCGGCTGGGTCAGGTCAAGCGCGGTTTCTGCCGGTGCCTGCCCTTGTTTGACTTTACGGGGTGAAAAACCTATAAAATAATCAATCTTCTGGCTACTTTGGACATTCAAGATGGGAAACGAGACAGACAGGATTCGCCTCGTCTGGTGGCGCGGCCACCAAGAGAGGCGTGGAATGAAAACATGGTTCGACAAAGCTCACCACGAAGGGAGAGATGAAGAGTCACCTTAGAGACCTTTTGACCCGGGCTATCGAAAAAACGGCAAAGGGGGGAGAGCTGACTCTGACAGATCTCCCCCCTTTGCTTCTTGAGCCGCCGAAGCAGAAGGAATTCGGCGATCTGGCCTCGAACGTGGCGCTGGTCTTGGCCAAGGAGCAAAGAAAGCCGCCCCGGCAGGTGGCCGAGGCGATCGTCAAAAACCTGGAGGACCCGGAGGGCATCCTGGGGCGGGTGGAGATTGCCGGGCCGGGCTTTCTCAATTTCTCCTTTGCGCCGAAATTTCTTCACCAGCGGCTCGGAGAATTTATCGCCCGGGAAGATCTCGTCCCGAACCTGGGGCGGGGCGAGAAAGTGCAGGTGGAGTTCGCCAGTGTCAATCCGACCGGGCCCTTGCACGTGGGACACGGCCGCGTGGCGGTGCTGGGCGACGTGCTGGCCCGGCTCCTGCAAGCGGCCGGGTTCGACGTGCAGCGGGAATACTACGTCAACGACGCCGGCAATCAGATCGAAAAGCTCGGCTTGTCGCTTTACCTCCGTTATCTGGAGCTTTACGGGGAGAAAATCGACTTTCCCGAAGACGGCTACGCGGGGGATTACGTCAAGGAGCTGGCCGCGGAGGTCAGGCGTGATCTGGGCGACAAATTCCGCGCCGACGGCCGGGAAGCCGCGGTCGCTTTTCTCAGCCGCTACGGCGCCGAGAAGCTGATGGACGGGATTCGCGGCGATCTCGCCGAGTTCCGTGTCGATTTCGACTCCTTCGCCAGCGAGAAGGAGATGAGAGCGCGCGGAGAGGTGGAGAGCGCTTTCGCGGAGTTGCGCAAACGGGACATGCTCTACAAGCAGGATGGCGCTTTGTGGTTTCGGTCCACCGGCTTCGGCGACGACAAAGATCGCACGGTGGTCAAAAGCGACGGCGATCTGACTTACTTTGCGAGCGACATCGCTTATCATCGGAACAAAATCGAGCGCGGTTTCAAGCGGCTGATCAACGTCTGGGGCGCGGATCATCACGGCTATGTCGGCAGGCTCAAGGCCGCTATCGGCGCGCTGGGCTACGATGCCGCGATGCTCCAGGTCGTGCTGGTGCAGATGGTGCATCTCACGCGCGGCGGCGAGCCGGTGAGAATGGGCAAGCGCTACGGAGAATTCATCACGCTGCGCGAGGTGTTGGAGGAGGTCGGCAAAGACGCGGCCCGATTCTTTTTTTTGATGCGCAAGTCCGACAGCCATCTTGACTTCGATCTGGAATTGGCGAAAAAAGAATCGACCGAGAATCCGGTTTTCTACGTCCAGTACGCGCATGCCCGCGTCGCCAGCATCTTCGAGCAGGCGCGGCAGGCCGGCGTGGCGGTGGACGGCGCGGCGCTAAAGGACGCGCGACTCGAGTGTCTGGCTCAACCGGAGGAGATCGAGTTGATCAAGAGGGTGATTCAGTTCGGCGAAGTGATTGAAGAGAGCGTCAAGGATCTCGAGCCCCATCGGCTGGTTTTCTACCTGCTTGAGCTGGCGGGGGAATTTCATCGGTACTACAATCGGTGCCGCGTGATCTCGGACGACCCGGCCCTCACCCGGGCCAGGCTCGTGCTGGCGCAGAGCGCGCAAAGGGTGATTCACCGAGGGTTGGAGCTGCTGGGCGTGACCGCGCCGCTCAAGATGGCCTCGCGGCCCGAGGAAAATTAAGGCAGAATGTGATTTGCAGCGGACGGACAAACTGATAGGATTGCGAACCGTTCGGGGGTGAATTCTATGGCGGACAATCGTAAAAGCAACGGCCAATATTTTTTGAGCCGCGTCCAGGTGATCGTTCTTACAGTGGCCTTCACGATCACCTGCGTGGCCGCGTTTGTTCTGGGCATAGTCATCGGCCAGGGGATCGAAGAGAGAAAGGTGCTGCAGAGAGAAGAGCCGTTGGTCAAGCTCCCGCTGCCGCCGGGGTCGACGGGTTCGAAGAGTGCGCCGGCTAAAGACGATCTGACTTTTTACGATACGCTGGGCAAGCCCTCCCCCGCCCCGCCGCCGGCCAAAGAGGTGAAAGCGGCGGAAAAATCGGCGAAGGCGCTGGCGAAGGAAGCGAAGGCGGCGAGGGAAGCAAAACTGGCGGCAAGGGAAGCCAGGCTGGCGACGAAGGAAGCAAAACCGGCGGTGAAAGAGACCAAGCCGGCGGCAGAGGAAGCCCTGCCCGCGCCGGGCACGGCGCCGGAGGCGGGGAGCGCTGAAACGGCCTCGTCCGCCGCGGAGACGAAAAGGACGGAGGCTCTGCCGCGGGAGGGCGGCTGGACCGTGCAGGTCAACGCTTATCCCGAAGAGAAGAGCGCGCAGAGATTGGTCGAGCGGCTGAAAGAAAAGGGCTACGACGCCTACATGGTTGTGAGCAACATCAAAGGCCGCACCTGGCATCGCGTGCGCGTGGGGCGCTTTGCCACCCGCGACGAGGCGAAAAAGGCGCAAGAGGAGTTGCAGACCAAGGAGAACCTCACTAAGACCGTGACGGTCAGCCGGTGAGAGCTATTTTAGATTTTTGATTGCCGATTTTCGATTCAATCTAAAATCCAAAATCTAAAATCCAAAATCGGGTGCGGAGATGGACATCAAAGAAGCTATTGCGAAGCTGGTTGAACGAATCGACCTGACGGAAGAGGAGATGGTTTCCGTCATGAACCAGATCATGACCGGAGAAGCCACTCCGCTGCAGATCGCCGCGTTTCTGACGGCGCTGCGCATGAAAGGCGAAAAAGTCCAGGAGATCACGGGCGCCGCGCGGGTGATGCGGGAAAAGGCCCACCACATCAAGGTGAAAGCCGAGCGCGTGCTCGACACCTGCGGCACGGGCGGAGATCAGAAGGGGACGTTCAACGTCTCGACCACGTCCGCCTTCGTCGTCGCCGGCGCGGGGGTGGCGGTGGCCAAGCACGGCAACCGCTCCGTCTCCAGCCGCTCCGGCAGCGCCGATGTGTTGGCCGCTTTGGGAGTCAAGGTGGACGCTCCCAGGGAGAAAGTGGAAGAATGTCTGGAGAAGATCGGCATCGGTTTTCTCTTTGCGCCGCTTTTGCACGAGGCGATGAAATACGCCGTCCAGCCGCGCCGCGAGATCGGGATACGGACGATATTCAATCTTCTTGGTCCGCTCACCAATCCCGCGCTCGCCACGCATCAACTCGTCGGCATCTACGACGGGGCGCTTACCACGCTGGTCGCTCAGGTGTTGAAGAATCTGGGCTCGGTGAGAGCGCTGGCGGTGCATGGGATGGAAGGGATGGACGAAATCTCGCTCAGCGGTCCGACCCGCGTCGCGGAGCTGCGCGACGGCCAGGTGCGCGACTATACGATTGCGCCGGAGGAGGTGGGTCTCAAGCGCTGCCGCCTGGAAGAGGTGCGGGGAGGGACGCCGGAAGAATGCGCTCAGATCGTCCGCGCCGTGCTGCAAGGGGACAAGGGGCCGAAGCGCGATATGGTGCTCTTCAACAGCGGCGCGGCGCTTTACGTGAGCGGCGTGGCCGACTCCATCGTTCAAGCCATTCCACTGGCCGCCGAGTCGATCGATTCCGGCAAGGCCCGAAAAAAGCTGGAGCAGTTGGTCGAGATGACCAATTCAAATTAGCTGAGAAGCAATCAGCCTTCAGCCCTGAGCGAGTCCGAGGTTCTCGAAGCTGACAGCTAATCGCTGACGGCTGAAGGCTTTTTTATGTTTCTTGAAACCATAGCCGAGCACGTGCGGGAGGAAGTGAAGTCGAGGCGCGTCCGAGTGCCGGCAGCGGCGCTCAGGGAGCGGCCTCTGTTCGCTCTGCCGACGCGCGGCTTCGCGGCCAGCCTGGCGGGAGGGTCGCGTCGTCGCCGTCATATTGTGGCCGAAGTCAAGCGCGCCTCGCCGTCGCAAGGGCTTATTCGGCAGGACTTCGACGCCGTCCAACTGGCGCGGGAGTTTGCCGCCGCCGGGGCGAGCGCCCTGTCGGTGCTGACGGAAGAGCGCTTTTTCCAGGGCAGTCTCGATTATCTCGAGCGGATCAAGAAAGAAGTGAGTCTTCCCCTGCTGCGGAAGGATTTTGTCCTCGACGAATATCAGCTCTTCGAGGCGCGGAGCTTCGGCGCGGATGCCGTTTTGCTGATCGTTGCGCTGCTCGATTTGAGCCGGCTTCAAGAACTCCTGGCGTTGGCCGGGTCGCTCTCGTTGGACGCGCTGGTGGAAGTCCACACGGAGGAAGAGTTACAAGCCGCGCTTAAAACTGGGGCAAAACTGATCGGGATCAACAACCGGGACCTCAAGAGCTTTGAAGTCAGGCTGGAGACCACCGAGCGGCTGTTACCTCTGGTGCCGCCGGGAATCCTGGTGGTCTGCGAAAGCGGCATCGACAGCCCGGAGCGGATCGAAAAGTTCGAGCGCCTGGGGGTCCACGCCTTTCTGATCGGCGAGGCGCTCATGCGCGCGCCCAGGCCGGGGGAGAAGTTGAGGGAGCTGCTGGCGTGATCGTGCTCGCCCTTCGACCTTGCTCAGGGCCATGAGCTTGTCGAATGGTGAATCGTGCTCGTAAGCTGCGGGGTCACGATCACGGACACGCGCCACGAACGCGAATATGGTTAAAGTCAAAGTTTGCGGGATTACGAATATTCAAGACGCGCTGAAGGCGGTGGAGCTGGGGGCCGATCTGCTCGGGTTCAATTTTTACCCGCCGAGCCCGCGCTACGTTGCGCCGGAAAAAGCGCGGACGATTTTAAGCGAGCTGCCGTCGGGAATCGACAATGTCGCTCTGTTCGTCAACGAGCCGAAAGAAAAAGTGCGCGAAGTTCTCGGCTACGGCCTGCTGGCGAATGGCCGGCAGGCTTTCTCGGGGCTTCAGTTCCACGGTGAGGAGAGCGCGGCCTACTGCGGCGGATGGAAACTTAAAATAATCAAAGCCTTTCGCATTCGCGATCGGGAATCTTTGTCGGGGATCGAAAGATTTCCCGCCGATTTTTACCTGCTCGATTCCTGGGCGCCTGGCTATGGCGGCTCGGGAGCGGCGTTTCCGTGGAATTGGCTGGAGGGATTGAACGGCGAGCGGCTGATTCTCGCCGGCGGGCTGGATGCCCGCAACGTCGCCGAAGCGATTCGTCTGATCCTGCCCTACGGCGTGGATGTGTGCACCGGAGTCGAAGCTCGGCCCGGGATCAAAGACTATGAAAAGCTCAAAGAATTCATCTCTGCCGCGAAAAGCGCCTGACCGCCACGGCCACTTCGGCATCTTCGGGGGACGGTACGTCTCCGAGACCCTCATGCCGGCGCTGATCGAGCTGGAGCGGGCCTATTGCAAGGCGCGGCGGGACCCGGCATTTCGCCGCGAGTTTCACCGCTATCTTCACGCCTACGCGGGGAGAGCGACGCCGCTCTATTTCGCCGAGCGGCTGACGAAAAAACTGGGCGGGGCGAAGATCTATCTTAAGCGCGAAGACCTCTGCCATACCGGCGCGCACAAGATCAACAACACCGTCGGCCAGATTCTGCTTGCGCAGAGGATGGGCAAGCGAAGAATCATCGCCGAGACCGGCGCAGGACAACACGGCGTGGCGACCGCGACCGTAGCGGCGCGCTTCGGCTTCCCGTGCGACATCTACATGGGCAAGGAGGACGTGGCGCGCCAGTCGCTCAATGTTTTCCGCATGAAGCTGCTCGGCGCCAGGGTAAAGGTGGTGGAGTCGGGAAGCAACACGCTCAAGGACGCGATGAACGAGGCGCTGCGGGACTGGGTGACGAACGTCCGCACCACCTATTATCTCATCGGCACCGTGGCGGGACCCCATCCCTATCCAATGATGGTGCGCGACTTTCAGTCGGTGATCGGTCGGGAGGCGCGACGGCAGATTTTATCTATGGAAGGGAGGCTGCCGGATTACCTCGTCGCCTGCATCGGCGGAGGCAGCAACTCGATGGGCCTCTTCTATCCCTTTCTTCGCGATTCCCGCGTCAAGATGGTGGGCGTGGAGGCGGCTGGCTCCGGTCTCGGCAGCGGACGGCACGCCGCGTCCATCCTCGGAGGCGAAATAGGCGTGCTCCACGGCAGCAAGAGTTATTTGCTCCAGGACAGAAACGGCCAGGTGCGCGACACGCATTCGATCGCCGCGGGTCTCGACTACCCCGGCGTCGGACCGGAGCTGAGTTATCTCCGCGGGCGCGGCCGCATCCGTTTCGTCTCCGCCACCGACCGCGAGGCGATGGCGGCGCTACAGGAGTTGGCGCGCGTCGAAGGCATCATCCCGGCGCTTGAGAGCGCGCACGCCGTGGCCGAAGTGATTCGGCTCGCGCCGCGTCTCAAGAAAAGCCAGGTCCTGATCATGAACCTTTCCGGCAGGGGCGACAAAGATATGGGGACGGTTGGGGATTATCTCGGCGTAACACTCTAAATGCATTGCAAAATGAAAATTGCAAACTGCAAATTTCAAAATCAAGAGAGTCCGTCAATTTACGCCCCGATTTTACACTTTTCATTTTGCACTTTTCATTTTGCATTGGACTGAAGTTTGCAATGAATCGTATAGACGCAAAATTCGCCGCGCTTAAAAAGAAAGGAGAGGCGGCGCTCATTCCTTTCGTAACCGCCGGCGATCCGGATATGGCGACGTCGCTCAAGATTCTCCATGCGTTGGAGGAGGGTGGGGCGGACGCGATCGAGCTGGGCGTTCCGTTCTCCGATCCCATGGCCGATGGAGCGACCATCCAGCGCGCCTCGGAGCGGGCGTTAAAAGGCGGCGCCACGCTCCCGCGCGTGCTTGAGATGGTGCGGAAATTTCGCCGGCAGTCCAGCGTGCCGCTGATTCTTTTCGGTTATTACAATCCGATTTTTCGCTACGGGCTTAGGCGCTTTGTCCGCGACGCGGCGGCGGTGGGGGTGGACGGCGTGTTGTGCGTCGATCTTCCGCCCGAGGAGAGCGGGGAGCTTGCCCGCCATGCCGCAAAAGCAGGCCTCGACCTGATCTTTCTATTGGCGCCGACGAGCGATGGCGAGCGTATCCGGCTGGTAGCGCGCAAGGGACGCGGATTTATCTATTACGTTTCGGTAACCGGGGTGACCGGCGCGCGCCAACAGCTTGAAGGCCATCTGCAAAGCCAGGTCGAGCGGATTCGGCGCTATAGCCGGCTTCCCGTCGGAGTCGGCTTTGGGATTTCCAGGCCGGAGCATGCGGCGCGCATCGCTTCTTTCGCCGATGCGGCGGTCGTGGGCAGCGCGTTGATCGCGGAGCTTGAGAAAACGGCGCGAAATGCGGACAAACCGAAACGGGCGGCGGCCTTCATTCGGCGGCTGAAGCGGGCGATGAGACAGGTAGCGAAACCCAGCCATCAGCGCGCAGGGTAGTGGTTCCGTTCCACGAAAAATTTGTAGGGGCGACCCCCTGTCGTCGCCCACAGAGCGGGCAGGCACGGGGGCCTGCCCCTACAATGACGTAAAAATGCCGTCTTACGCCGAGACCCTCGACTATATTTTCAACCTGCGCGGCGGCGAGATCGACCTCCGGCTCTATCGCGTGGAGCGCGCGCTGGCGCTGTTCGGCCATCCCGAGCGCCGCTATCCCTCCTTCCACATAGCGGGCACCAACGGCAAGGGATCCACGGCCGCGATGCTCCACCGGATTCTCGCCACGGCGGGCTATCGGACCGCGCTCTACGTCTCTCCACACCTGGTTTCATTTACCGAGCGAATACGCGTCGGCGACCGGGAGATCTCAGAGAACGAGGTCGTCGAACTGGCCGAGCGGGTCAAGGCGCAGACCGGCGAGGCGGGAATCCCTCTGACCTTTTTCGAGTTCGTCACGGTGATGGCTCTGGTCTATTTTGCCGAGCACAAGGTGGACGTGGCGGTGGTCGAGGTGGGTCTGGGCGGCAGGCTCGATGCCACGAATCTCGTCCTGCCCTGCGTTTCGGTCATCACCACCATCTCCAAGGACCACGAGGCCTATCTAGGCTCGGACCTTCTCTCCATCGCCCGTGAAAAAGGCGGCATCATCGAGGACGGCGTTCCGCTGGTTTATGGCGATCTGGTTCCCGAGGTGGCGACGCTCCTGGAAGAGATGGCTCGCGCCAAAGACTCCCGAGCCTATCGGCTGGGCCGTGACTTCTCTGTCGCACTCAAGGACGAGGGCCTGTTCGAGTATGGCGGGATCGAGTGGAAACTAAAAAATCTTCCGCTCGCGCTTCGAGGCAGGCATCAGAGAAATAACGCCGCCGTCGCGCTCGCGGCGTTGGAGGTTGCGAAGGAGGATTTTCCCGTCACGGAAGCGGCCATCCGCCGAGGCTTGGAAACGGTCTCCTGGCCCGGCCGCCTTGAAATCATCATGGAACAGCCGCGAGTGATCCTCGACGGGGCGCACAACGGCGAGGGGATTAAGGCCTTGGTTGAAGCGATTCGAAGCTTCCTCGGCGCGAAGAAAGTGAGGCTTCTCTTTGCTTCCATGGCGGACAAAGATTGGCGGCTCATGCTCAAAGAGCTTTCGGCCGTAGCGGACGAGATCGTGCTGACTCGCGTCCCTATAGAGCGCAGCGCCGACCCCAACAAG
Organism: Deltaproteobacteria bacterium RIFCSPLOWO2_12_FULL_60_19; assembly: GCA_001798595.1. Taxonomy (GTDB): domain Bacteria; phylum Desulfobacterota; class Binatia; order UBA9968; family UBA9968; genus 2-12-FULL-60-19. The sequence continues at coordinate 14,829 of MGSS01000048.1, read as the reverse complement.
ATGGCAGAGGCCGTGAAAGGACTTCCGACGACTGTGATCGACGACCCTCGCCGGGCCCTCCGCAGCCTGCTGGACCGCGCCGCCCCCGACGACGCCATTCTCGTCACCGGATCGCTGTATTTATTGGGGGAAGTAAGGCCCGTGCTTGTGGCGCCGCGCACCTGAGATGACCCTGCGTTGAGACGGAGCCTGGGTGCATCGGTAGGCCGGGATCGAAGGGTCAAACCCAAAAAAAGGACTTGCCTAGCGCCCAACTCCTGTATATAAGAGGAGCCTGAAGCGTTTGCTCTCGAACTGACACCACGGGGAACGAACTGTCAATGTCACGTCGCGCCTTACAGCTTGTAACAACATTAGCGCTAGCGGGATCCCTTTTTCAGATTGCGCCTGCGTTCGGCGCGTCTTCACAAGTGCCGGGCCAGCAGGGCGGAGAGCCGATCGACGTTACCGCCGACTCGCTCTCGGTAACCGACAAAGGGCTTAAAGTTCAGGGGAAGGGAAATGTCGAACTCAAGCGAGAGGGGATGACCCTCAAGGCCGATCAGCTATCGGTGAACCGGGAGACTCAAGACATGGAGGCTACCGGCAATGTGTCGGTCGACGATCCCGAATGGAAGATCAAGCGAGCGGAGCGGGTCCAGTTCAATTTGGAAAAAGAGACCGGCGAGATTGAAAAGGGCGATCTCTTCATCGAATCCGCCCACCTGAGCGCGAGCGGCAGGCGCTTTAAGAAACTCGGCGGCCAGGCCTATCACATCGACGAAGGATTTTTCACCACCTGTCTGTGCGAGTCCGGCCCGCCAAGCTGGAAAATCTCCGCCGACGAGATCGATATCAAGCAGGAGGGGTCGGGGGTCATCAAGCGCGGCTGGTTCTACATCATGGACGTTCCCATCCTGTATATCCCCTATGCGATTTTTCCGCTGAACACGGAGCGCCAAAGCGGCTTTCTGTTCCCTAAATTCGGGATTTCGGGCCGTGACGGATTTCAATTTCAGTTGCCCTATTTCTGGGCGATCTCAAAGAGCAGCGACGCGACCTTCAGCGTCGACATAGAGACCCGTACCCGCCTCGGGTTTATCGGGGAATTTAGGACCGTCCTGAGCAAAGACACGCAGATTCAATTCCAAGGCTCCTACCACAACGAGTCGATGCGGAATAACGCGAACGATAGCATAAAAGATGACACGATCGCGGACCCGCACATCCCGACGCAGCGCTGGAGCGCGGTCGGCAGCCATCGCCAGGGGACTAATGTAGGCTGGCAGACTTACAGCGACATTGCGGTTTTCAGCGACGACCTGTTTACCCGCGAGCTGAGCCGTCGCTTCAACCTTGCCTTCCAAGACGAAAAGGATCTGAAGAGCAGCCGCTATGGCCGGTCGCGCCTGGGCTTTTACCGCAATTGGGACGACGTGCAGCTTGAGGGGCAGGCGAACTATTATCAGGACTTTATTCAGGAAGATCGACACACTTTCCAAAGGGCACCGCAGATTCTCGCCAAGGGACGCCACATGCTGGGGCAGACTCCGCTGCTGCTCAACTGGCGCGCCGAGGGAGTGAGCTTTGTGCGAAGGGACGGACCCGACGGCATGCGCTTGGATCTCCGTCCCGAGTTGGTGCTGCCCTTTAGTCTAAGCAACTATTTATATGGCGCCTTGAGCGTCGCCCCGCGCGCGACCGTATATAACCTCTACCAAAGGAGGGATTCATTCGTCACGCTGACGCCTTCCGGGGTTGTGGGGGCGCCGCTGCGAACCAAGCACACAAGGACGCTCGCTCAAAATCCGACGCGGGCGCTCGTGGAAGTGACAGGCCGCGTGGGGACTTCTTTCGGGCGCGTGTTTGACTTCGGAGAGGGCTCTTCCGTGCAAAAGCTCAAGCACACGGTCGAGCCGGAAGTCAGCTACCTCTTTATCCCTCGAACCGGGCAGCGCGACATTCCGCTCATGGACGGCACCGACCGAATCAACGGCAGGAGCGTCGTGACCTTCGCGCTAACCAACCGCATCTGGGGAAAGTTTGGGCAACCAGCTAAATCCCAGGACCGGGACGTCGAGGATGTGACGACGCTCGGGGCAGGCGACATCAGGGAGTTGGGGAAGCTGCGCCTGGCGTTGAGCTATGACGCCTTTAACCAAAAAAATGGCGGAGACTCTTTATCCGACCTCGATATGAATCTCCGGGTCACCCCGGTGGACTACCTGGCTCTCGGTTTCGATGCGGGGTTATATCCAAACAATGGCCGGGTAAGCCAGGCCGCCGCGCTGTTTTCCATATACGACCCGCGGCCGATCACGCGGCGCGTGCTGGACCGTGATTTTATGCGGCCGAATTCCTTCGACCTGGCATATCGTTTCATTAACAAGACACGCTTCGGGTTTCTGGCGGAAGACGCCAATGTCGCCGTCGAGTCCATACACCTAGGTCTTAAGCCAACCGCACGATACTGCGGCCTGCACACCGAGGATCCCCGCTGTGTGGGACGATTCGGCACGGACGTGCTCGGTCAGATCAGCGGCAACCTCTTGTATCACGCCACCGACCACATTCTCTTCCTGCTCAACTCCGCCTACAATATCCGCGACACTCATTTCGCCGGCGTGCGCGCCGGCGTGAAGCTGCTCTCGAAGTGCGAGTGCTGGACGGTAGCGTTCACCTTGAAGCAAGAGATCAACCCCTCCAGCACGGGATTTAGCGTTGACTTCAATCTTCTGGGACTGGGCTCCCAGAACAAAGGCCAGGCCAAGTAATCAGCCCGTGAGACCACCTTGTTGGGAGGGTTCGGCTTGACGTCGCACGATCCAACCCGAGTCGACAAGCCCTGGGGCTACGAGATCATCTGGGCGCATACCGACCGGTATGTGGGCAAAGTCCTCCATATTTTCAAAAGCCAGGCCTTGAGCTATCAGTACCACCGGGTGAAGGATGAGACGATCTACCTCTGGAGCGGCCTGCTCGAGCTTGAACGAGAGTCCGACGGCCGGCGCGAGACGCTGCAACTTAAACCGGGCGATCGGTTCCACATCAGCCCCGGCATGAAACATCGCATGACCGCGCTCGAAGAGTGCGACGTGCTGGAGGTCTCGACTCCCGAATTAGACGATGTGGTCCGGCTGGAGGATCGCTACGGCAGGGTGGGCTCGAAGAATTAGCGTCCGGCCTCGCGGTTGACCCCTTGCCCCTCAAGTTTTGCCTGCTCAGTCGATCTGCTATGATAAGTTCGTAGTTCAACTGCCGTATCGAGGACGGAGCCGATGATCGGAGCGCATGGCACATTGGCAGAGCGCTTAATCGAGCGCGGGATGATCTCCACCGAGGAGATGGAGCGGGTGGCCAAGCTCAAGCAGGAGCAACACGGGCGCTTGCCCCGGCTCGTCGTGGAGCTCGGCTTTGTCTCGGAAGACGACCTGTTGCCCGTCTTGAGCGATCATCTCGGAGTGCCGGTCGTATCTTTAAAAGATTTTCCGTCGGACCCGCTGCCGCTCGAGCCGCTGCTCGACGCCGTGGAGTTTTTCAAGTCCGCCCGCGTGGTGCCGTTGAAAGTGGACGGCGCGGAGTTGCTGGTCGCCACCACCGATCCCACCGACCTCGCGCGCCTTCATGCTCTCGAAGTCGCGACCGGACTCAAGGTGCGCCCGCTGCTCGCCAAGGAAAAAGAGATCACGGCGCGGATCGAAGCAATGTTCGGCAACGGCTCGGCGGCCGAGTCGCTCGGCGGCGAGGCCGGCGGTCGCGAGGTGGAGTCCGCCGACCAGGAGGCGGTCGAGCATCTGCGCGACATGGCCTCGGAGGCGCCGGTGATCCGGCTGGTGAATCAGCTGTTCAGCCGGGCGTTGGAGAGCCGGGCTTCGGATATCCACATCGAGCCTTTCGAGCATCAGCTCAAGATCCGCTATCGGATCGACGGGATTCTTCATGAGATCGATCCGCCGCCGCGCCACCTCAAGGCGGCGATCATCTCGCGCCTGAAAATTCTCGCTCAGCTCAACATCGCCGAAAGGCGGCTTCCCCAGGACGGCAGGATCAAGGTCAAAGTGGCGGGCAAGGACGTGGATCTCCGCATCTCCACCATCCCGACGCTCTACGGCGAGAGCGTGGTGATCCGGCTGCTGGAGCGGTCGCAGATCTTCACCGATCTCGAGTCTCTCGGCTTTCCGGCCGACATGCTGGATCGCTTCGGCGCGATGATCGCCAAGCCGCACGGGATGATCCTGGTGACCGGCCCGACGGGCAGCGGCAAGAGCACCACGCTCTACTGCGCGCTGCAGAAAATCAACGATCCCGGCAAGAAGATCATCACGATAGAAGACCCGGTGGAGTACCAGTTGAACGGCGTCAACCAGATTCACGTCAAGCCGCAGATCGGCCTCACCTTCGCCAACGGGCTGCGCTCCATCGTGCGCCAGGACCCCGACGTCATCATGGTGGGAGAGATCCGCGACCCCGAGACGGCGGAAATCGCCATCCAGGCGGCGTTGACGGGCCATCTCGTCTTCTCGACCTTGCACACCAACGACGCCGCGGGCGCGGTCTCGCGGCTGTTGGAAATGGGCGTCGAAGATTATCTGCTGGCCTCCGCGCTCTTGGGCGTTCTGGCGCAGAGGCTGGTAAGAAAGCTTTGCTTTGCCTGCCGCAAAGAGGTGGCGCTGCCGAGTTCGAGCGCGCAAGAATTTGTTGGAAATGTGCCCCGGACGGTGTGGGACGCAGTCGGTTGCGACGCCTGCTCCAGCACCGGCTATTTAGGCCGCCTCGGCATCTTCGAGTGGCTGCAGGCGACGCCCGAGATGTGCAAGCTCGTTATCCAGCACGCCGACGCCAACTCGATCCGCGCCCTGGCGATCTCTCAAGGGATGCGCCTGTTGCGGGACGACGGGTGGCAGAAGGTCCGCGACGGCGTGACCACGCTTGGGGAAGTCCTGCGCGTCACCCGAGAAGAAATTTAGGAGCCTGCTGAAAAAGGCCCATCTGGGTCGTCCTCGGAGAAATGCCGTGCTCGTGATCGGAGAAAATCCGTGTTCGTGCTCGTGGGGAGGGACGAACACGAGAGCCCGGAGGACCGCTTCGTCGTGCCACGAACACGAACCACGAAAACCGCGCGCCTTGTATCTGGGACCTTTTTGACCAGGCTCCAAAGAATGCGCGCCTCAGTCGGCTCGGGGCTCGAACCTCGTTATGCTCGTTTCTTGACCCGGCGTATGTTGCCTGACCGTCGCGCAGGCGCCGCTGCGAGATAGCTAACGGATGACGTCGGTGGGCACCGCCTACGGGCAGCTTGCCGACGCCGGAAGATCCCCCGACGTGTCGATCTGAACGCCCAGGGCATCCAAGACGAGCGGCATGGGGTTGATGACGCCGAAGAAACCGTCCCCGGCGAAGTTCATGCCGATCGGCTTTCTCTTCGACGTGACCACCGGCGCGCCTGAATCGCCGGGCAAGGAGGCGGCTAAACCCGAGGCGGCCGAGCCGGGAATCGGCTCCGTGACGGCCTGGTTCACAAACCTGGCCGTCCCACCCGCGCTATCATAGCCGACATCGACGGTAACGTTGATTGCTACCACTTTGACGGTCCTCAACCCGCTTGTCCGCCCGCTGAGTTTGAGCGTGGAGTTCAGCGTCGGAAAAGCCGGTGTGCTTGAGGGGTTGCCTATATCGCGAATCGTCTTCGAAACACATCCGCGATTGCTCCGGACAAAGGCTGCGTCCACGGTATTCAGGTACTCTTCGCCCATGACCAGCGGAATTACCTGGACTAGATCGCCGATAGGCGGCGCTATGCAGGCGTTTCCCGCAGCGTCCAGACGGCCCGGCTGGCACTGGTTGGTGCCGAAGGCGGCGAGGTTTTCAGGATTGATTTGAGCCGGGCAGAAGTCCGGACCAGAAGCTGCGGCGACGTGGTTGGGAACGATGTATCCCACCTGGCTCGGGTCGCCCCTGCGGAAGACGCGGTACCCCAACGTCCCGGCAAAGATGCCGTTGTCGTTGCTGGTAGAGTTTCCCATCTGAACCGGGAAGGCGAGCGTCTCGAAGTGGCAAGGGCCTCCGGAGTCACAGGGTCCGTTGTGAGCCATGAAGCGGCCGGACTCGACGAATCTAACGGGCACGCCGTCCAATTCCGCCGGCAGCGCCGGTCGCTGCTGGCCTTTGGCGACAAACACATGGATGCCGACGCGCTTGCCGTCCTCCATCAGCCCCACGCCGATGCCGTGCACGCCGGGCTGTTTCAGTATTGTCCCCTGGTGCTTCGCCTGCGCCGCTTTGGCGGTATTGATGAGCGCATCGCTGATTTGAGTTTCGTCGGTGGGTCTCTGAGCCGCGGCTTTCGGCGTCGGGAGGAAGGAAGTCGCCGCCAGCATCGCGACGACGATAAAAAGCGATCGTGGTTTCAACATCGCGTTAGCCTCCCCTTAGACTTAATATAGAAATAAATTATACTCTCGCGAACCTATGACTGCAAGATGTGAAAGGGAGGGGGGTCCGGATGAGGCCTTTTTTTCGGGGCCCCTTTCTCCCCCTCCGGTGAATGAAAGAATTTGATGAGCGGAAGACAATGATTTTGCCGGAGCGGAGCAGGCTATTTTGACTGGGGCTTTTTTGTCAGCTCGGTGTCGATCAGCTTCTGGAAGGCGGTGAGCGGTTTGGCGCCGACGAGGATGCGGCCGTTGATGAAGAAGGTGGGGGTTCCGGTTGCGCCGAGACGCGCTCCCTCCTCGACGTCGCGGGCGATCGCCTGCCGGTGTTTGCCGCTGTCGAGGCACTGGGCGAAGCTCTGGCCATCGAGTTTCAGTTCCCCGGCGTACTGCTTCAGCTCCTGAGGCGAGAGGTTCGGCGGGCGCTCAACCATCGCGCCGCGTTTGATTTGACGTTTGATTTATCCTGGGCTTTCCCATACTCTTTATCGCGTATGGCGCTGTTTCAATACCGCGCCGCCGACTATTCCGGCAAAGTCGTCGAGGGAGTCATGGAAGCCGAGGCCGAGCAGAGCGTCGTCTCCCGCCTCCACGACATGGGCTTCGTCCCGCTGCGCATCGTGCCTCCGGGAGAGACGGCCGGCAAAGTAGGATACCTTCCCGGCGTTCTCTTTGCCCGCCGCAAGGTGAGCGAGCAGGCGCTGCTCCACTTTACCCAGGAGCTCGCCACGCTGCTCGGCGCCGGGCTGCCGCTCGACCGCAGTCTCTCCGTCCTTTCGAATCTGGTCCAAGGCGAGGAGTTCAAAAAGATCGTTCGCCGCCTGCTGGAAGAGGTCCGCGCCGGTAAATCGCTCGCCACTGCGATGGCGGAACATCCCGACGTATTTTCCAAGCTCTATGTCAATATGATCCGCGCCGGGGAGGCGGGCGGCATCATGGACGGCGTGCTGCGCCATCTGACGGAATATCTCGAACGCGCGACCGCGCTTAAGGAGGATCTCAAATCGGCGTTGACCTATCCCCTGCTTCTTATCGTGGTGGCGGGGCTCTCGCTCGTCGTCCTGTTCGTTTACGTTATTCCCAAATTCGCGCTGATCTTCAAGGACGTGAACCAGGCGCTTCCATTCATCACCAAGCTGCTGATCGACCTGAGCACCGGGCTATCCACTTATGGATGGGTTGTGGTTCTGATGGCTGTGGTGGGCGCGGCGGGTGTGTCGTTTTACATTCGCAGCCCGGAGGGCAGGCTCCAGTGGGACCACTGGCGGTTGAACCTCTGGGTGGTGGGCGACCTGCTGCGCCAGCTCGAAGTGGCGCGCTTTGCGCGCACGCTGGCTGCGCTGCTCAAAGGCGGCGTGCCGTTGCTCGACGCTCTCGGCACGGTGCAAGGCGTGGTCGGCAACCGGCTGATCGCCCGGGCGATCGCGCAGGTCCAACGGCGGGTGAGGGAAGGCAAAGGAATGGTGGCGCCGCTGACGGAGAGCGGCGTCTTCCCGCCGCTCGCGCTGCACATGATCGCGGTGGGACAGGAGACCGGCCGGCTCGAAACCATGCTGGTCACCGTGGCGGACCACTACGACCAGGAGATCAAGCGCACAACCAAGCGGCTCATGTCGCTGTTGGAGCCGTTGTTGATTCTTACTATGGGATTGGTGATCGGCACGGTCGTCATATCGATGCTGATGGCGATCTTCAGCATGAACGATCTGCCGTTCTGAAAATCACGGGGGGGCCGGAAAATGGACGAACAAGAAAAAAAATCGCATCTCCCTCTTTACCCCGTACCACAGAACGCCCCGCACGTGAGTGCGGGGATGAATGTTCTGGACTTCCCCGCAGGGCAGCGCCCCAAAGCCACGGACGTAAGTCCGTGGTACGGGGTTTACCGCGCGGCTTCGCGCGCCGGCTTCACCCTGGTCGAGCTGCTGGTGGTCATGGTGATCATCGGCCTGCTCGCGGCGCTGGTGCTGCCGAACTATATGGGGCGCGAGCGCGCGGCCCGCTCCCAGACCGCGAGGACGCAGATCGAGCTGCTCGGCACCGCGTTGGACACGTTCCGTCTCGATATCGGGCGCTATCCGACGAGCGAGGAAGGACTCGACGCCCTGCGGCGCAAGCCGTCCAACGCGGACCGATGGGACGGCCCGTATCTTAAAAAAGAGGTTCCGCAGGACCCCTGGGGCAAGCCGTATGTTTATCGCAGCCCGGGGGAGCATGGCTCCTATGACCTATTTAGTTACGGGGCGGACGGCGTTCCCGGAGGAGACAGCGACAATCGAGATATCTTAAGCTGGGAAGGATGAAGCCGGATAAAAAATGCAAAATGCAAACTGCAAAATGCAAACTGCAACATTTTGCAATCAGCGGGGTTTTTCCCTGATCGAGCTGATTGCCGTCATGCTGCTCATTGCCCTCGCTGCCGCCATCGCGGTTCCCGCCATCGACCGGGCGATGAAGAAGCGGGAGGTCAAGCAGTCTGCGCTGGGGTTGGCGGCGGTCGCGCGCGATCTCAGGCGTCAGGCCGTGTATGGAGGAGTCCCGTTGCGCCTAACGGTCAGCCCGTCGGAGAACGGCTACCACGCGTCGGGCAAGCCGCCGGTGTACTTATCTCAAGAGTTGAGGATCAGCCGGGTCGAGGGCGGCGAGCCGATCGACAATCGCCTCAGGCAGTTTGTCTTTTTTCCCAACGGCAGCATTCTGGACGGCACGATCGAGCTTTCGGACCGCGACGGAATCAGCTACGTGATTTCGTTCGATCCCCTGGCAGGCCGCGTGGTGGTGACGCATCAATGAAAACTCGTCGTTCGCCGTTCGTCGTTCGTGGCTCGCGGTTCGGGTTGTGGAAATCCGAAATTCAAAATTCAAAATTCAAAATTCAAAATGGATTTACCCTCTTAGAAGTGGTCGTGGCCATGGCCATCGTGGGGCTGGGGGTGGTCGCCTTGCTCGAAATCTTTTCTCTCGGCCTGCGCCTTGAGACGCGAAGCAGCGCCCGCACGGAGGCTGCGGTCTATATGCGCCAGGTGATGGACGAGGTGCTGGCGCGGCGCGCGCTCAGCGAAGGCAGCGAGGGAGGGCCGATCGGGCGCAATCACCGTTGGCAGGTCGAGGTCCGCTCTTTAAGGGACGAAACGCAGCTCGCGCAATCGAATTGGGATCTCAACGAGGTTACGCTCACGATGCGTTACGCGGATGGCCGGAGCGAGAAGCAGCTGGAGATGAAAACGCTTCGCATATTAAAGAAAACCAAGCAATGAAAATCCAAGATCCTCGCCAGCCGGACGCGCCCATGAAGATCTCAGTTTTCCAATTCAAAATTCAAAATTCAAAATTGAAAATTCAAAGCGGGTTTACCCTCGTCGAGGTCGCGATTGCTGTTACTCTGTTGACCATGATGGTATTGATGCTCTACGGCTCGTTCCATCTGGCGGAGAGGGCGGCGACCAAGGCGGCCGCCCGGGCCGAGGAGAGCCAGAAACTGCGCACCCGTCAGGAGTTTCTCGCCGGATACATACGGTCGGCCTATCCCTATCGCCCCACGCCGCGCGATCCTTCCGTCTATTTTTCCGGCGCGGAAGGCGGCCTTGAATTTATCTCGTCCCTCTCCAACGGCCTGGGCGGCCGTGGAATGTCGAAGGTCAGGGTCGCTTGGGAGGGCGCGGGAGCGCTCACTCTCGAGGAAGAGATGCCTGCGCGAGTGAGTCCGCCGGGGAGCGTGAGTTCGCAAGCGAGCGAAGGAGGTTATCGGAACCGGCTCGTGCTTGCCGAAGATGCCGGCGCTTTACGCATGGAATATCTCGATTCGCAAAGCAACGTGGAGAGCTGGGTCGGGGAGTGGGACGGGCGGCAGCGAAAAGCCCTGCCGCGCGCGGTTCGTATGACTTACAGGGATGAGAGAGGGGAGGACGTGCGTTGGACCTTCCCGATTATGATGAGCGCGTTGACGCCATGAAAAAGATCTCAAATCTCAAATCTCAAATCTCAGATATCGGCGCCCGGGACCCGCGCCCCGCAACTCGGAACTCGGAACTCGGAACCCGAAGCCCGAAACTCGGGAATGAGCGCGGCGTGGCTCTCATCGTGGTGCTGTGGATTTTCATATTTCTCTTTGTTATAGCCCTGGATTTTTCCGCGGCCGTGCGCGAGGAGGGGATGGCGGCGCACCGCTATGCCGAGGAGGCGGAAGGCTACTATCTGGCGGTCGCCGGCTTTCAGGAAGGGCTTTACGAATTGCTCAAGCTGTCGGCCCAGACCGGGCAGGTGACGGTGCCGCAGGGCAGCGATCTGTTCGAAGGCAATTGGCGGCAAGGCAACCTCGGCGCCGGGCTCTACGAGGCGCGCTTCGTCGACGAAGCGGGAAAAATCAACCTCAATCGCGCCAACGAAGATCTTTTACGCCGCATTTTTCTCAACCTTGGATTGGACGAGACGAGCCGCAACATCCTGGTCGACTCTATTTTGGATTGGCGCGATGAAGAGGATCTCCACCGGCTGAACGGAGCGGAAAGCGATTACTATCTTTCCCTCTCGCCTCCCTATACGGCGAGAAACGGCCCTTTCGACACCGCGGAGGATCTGCTATGGGTGCGGGGCGTGACCCCGGAGCTGTTCTACGGCGGCGAGGGAACCATCGCTCTCAAAGATATTTTTACCGTGGACAGCCCCAGCGGGGTCAATTTGCGCACTACCACCGCGGAAGTGTGCGTGGCGCTGCTGGGCCTTCCCTTTGAGCGGTGCCGCGCGTTCATCGCGGAGCGGGGCAAACTGTCCGAGAAGACCCTGGCAGATATGCTAAAGCTTTTGGCGATCGGAAACGATGATATAATGCGGCGGCAGGTGATGTTCGCCAATCCCACGGTGATTACGATCGAGGCCCGAGGGCGCCAGGCGCAATCGGCGACCGCGCGGCAGGTGAAGGGAGTGGTGCGCATCATGGGGGGGCAGAGGGGGTTTGAGCTTATTCGATGGATCGATCGTGATATAATCAGGAATGAAGATAGAGGGTAGAGGATGGAAAATGGACAATGGAGAATCGAGGATATCGGATAGATGAGTTACACTCGTTGGTTTAAGGACTTGTCGCGCGTCGATTTCCTGACGAGCGTGGGTCTCTATGTCGCTCCCGAGGCGCTCTACCTGGTGCGTCTGCGCAAGAGCCTGCGGCATCTGTCCATCCTCGAGGCGGAGGCGCGCGAGATCCCGCGCGGCGAGGACGCGACCGCCCGCGCCGAGGCGCTGCGCGAGGCGCTGCGCTCCTTTCTGCCCCGCTTCAATCCCGCGAAGGATCCCATCCATATCTGCCTTTCGCCGGATCAAGTGATGAGCCTGGAGCTGTTGCTGCCGCAAGCCGCCGAGGAGAACCTGGCCCAGGTGGTCGAATACGAAATCGACCGGCACCTGCCGCTCCGCCGGGAAGATCTCTATTACGACTTTCTGCCGCTCGGCAAGAGCGAGGATAAAGTGGGGCTGCTGCTGTTCGCGGCGCCCAAGAAGGCGGTCGACGAGATTTTAGAGATTTGCTCCGCGCTCGGCGCCAAGGCGGGAGGCGTGGAGACGTCCGCGACGGCGCTGTCGAATTTTCTGCTCTTCTGCGCGCAAGACCTGACCGGGCCGTCGGTGCTTTTGGGCGGTCTGAACCGGGACTGGGAGATTATCGGTCTCGAGGCCGGGGGCAACGGCTGGAAGCAGGAAGCGGCGCTCGCCTTCAGCCACTGGCTGCCGCAGTCGGAGTGGATTCAAGGGTCGGGCAGGGAAATTTTTTACAGCGCCCTGAGCTCTTCGCCCAAGTGTTTCGGATGGGGCAATGCGGCGGAATTCCTCAAGGCGCTCAACGAAGACGCCTTACAGCTCGAAGATCTGCGCGAGTTGGCGAAAGCCAAACTGCGCGCCGATCGAGCGGTTGAGCACCCCATGTGCCTTCCCGCGATGGGCGCGGCGCTGAGCGGGCTGAGAGAGGCGACGCTCAATCTCAATCTGCTGCCGGGGGCGAAAGAGAAGGGCCGGAGCAAAGCTCTGACCTGGCTGCATGCGTCGCTGACGGCGCTGCTGTTGATCGCGCTGGTCGGCTGGACCGGAATATACTTCGTCAAGGACGAGATCCGCCTGCGCCAGCTGCAAAAGGAAAACGAGAAGCTGGCGCCCTCCGTCGAGGCGCTGCGCCGGGAAGAGACGGAGCTCACCGGCTTGCGCAAGCAGGTCGATTTCCTCGCCGGCTTAAAAAACCAACGGGGCGCGCTCCTGCGCGCGCTCGACGAACTATCGCGCCTCGTGCCGATCGGCTCCTATGTCTCGAACCTGCGCTTTCGCGAAGGCACGGTGGAGCTGCAAGGGAGCGCCGAAAGCGCGTCCAATTTAGTGCCGCTCTTGGAGCGCTCTCAGATGTTCGAGAATGTAACGTCCACCGCCCCTTCGAGCCGCGCGCCCAACAATCGGGAGACATTTTCTTTGAAAGCGGAGATCGAGCGGCCCAAGAAAAATCCGGCAAAACCATGAAAAAGATCTGGCAGCGATTGTCCAAGCGGGAGAAGGGCCTGGTGGCTCTGACGCTGTTTATTTTGGCCTTGGTCGTCGGGCGCTACCTCGTCTATGTCCCCGTGATGGAGCGCCGGGAGCGGGTCAAGACCGAGCTTGAGCTTCAGCCCCAGCGGCTGGAGAAAAATCTCCGTTATATCGATAAGAAGGGCGAGATCATGGCGGCGCTGGAAAAGGCGCGCGCCGAGCTTAAGGCGTTCGAGTCTTCGCTGCTGGCGGGCGACACGCCGTCGGTGAGCGCCTCGGATCTCCAACAGGCCGTGCGGGGCCTGGCGACGAAGGAAGGAACCCAGGTGATCTCCACGCGGGTGATCAATCCCGAAGTGATGGGCTCGTTTACCAAGATTCCGATCCAACTCGAGATCAGCGGGCAGATCGAGCAGATCGCCAATATGGTTCGGGGCATCGAGACCGCCGAGCGGCTGCTGGTGATCAACGAGATCAACGTTCGCTCCCTGATTTCGCCGGGCGTAGCGCGAGCGCAGGCTCAGGCTCAGCCGCCTCAGGTGCAACCCAACCTGCGCGTGAGCCTGACGGTCTCAGGCTTTGCGCGGACCCAGACGGCTTCCCCCAAGAGCGAGGCGGACGCGACCAAAGCCAAGGGGGGAGAAGTAAAGAAAGCCGCGAAGGCCCCACCGAGACCGCCGCGAGAAGATTCCGACGAATGATCGGGTGCGGGGGCTATTGACCGTTTTCGGAAAGGGTATATGCTATCCTCCAACGTTTCAGGCTAAGGAGACTGTTATGAAACTCAGGAAGCTGCTTGTCTCTCTGCTTGCCATCGTTATGCTGGTCGGCCTTGCGGCTGACTTCTCTGCCGCTCAGGGGCGCGGAAGAGGTCAGGAGAGCGCCTCGATTGAAGATGACCCGCTTCAACAACCCCTTCCGCCAGGAATTCGCGTAAGGGCGTTTATCCACAGACCGCGCGTGGTCGAGCACGCTCACCTCGGCACGTGTACCCCCGACGACTCCAACTCCGACCTCAACTACGGCCTGACGGGTTGGCATCTGCCCAGTGACGGCATCACGTGGAAACTGAACCCCTCCACCGTTCCGTCAAGTGTCGGCTCTCCGGCCGCGCGGACCGCCATCACCAACGCCTTCGCCACGTGGACCGCCGCCGACCCGAAGCAGGTGTTCAGCGACGGCGGGAACACCACCGCCAAGACGGCCAAGCGTGACCGAATCAACGCCGTCAGTTGGAAAAATATCGGCGCCGGCTCGATAGCCGTCACGTACGTCTGGTACTACACGGCGACCGGCCTGGTGGCTGAAGTGGACATGATTTTTAATAAACTCTATCCGTGGAGGCTCTTTTCCGGTGTGGATGGTTGTTCCACGCAATATGACGCGTACGACCTCAAGAACATCGCTGTCCATGAAATCGGCCACTGGGTCGGGTTGGATGACCTCTACGGCGATGGAGATGTCGACATGACAATGTACGGCTTTGGGGCTGGAGGCGAGTTGAAAAAGCGTTCCCTTGCGCCCGGCGATGAGCTTGGCGCCAACGCGGTCCTGCCCTAGCCGGATAGCGCGTTCTATGAGTAATGCCACGCGCCTCGGTAGTCCTTTGCGTATTCCTGATCGCGGCTGAGAGCATCGCCCTTGCGTCCTCAGCCCGTAAGCTCTCGCTTGACGACTTGGCCCGGCAGGCTGACTTGATCGTCAAGGGCCACGTCCAGAAGCTCCTGACAGAAACCTCTCCTGATCGCTCGACCATCACCACGATCGCCGTCCTTGCCGTGGACGAGCAGTGGAAAGGAGCGCCTGCGTCGAGCGTATCTATCGAGCAGCCGGGCGGAACGGCCGGCGGGATAACGCAACGGGTGGCGGGCGAGGCTGAATTTGCCGTCGACGAGAAGGTGGTTGTGTTTCTCAAGAAACA
>MGSS01000047.1 GCA_001798595.1 Deltaproteobacteria bacterium RIFCSPLOWO2_12_FULL_60_19 | reverse complement strand
ACTGGCCGAAATTATCCATGATCGGTTCCCCGGAGCGGGTCGACCAGGTCTTGTTCATCCGCACGGACTTTCCTCAAAAGAGCCTCGAGGATCTCCGCAAGGCGAAAGAGGCGCCGCGGTGCGGGGCTTTGTCGCGGACGACCTTGGCCTATTTTCTACCGAAGCTGGTTGACGAGGGGTTGGGAATCAAAATGCACATGGTGCTTGGCTACGGCGGCGGCGGCGACATGAACCTGGCGATGGAGAAAGGGGAGATACACTGCCGCGCCGGAACCGTTTCCGCTTATGTGGGCCGCGAACCCACCCGCACGTGGATAAAGAACGGCTTCGTCCGCGCCCTGGTCCATAGCGGGGCAAAGCGTTATTCCAGCGTGCCGGATGTCCCGACCTTTTATGAGCTGGCGGAGACCTACAAGGCCCCTGACGCGATCAAACGCCTTGCCAAGGTCCTGTTCTCCTCCGGCGATTTCGGCCGGCCGTTTATCGCTCCTCCGGGGATGGCTGCGGAGCGGGTCAAAGTATTACGCCAGGCCTTCACAAAAACCATGAACGATCCTGCGCTGCTGGCCGATGCTCAGAAGAGGAAATGGGATTTGGATCCTACGGGCGGGGAGGAGCTTGAGGCAATAGCCAGAGAAGTTATGGTTCAGCCGCCCGAGGTCATCGAACGGGTCAAAAAGCTGTTGGACAAGTAACCACGCGCGGTTGAGCGAAGACGGTAGGAGGAAAGACCATGACAGTTGCCTACCACCCTTCGAGGGAGTGCGAGGTCAAGGTCTGGGACGTCGAGTATCGGAAGGACCCGGCGCGGACTCTGATGGCCCGCATCTACCAGCCTCAGGCTGCGGGGCCGTTCCCCGTGCTGCTCGACCTGCATGGCGGCGCGTGGAACGATCAGGACCGCACGGCTAATGCGCCTATGGATGAGCGCCTGGCGGCGAGCGGCATCCTGGTGGTAGCCATCGACCTGCGCCGGGCTCATGAGACGCCATACCCTGGCTCGGTGGCGGACGTGAACTACGGAGTGCGGTGGCTCAAACACAAAGCCCGCGAGTGGAACGGCGACCCGCAGACGCTCGGCGCCCTGGGGAGTTCAAGCGGCGGCCATGAGCTTCAACTGTGCGCGATGCGCCCGCGCGACCGCCGCTACTCAGCGCATCCACTGCCTGAAGCGCCCCACGTCGACGCGACCCTGGCCTACGTGGTTGTGCGCTCCCCCATCAGCGACCCGCTCGCCCGCTACGAGCAGGCCAAGAAGATGCAACGCGAGAATTTGATCAAAGCGAGCGAGGCGTACTTCAAACCGTGGGAGACTATTTTCGAAGGCAACCCCCAGCGCATCCTCGAGCGCGGCGAACCTGTGACTCTGCCTCCGATGTTTGTCCTGCAGGGAGAACTCGACGACAACGTACTCCCCGCGGTGCAGGAGAAGTTTGTCGCCGCCTACCGCAAGGCCTGCGGCGAGATCGACTATGAGCTGTTCCTGGGCTGCGAGCATCGCTGGATTATCAATCCGGGCCCGCAGACGGACCGCGCTATAGACATGATCAAGGCCTTCATCGCTAAACAGGTTTGCCGCGGGGCATCGTCGGGCTAGCTCGCCCTATATAGCCCGAGTAGGAGGCCTTGGGGCCAATAGAGGCCGAGCAGCCAGCCCATGAATAGCGCCACGCCGACCATAGCGCCCGTGTAGATGAGAGCAGGGAACCAACGCATCCCGGCCGATGCATAAAGGAAGAAGAAAGTGAAAAGGGCGGTCGCGATGCCGAACCCCAGCAACCAAATCATCAGAAACAACAAGAGGAGCGAAGAAAAATAGCCCAGAGCCTTCCTGATTTTCGCCTGCGTCTCAAACCCTGAGGTCATGCCGGGCGCGCGTAGCTCAAAAAAGAGTTGGGCGACGGCCATGAAAATGGTGGGAACCGCAGCTGCTACGGGAAAGATGGCGCCCAGGTAGGGAAAGGAGCGCGCCTCATAAAGCGCCGCCCCGGAAACAACGGCCACGCAAAGGGTGAATAGCACCGACGGGGCCTTGCCCAAAAGGACCGCTTCGTCACTCGACTCCTCGACCGGGCGCTGTTTTCCCCTGCGTTTTTCGAACATCATCCAAAATATTGAGGCCAGAAGCAACAAGCCCAGGGCGATAACTCCGGGACGCAACAGCCATTCCAGGTCGTAAAGGCTGATCGATAGCCACAGATACTGTTCGGTCGGCTTGGCCAAAACAAAGCCGACGAGAAAAGGGGCGCGCGGCCAGCCCAGTTGTTTCATGAGCCACCCCAGCAGCCCCAACGCCAGCAACGCAAAGAGATCGCCGAAGTCCTGAGAGCTTTGAAAAGCGCCGAGAAAAATCGTGACCACGATGGCCGGCGCCAACCGGCCGAAGGGAACCCAGGTAAGCCGCGCCAGGGCGGGACTTAGAAAAAGGCAGATCCCGGCGCCTATAGCGTTGGCGAAGGCAAAACTCCATATGATCGTAAAGATCAGATCGAGGTTCTCCTGAACCATGCGCGGGCCGGGCTGGATGCCGTAGAAATACAGCGCGCCCAGAAGGATCGCGGCCGGCGCCCCTCCGGGCACGCTGAACAGCAGCGTCGGGATGAGATCGCCGGCCTCGACGGAATTGTTGGCGCTCTCCGGAGCGATCACGCCGCGAATGTCCCCCTTGCCGAACTGCTCTTTGTCCCGGCTCATGGCGACGACGTGTCCATAGGCCATCCAGGATCCCGCCGTGGCGCCGATGCCGGGAAGGATTCCGGCCCACACTCCGATCAGGGAGCCGCGCACCACGATTCCCCAATGCTGGACCACGTCTCTAACTCCCTGGAGCCATCCTTCGCCCAAGTCGACCCGCTCGGCGATGCGGCCGCCTTTGGCCAGGAGATCGACGATCTCCGTGATGCCGAAAATTCCCAGTGCCACTCCAACCAAAGGGATCCCGTCCGCCAGGTAGAGCTGGTCGAAGGTATAGCGATAAACCGCCTCCGCGGGCGCGGCGCCGACGCTTCCGAGCAAGAGTCCCAGGCAGGCCGCCAGACCACCTTTAAGCGGCGCGCCGCCGGTCAGAAAGCCCGCAAAGGAAAGGCCCAGGACACAGAGCATCAACAACTCGGGCGAGCCGAAGAGTAGAACCAGAGGCCGCGCGATGGGGAGCGAGAGAGTCAAAAAGAGGGTGCCGATGAGGCCGCCGATCATCGAGGACAAGAAAGCGGCGCTCAATGCTCTGGCCGCCTGGCCCTGCTTGGCTAGAGGATGGCCATCCAGAATCGTCGCGGCCGCTGCTGCCGAACCGGGAGTTCCAATCAACACTGAAGTGATGGTATCGGACGTATGGACCACCGCCAGCGATCCGATCAGCAGGACCATCGCCGTGTGGACATCAAGGGTGTAAATGAAAGGGAGCAGGATGGCTACGCAGGCGATGCCGCCCAGGCCGGGCAAGATGCCTATGACCGTGCCGGCCAAGACGCCCGCCAGGAGCATGCCCAGATGAGAAAGACTTGCGAATCGCTCCAGGGCGACTAAGGCGGCATCCCACATAAAAGCGTTCGCTTTGGAGCAATGGAGCAGTGGATCAGTGGAGCAATCGATTCGACTGAAGAGGCTCCATTGCGATCGAATGCTCTAATGCTCCATTCTCCGGAGGCTGATAACGCCCCTGCGTTTGCTTTAGTCGAACTTGACGCGATATTTCCTGCCGACCCACTCCTTGACGAAACGTTGGGTGTCCGCGTCGATTTGGAACGCCTGTTGGATGGTTTTTTCGAGCCGATCGCCGCGCAATAGAGGATAGCCTCCTAAAATCTTGTCGGTTTTGGTGAGAAACTCCTTGTCCTTTTCAAGCCGCTCCGCAGCCGCATAAAAGACCGCCGGCACCTCCGCGGGAGCGTCCGCTTTGACCCAGAGAATCTTCTGCACGGCGAACGCGGACGGCATAAAGACCTTGTAGGTGTCCCAGAATTTGCCCGAGGGTTTTTTTCCTTTGAGCTTCTCGTAGACCTCCGGAACCGTCGGGAGATCGGGCACGGCCGGGTCTCTGACAATGTTTCCATGCTCATCGAGCTGGCCAAAGGTCATTAGCGGGATCGCCTTCCCTTCCTTAATCAGAGGAACCACCTGCGCGTTATAAGCGGGAGTTGTCTGGTAGTCGATATTGGTCTCTCCGCGCTCGAACGCGAGCCGCGCCTCTCCCCTGCCTTTGAAACCAAGCACCCCTCTTGCGTCCATCTCGAGCAGCTCAAAACTGATCAGAGGAATCATATCGAGCCCGATGGCGCTGATCCCGCCGTAAATCAGATTCTTGGCCCTGGCGAGATCCTCCACCCGCTTGACGCCCGCTGCCGGAGAAGCATACATAATGCCTCCCACGGGGTTCACCAGCAGCGGCTTCCATTGGCGAAAGTCGTACTTGGCGGCCTTGTCTCCTAAGAGTACCGGAAAGTAATTGGTCGCCGAGCTCACGAGCAAGAGGAATCCGTCCGCTTTCGCCTTCATGGCGAACTCCATCATGCCGGGAATGCCCCTGGCGCCGGCGATGTTGCGGTAGTTGAATTTGGGGTTGCCCGGGATCTGTTTTTCAAGATAGGGTCCAATGATGCGGATCCAGATGTCAGACCCGCCTGCAACCGGGAAGGGAATGATCGTTTCGATCGTCTTCCCCTCGTAGTAGGGCGCGGCTCCCAGTGCCTGCGTCGCCAGTGCCAGCGACAATCCCAACGCAGCGAGCCATCTCATCGGCGGTCGAGCTTTAAAACGCATATTTTTCACGTCAGGCCCTCCAAAGCGATTTCCTCTCCCATACTGCCTTGTATCTCGTCCTGTCAAGGGGAAAGATGCCTCATTCCACCTTGCAGCAAGAATGCGCTACCTATATAAGCTCGCCTAGAGCTCATTGCGTATGGGGAGAAAGCCTTTGAGGACTCTCGCTGAGATCATGGCCGACTACGCGTTTTCGCTGAGGTACGATTCCATACCTGCGGAGGTCATGACAGCGGCGCGCCGGCACTTGGCCGACGCCATGGCTTGCGCTCTCGGGGCCCATAACACCGCAGCCGCTCATGCGGTGCGGAGATATGCCATCGAAAAGGGTGGTTGTGCTGAGGCGACGATCATCGGCACGGATCGAAAAGTTCCGGCCGGGCTGGCCGCGCTGGTGAATGGCACCATGGTTCGATACCTGGACGCCAACGACATCTACGTCTTCAGCCGCGGCGGCCCCTCCGGCCACTGTAGCGACGGCACGCCGGCGCTGTTGGCTCTTGCCGAGAAACATGGGAGCAGGGGAGAGGAGTTGCTCACCAGCATAGTAGCGTCCTATGAGCTCCAGGGCGCGTTGGCGGAATCCTTCAACTTCTGGGATTGCGGTCTCCATGCGGAGACGAACGTTGCGTGGGTAGTTCCGATAGTCGCGGCCCGTCTCATGGGGGCGACGCCTAAGGAAGCCGTGCACGCTTGTGGTCTCTCTGTGGCGACGGGCACGGTCCTCAATACGTGGCTGAGGCCGGGGCACAGCGTCCCGATGATCAAGGGCGTCGCGGTAGGGCTGGTTCTTGAGCGAGCCTTGGAAGCCGCCGAGTTGGCGAAACTGGGCGTGACCGCCACTGAAGATGCCCTGGAGACCGTTTTCTCTTCTCTGGGCCGTCTCTCAACTTCAGCCATCGATCCGACTTGCGTAGAGAAGCTCGGCAACCGCTGGACTACTACTCGAAACATGATTAAAGCCTATCCAGCGCAGCTCTACACGCAGGCGGCGATCGAGGCTGCGCTGCGCCTTTATCGCGACGGCATTCGCCCCGATGGGATCCGCAAGCTCACCCTCTATGGTAACCGAAACGTCTGTGGCGGCGTGCAGGGTTCGCCGGAGGCGTTCGCGCCTGCAAGCCGGGAGGCCGCAGATCACAGCACGCCCTATGTCGTGGCGATGGCGCTCCTACGAGGCAGGCTGACTTCTCGAGAGTATGACGGTGCGCCCTGGGAAGCACCCGAGGTCCAGGCTGTGATGGCAAAGATAGAGCTGCATAGAGACCCTGAAAAGGACAGGGCGCTGGACACAGAAGGGATCCTCGGCGTGAGACTTGTCGCAGAACTCGCCGACGGCCGGGTGGAGGAGGTCATAGTTCACCAACCTCGAGGCCATCCGGACGCGCCTTTGAGCGAAGCCGAGCTGGCGCAAAAGATGACTTTGCTGCTGGAAGATTTGGCTCCGCCGGACGCTCCCGGCCGATTGCTGGAGCTTTGCAGCCGGCTCTCGACGCCTGAGGATGTCAACGAGCTTGTCGAGGCATGCCGCGTCACGAAGAGTTGAGTTTGCCTAAGGGAGGTGTTTCATGGTGGTGTTGCACGTCACGATCCAGGTGAAACCCGAGCACGTCTCGGAGTTTATGGAAATTGCTCGCTACGACGCGGAGCATTCGGAGAAGGACGAGGCCGGTTGTTTGCGTTTCGACGTGATCCAGGACCGGGACGATCGGAACCGTTTCTACTTCTACGAAGTCTACCGCGACGAGGCGGCGCTCCAGGCGCACCGCCAGACCGCGCACTTCAAGCTCTACTTCGAGAAGACGCAGCCGTGGCTTGCCGCCCCGCCCGAGCGCCGCTTCGGCAAGAACCTGATCCCGTCCGACGCGGATTGGCGTTAACTTTCCCAACTGTTTGCGGACTGAAGCTACTGCCGGTAGAGAGGCGTGCGCGTTAGGTTGTGTGCCCTTATTCCCTTCGCGTAGTTGGCCTTGCCGACCACGAACTCCTCTTCCGGCGCCTCGACCGTCGAAATGCCGATCTTTTTGTAGCAATCCCGGATAGCCTTGCGGCCGGCCTCGTCCAGTATCGCCGCTTCCTCAGAGGATTCTTTTGCGCCGCGCGGTAGGCCTCCGTTCCCTCCGACGCACCAATGATAGTAGTTTATGTGCGCCCAGGGATG
>MGSS01000046.1 GCA_001798595.1 Deltaproteobacteria bacterium RIFCSPLOWO2_12_FULL_60_19 | reverse complement strand
TCCGCCGCGATTTTTAGCTGCTCTTCTACGACACTCATTCTTCCTCCAAACCCAAGTTGCTGTTCCGGCCTTTGAGAACTCTAAGAAACTTTGCGGACCGACCTCGCGGCCAGCCGGTTTTCGACCGTGGCGGTCTCGGTCAGATGGCCGAAGTGCTCCCGCCAGGTGACGTTTGCCGGGATCACTTCCGCGATCGAATCGACGTGCGGGAAGCGGTTGTGCGCGCCCTCGTAGACGAGGTGGGGAGGCGCGTTTCCTTCCTGGAAATCCTTCACGACCCGAAGCAGGTAACGGCGCACCGCGATCAGCGCCTTGTCGCTCACCCCCAGGTGCTCCTTGCTGCGGTCGAAGATCGGCCCCATGCTTTCCGTGGCGCAGGCGTCGTGGTTCAGAAAATCCTCGATGCCGGTGAAGTTCCGGCTGCGCTGCATCTCGCGGTCCTGCAGATAGTCGTTCCGCATGTTGCGGATTCTCCGGTAATCAGGGCCGATCTGCTTCCGCCTGTGGACTTCCTCCTCGCGCACCGGCCGGCTGCGCTTGAATCCGAAGTCGTAGCGCCACGCGTGGGTGTCATCCGCCGGCACGTAGCTGTGGACCTCGAAGCCGTCGAGCTCGCCGGTCCGGCCGCCCGCCGGGATGCAGCCGGAAAGGGGCATGACGAAGCTCGATACCCGGACGTATTGCTGATCCGGCGGCACCTTTCTGAGCGCGATCATCCGCACGCCGAAGTCGGTCTCTTCCGTCTCATAGACCGGCGAAGTGTCGAGCTGGTAGAGCCGCTGGCCGGGGCTCGCGTCGAACGCGCGGTGGAGAAAAGAGAGGTGCGAAGAGTCGCATTCGCCTTCGAGACCCTGGAGATAGTTGCATTCGAGGAGCGCCTTGGTGACGTAGGTCTGCTCGAGCGGCACCTGCATCCACTCGTAGCTTGGGAAGAGCGGCATTTTATCTTTGGGCCCCAGGTAGGCGAAGACGATGCCTGCCGCCTCGTGCGTCGGGTAGGCCGGATGATAAAGCTTCTTTCGGAAATCGCTCTCCGGCGGCTCCGCCGGCGTCTCCAGCACGTTGCCGTCCACGTCGTACTTCCAGCCGTGGTAGATGCAGGTCACGCCGCCGTTTTCGTTGCGCCCGTAATAGAGCGACGTTCCGCGATGCGAGCAGTGCTCGGCGATCAGGCCGATTCTCCCGCGGCTGTCGCGAAACGCGACCAGCTCTTCTCCCATGATCCTGACGCGAGCCGGCGGGCAGTCGGGTTTGGAAATTTCTTCCGACAGCAACGCCGGGACCCAGTAGCGGCGGATCAGGTCGCCCATGAGAGTGCCGGGCCCGGTGCGCGTAAGCAATTCATTCTGTTCCTTGGGAAGCATCGTCTCTCCTTAGACCTGCTAAGTTTCCAGCGTCGCTCCGGCGAATATCTCCTTATAAGAAAGTTCCGAGCGGGTCATCCCCTGCTCGTAGTTGTATTTGACGAGGGCGTCGATCGTGCTCCTATTCGCCTTGATGCCGTATTTCCACGGGTCGCTCCAACGCTCGAACTGCTCTTTGACCCGCTCGCGCAGATAGACGACGGAGAAGCCCGCTCGGTCGCTTAAGATATCTTCGTAGGCCGTCTTTTTGGCCTGTTCAAAAGCGGCGTAGAACTTTCCCGCGAGATCGGGATACTGCCGGTCGAGTTTTTTGCTCATCACGATGATGTGCACCGGAGTAAAGATGCCCGTTTCGCGGTAGAGCCGCTCGTCCTCTTTCACATAATCGGGGAAGAGCCGCTTTATCTTTGAGCTGTTTTCAAGCGTCTCAAAGAGCCTGGCATCCGAGATGTCGGTGATGATGGCGTCCACCTCGCCGTCGAGCAGCCGATCGACCGCGCTTTTTTGCCCGTCGACGTACTCGATCTTCGCCTCCCTGTCGTAGTTGGGGAAGACCTCCTTCACCTGCGCGACCCATTGCATCTTGGAAACATCGACGCCGTGGCGATGCTTTAAAAACCCCCTGGTCCAGACGCTGATGGCCGTTCGGTACTGCCGCGTCCCGATTCTCTTGAGCTCCAGATCCTTGGGCGAATCGATTGCGCGGTCCGCGCGGCAAAAAATAAATGGATAGACGGGCTTTCGCTTGGAGAATACCGGAAGACCGATGAGCTGCCATCCCGCGTCGATGGCCGGCAGGAAATAGCCCAGGTTCAGATCGCAAAGGCCGAAGTCTCCCTCTCTTAACTGAGGGCTGTCGGCGAAGACCATCGAAGAGATCTTGCCCGGCTTCAACACAACGCCGTCGATCTTCACCTTGCCTTCGAAAAAAGGCATAGTGATGTCGTAGCGCATCTCCGGGAAGCCGACTTCCAATTCCTTCGCGCCGCTCATGTTTTATCCCGCGACGCCCTCATAACCTTTCAACCGTCAACTTGTCAAGTTAGTGTGCTCTCTATCGGGCAACGAAAAATGCCGGAGGGGAGAGCCACCGCATGCGGCCGGTGGCCAAGAAAAGTCACTGATTTTGTCCGGATCTGTCCGGCGGGAGATTAGGGGGAGGTGTTTCCTTACTTTTTTTTCAGGTCGAGATCGATCGCCAGCACCTCTCCCTCACGCACCAGCTCAACGGGCACCGTCCGCGCGCCGAATTCCGGGTGCCAGACTTCCAGCCGGTATTTTCCCAACGGCAGCCCTTTGAGGGTGTAGTTGCCTCGCGCATCGGTCGCGTTGAAATAAGGATGGTCCTTGACGACGACGTAAGCCTCCATGTTCGGATGAACGTTGCAAAGAATTTTTACCACGCCGGCTTTGTCGAAGGTGACGCTGCGGCTCTGCCCGGAGGGATAAAGGCCGAGGTCGAACTTCTTCGCCTCGGAGGTGGAGAAGACGTTGTGAAACGTCTTGTCGTTGTTGGGGAAGTCCACGGTCGTGCCGGCGGCCACGGCCAGGACGCGCGGGATGAATTTCAGATCCCTTTGGTCGATTACTGCCTTCGCGGTTTTTAGTTTTGAGGTTTGAGTCTTCAGTCTCGTGTCCGGATTTTCCGCCGAAACCACCGCGTCGGCGGTAGGCCTGCCGCCGATGGTGATCGTGCCCTTGACGACGCCGGTTTTGGCCGGTTCGCCCGCATGCACTGCGATCGCGAGGAGCAATCCCGCTAGAACAAGAAGCCGGAATCGATGTCGTTTCATTTTTTCGCTCCCGGAGAGGGCGAAAGCGCAAAGTCCACCTCGACGAAGCCGCCGGCCCTCACCGCTACGGTCTTCTCCTGAGTCCCCAGGCTTTCGTGCCATACTTTGAGCCGGTAAGTGCCGGGAGGGACATCCGCGATCTGGTATTCGCCGTAGAGATCCGTCACCGCATGGTACGGGTGCTCGGTGACCACGATGTAACCGCTCATCCACGAATGAACTTCACAGACGATCTTGACCACTCCCGGAGTGACCAGAGGCTTTCGGCTCACTCTTCCCGGATAGAGCCCGACGTTGAACTGCGGCTGCCGATCGGGGAAGTAGGCGTGTGCGGTGTGAAGGATCGAGTCGCTGTTTTTGATGACGACAAACTGGCCGACGCTCGCTGCTTGCACGTGGGGAACGAAGCGGCACTTGGCATTGTCCAGCTCGTGAAGCGTCTCCCGCTCCACGGCCTTGCCTTTAGTAATATCTTCCAGCGTAACCACGGCAAAACGAATGCCCTGGCCAGGACCCACCACGAGAGTCTCGTTCGGAACATCCCGGCAGACCTCTTTGAATTTGACGATCTCCAGCGGCGGCAGCTTGGGCGCTTTGCCGACGAGCTTGACGGCTCCTTTAATAGTCCCGCCGTTGGTCACGGCGATTTCGTCGTATGCGGCGGCAGAGGCGTGGACAAACAGTAAGAGCGCTAATGCCAATCCGAATCTTGCGCCGATTTGAATCTTGCGAATCATCTCACCAACGATAATAAGCAAGGCCGATGCCATGAAATCCGCTGATTTTGCGCGCGGCGGCGAGCGTTTTTTCCTAAGACTGCGAAGACAGGTCGAAAACACTTGCAGAAGTAGGAAGGTGGCCTGGGATCGGCGTGCTATTTGCCAGAGATTTCCGGCTTTTTTCCTTGGCACGTTTTATGCCTTCGAATAGACATCGTGGGGAGTTGCGGCGAAAAGCCGCGTGGCGGCCTCGCCGCTTTACGCGGTATCCGGGGAGCAAGGAGGCCTTTTATGGAAAGGATCAAAAAAATTCTCGCTCCGACCGACATGTCGGAGTTATCGCAGGGCGGTGTCCGCTACGCCCTCGACCTGGCGCGGAGAGTCGGCGCGCAGGTAACGGTCTATCACGTCGTCAGCACCGACGAGCTTATGCAGCAGGAGCTGGGCGGGCCGCTGAGCCAAATCCTGGAGAGATATGAGCAGGGGCTCCAGAAATTCCTCGACGAGCATTTCTCCGATATTCTCCCGCTCGTGGAGGTCCGCACCAAGGTAGAGATCGGCGCGCCCGACGACAACATCGTGCAGGAAGCCGAAAAGGAAGGGATGGATATGGTCGTCCTTTCCACTCATGGAAGAACCGGGCTGTCGCATATCCTGGTCGGCAGCGTTACCGAGAGGGTGGTGCGCCACGCCCCCTGTCCGGTCCTGTCGATTCGGCCTAAGGCGGCGGGCGGACCGAAGGTCGCGGCGGCCGCTTAGCAGGCCGGTGAAAAAACTTCCGTTCGCCCTTCGACAAGTCTCAGGACGAACGGAGGACGCCTGGGAAGCATCGACAAATTTCCGTTCATGCTGAGCGTCGTCGAAGCATGAAGAAACTTATATCAACAACCTGTAGAAGGAGACGGAATTTTGAAGAACGCGCTCGCACTTGTCTCGCATCCCACGGCGCTCAGGGTCGATGGAGGGTATTTAGCAAGCCAGCAGAGCAGCAGGGCGAGGAGCGGAGAGTCCCGGCTCATGCTGGCGCTGCTGCAAGACGGGATCGACTGCTTTCTCCGCCATCTCGCGGCGAGAGATGGAAAAGGCAAGGAGGTGCTCGCGGAGACCGAGAGGTGGATCTTCGAGCGCGAGATCGACGGAATTTTTTCCTTTGACAGCGTCTGCGAGACTCTCGGGGTGAGCGCCTCCTGCCTACGCGCCGAGATCCGCCAATGGAAAGAGGAGGAGCTCCGGAAAAGAGCCTGCAAGGCGGGAAGCCGCCCGCCGGCGCGCAAGCGCCTCTCGCCTTTGCCGCGCAGCTATTCCTCTCCGGGCAAGCTGACCGCCACGGCGCGCGCGTGAGCCTCAACAGCGCGAACTCCGGCTCGACCGCTGAAAGGAGTTTTTATGCCGATTCTAACTAAGCTCAAGGAATTTCTAGATGCCAAGAAGATTGCGTATGAGGTGTACAACCACCCGCTGGCTTATACCGCGCAGGAAATTGCCGCAACGCAGCATATACCCGGACGGGAGCTGGCCAAGGTGGTCATTCTCAAAGTCGACGGCGCGTTCATCATGATCACGCTGCCGGCGAGCCGGTTCGTCAGCTTTGATAAGGTCAAAGCCGGCCTGGGCGCCAAAGAGGTTGTCTTAGCCAGCGAAGCTGAGTTCGCTTCTCTGTTTCCGGGCTGCGAGATCGGCGCCATGCCGCCGTTCGGGAATCTCTTCGGTCTGCCGGTCTATGCGGATCCCGAGCTGGAGAAAGATGAGACAATTTTCTTCAACGCCGGCAATCATCAGCAAACGGTCAGGCTGGCGTACAGCGATTTTAAGAAGGCCGTCCAGCCCGTCATGTTTCCCGTCGCGGCGGAGCGCAAGAAGCGGGCCGCCTAGAAGCCGACGGTTGGACTTTTTCTGCCTATGCCTTTTGCATAAATAAAAACAGCCACGGCGTAGCGTCGCCGTGGCTGTTTGTCTCGCCCGCAAAAGCGCCTACCCCGCCGCAAAAGCCCCACCCTGTTCCAGAATCCTCGCCGGAACCTGCTCTCCCGATTCCGTTCTCACCTTAGCCCAGGGCTGAATCGAGAGCACGGGGCAGGGCGCCAGGCGGACGACCTGCTGGGTCAAGCTCTTGGAGAAGAGGCGCGCGATCCGCGCTCGCTTTCTGCTGGTCATCACGACCAGATCGCAGCCCACCTCTTTGGCGGCCGCGCCGATCTCCTCCACGACTTCTCCCAGCCGGACCATCGGAATGATTTTTACCTCCGCCAGCTCTTCCGGGCGGAGTCTCTCGTGCATAAAATGATAGAGATCCAAGCGCCTCTCGCGGAGCAGCCGGTCGAGCGGGAGCGGTGTCACCTGGGAAATCATCGATTGCGAAAGCAGCATCGCATCGTCGACCACGTAGCGGGACAGATTCGGTTCGCCGGTCTCAGGCGCGACGACGTGCAGGACGTAGAGCTCGGCGCCGTGAGCTCGCGCGAGCGAGAGTCCATACCTGAGCGCGCCCAGAGAAACGAGAGAAAAATCCGTTGGGACCAGAATGCGATTGATCTTAATCATGATGGCGACCTCCTTTGCCGGGCTGTCGCATAAAAGGATCAGCAATCCTTATGCCATAATTTCACAGATAAGCGTCTCTAATGCGCCGGCGTCTCCCGATTATGGGCCGACTGAAAAGGCCCGCTGGGACCAAGGGTTTGCGGGCTGAGAGCGGATCGGTTGAAAAAGGACGGTCGGTCGGCCGCGTGCGACGGCTCCGGTTTCTTTTCAATTCTGAGAGAAGCCGAGCGGTTCGCTCTCATAGTTGGGGAAGCTGCCAACCGCCCGGCCGCTGTCAGGGCGCCTTGGCGACGGTGCGGAACAGATGGCAGTCGCGGCAGGCGACCCCGGCGTTGTGTTCCGTGCGGTCCGGATGGCAACTGAGGCAAGGCTCTCGTTTCGCCACTTTCCACTCGTGGGGAATATGGCAGGTGGTGCAGGGCGCGGCTGAGTGCGTGGTGTTGAGATGCAACTCGGAACGCGCTGGGTGACAAGTCTCGCATGCCGCGACCGGCTGCAAACTCTGCTCTTTCAGGTGGCAGCTCGCGCACGAAAAGGCCATGGGCGCGTCCGCCGGCCGCGTGTGGCAGGTGGCGCATTCCGCCACCAGCCCTCTCCCTCTCCAGTGACACTGGTTGCAGCTCAACTGCGCATGTTTTCCTCCCAGCGGCCAGGGATGGTCGAATTTTTCGGCCGCCGCGACCTCGGCCGGCCTCGGAACCTTCGCTTCCTGCCCGATGATCGTATGACAGAGTTGGCAATCTTTGCGGATGACTTTGCCTTCCGGGCTTACATGATTCCCTTCATGGCAGCGAAAGCAGCCGGGAAACAACGTATGGCCGATGTTGTCGGGGTGGGTGCGCCAGTCCACCTTCATTTCGGGAAAGATGTTGGTCTGGTAGATCTTTTGAACCTCCGCCACGGCTTTTTGGATAGCCGGTCGTTTCTGCCGGTGAATCTCCGGATAGCGAGTCAGGTAAAAACTATCGAGAGAGGTCGCAATGCCTTCCCGCGCTTTGCCCTTGTCGGCGTAGGGTCGGCTCAAGGCCTGCACCGCTTCGCGCTTAATATAGGGCAAGCTGCCGTCGATCAGGCCGCTCAGGAGCGCGGTATCGACGGCGCCGTCGGGATCGCGGAAAATATGGCTGGGCCGGTTGTGGCAGTCCATGCAGTCCATCCTGCGGGTTTCGAGCTTCTGCAACTCCTCCGGCTTCAATGCGGCCGTCTTGTCGAAGTACTCCGTCACCCTGCCCTGGTTGTCCTTGATTCTGACCCACGGAATTTTTTGGCGCTGAGCATCGGAAGCGCGGTAGTGGATCTCGTTGGCGATGTTCATATGCCAGTGGATGCCCGCCGTGATGCCGGTGGTGGGACTCCCTCCTCCCGTGCGCAGCAGGATGCTAACCTGGCGCGCGCTGTTGTTTTCGTCGTGGCCGAAGCGCGTGACGACTTTTAACTGGGCGCCGAAGAATTTCTCCGGCCAATGGCATTGCTCGCAGGTTTCCTGCGCCGGCCGGAGATTCTCCACGGGCGTCGGGATGGGGCGCGGGTATTTCTTGAACAGCACGGAGTAGATCTGGTAGGCGCCGGCCAGCTTCGATCTCACATACCATCCGGCGCCCGATCCCACGTGGCACTCGGCGCAGGTCACGCGGGCGTGAGGCGATTCTTTATACGCCGTATGTTCCGGTTCCATGACCGAGTGACAAAGCTCGCCGCAAAAAGTCACGGACTCGGTAAAATGGTAGGCCTGATAGCTCACGGTCGAGATCAGCCCCAGCAGCACGACCGAAGCCGCGACGACAAATAACAAAACCGCGCGGGTCCTGGCGTTGTTGAGATCGATCTTCGGATAGGGCGGGAGATCTCCGCCCTTGACCCGGCGCCGCCGCTCGAGCAGGGCGCCGATCGGAATGAGAAACAGCCCGAGCAGCAGGAGCGCGGGATAGACCATGTAAGTGAAGATGCCGATATAGGGATTCGCGCGGCCGAGCATCGCTTCGATCACCAACAAAGAAACGATGGAGAGAAAGCTGAAAAACACCAGTCCCGTGCCGATCAGGCTCAGGGGATGGCGTAAGAGATTGCGCATGCGTCCGTCAGCCAAAAGATGACTCCTCTAGGCCCTCAGCACTGCAAGGAGGATCAGGAAAAAGAGCAGCAGGCCGATCGCGACGGTGAGGCCGCCCAAGATCCGGCCAAAGTTTCTCATCCACAAAGGAGGAGCGTCCGTCTTGAGCGATGTCAGACCGCCTTCACTCGTCAACCTGTCGATCTGTGAAGGTCGCTCCGCCCGCAGCTCGGCCTCGCTCACACGGCCCGTAAAGATGACGAGATCCATGGGGAACTTTTCGGGCCGAAGGTGAGTGTTGAAGAAGTGAATTGTAAAGATAAA
Organism: Deltaproteobacteria bacterium RIFCSPLOWO2_12_FULL_60_19; assembly: GCA_001798595.1. Taxonomy (GTDB): domain Bacteria; phylum Desulfobacterota; class Binatia; order UBA9968; family UBA9968; genus 2-12-FULL-60-19. The sequence continues at coordinate 18,485 of MGSS01000046.1, read as the reverse complement.
TCCCGCCGCGAGCAGCGCCTCCTCGCCATGAATGAGAAGGGCGACGTTGAAAACCCATCCGGGCAGAATGCGGGAGAAGACAGCGTGAAACCAAAGCACATAACCCGAAGTGCCGATGATCACCATGCCCCAAAATACCGCCCAGTAATCGAACTTTTCCCAGTAGGTGAAGCGGTCGAAAGCCGGCTTTGGTCCCAAGCCGAGAAACCATTTCAGGTGAAGAACGAAGTCCTGAAAATCCTTCGGCCGTGGAACCAGCGAGTCCGGCCCCCACAGGATGCCCTTTTCTCTCCGACCCCACAGGCGGTAGCCGACCTGGCCGAGGTGGAGGAGAAAACAGAGCGTCAAAAGCAGCGCGAAAGTCCTGTGAAAAAAGCCCATGACGCGGAAACCTCCCAAGCCGTGGGAGAGCCAGACGGCCCAAGCCGCCTGATGATAGCGCAGCGGCATGCCTGTGGCCACAAGGCCGAGAAAGCTCAGCGCCAGGAGGCCGTGCATCAGCCGCTGCCCCAAAGTGAACCGAAAATAGTAATCCGTCACTGTTTTTCCTCCTCGCCCGGAGAGGATTCTCCCGCCGGAGGCGGCTCGCGATCTTCGGGCGACCGAGCGGCTTTCCGCCGCCTGAGGAGCAGCGCGCGGCCCGCCCAAAGGACGGTGTGAAGGCCGAAGAAAACGAACACGCTTGCCAAGAGCCCGCTCATGAAACGGGAGGAATAGAAGAGAAGCGGGTTGCGGGTCCGGTTTGCGGGCTCGGCATGAGGATCGTATTTGGCGAAACTCGCGTTGGCCGCCGGATGGCATTTACGGCAAGTCTCGACGATGCGCGCCGGCGCGACCGAAGAATTCGGGTCGGATACGGGAAGAATCTCGTGAGCGCCGTGGCAATCCGAGCAGCGCGCGATCCTGGTAAACCCCAGCGAGGTTACTTGGCCGTGGAAAGTATCGCGATAAGTCCGCAGAGACTGCGCATGACAAACCCCGCATTCACGCACGATCTCTACCTTCCAGTCCTCCATATCCACACGGCGAATTTCATGAGCGGTGTGGCAGTTGATACAAACCGGCGCCTTGGAATTCCCGTCGCTCGCCGCCTTTCCATGGATGCCGGCTGAAAAAGTCCTCACCACTCCGGCATGGCACTGCCCGCAGGTTGCCGGGACATTGCTCCTGTGCACGCTCGAGTTCGGATCTAGAGCGGGTAGGATGCGATGGGCGCCGTGACAGCTTCCGCAATTGGCCGCAACCAACAGTCCGCTTCTGGTCAACGCGCGGCCATGAATGGAATCCATGTAGAGCTGATAGGCGTTTGCCACCGGGATGCGGTGTCGTTTTGCCAGATCGGGATCGCCGTGACAGCTCCCGCAGGTGCGGGGCAGGTTCAGCGGATAGACCTTCGAGCTTGGATCCTTGACCCGCAAGATGTCGTGGCTTCCGTGACAACCAGCGCAGCCTGGGGCGTCCCCGTCCTTGTTCTCGCGGGCTTTGCCGTGGACGCTGTCGGAGAAGTCGGTGGCTGCCTGAGCATGGCACGCCGAGCAGTCGACGCGCTTCAGCTCGGGCGGGTGCGGAACGGCGGAGGCGTCGCTATGGCAAGCCCCGCAACCCAGAGGGGCGTGGAGGGACCGGGCGAATGCCTGGCCGTCCACCTGCAAGGAGATCTTTTTCCCGTCGCGCGCCTTATCGAGTCCCGCAACTCCGTGGCATGAAAGGCAAACCTCCGGCGCGAGCGGTTGAGCGCGCAAAGGCTGGATCGAGAACCAGAGGAGCAAAAGAACCAGCAGCCCCAACATCTTTCCCACAACGCGACGTTTGCTCACGAGCGTAGCCAAGCTAATCCTGTCTCCGGCGGATGAAAGATGCGACCGGCGAAACCGAAGGCAAAAAAAATTATCTTCGATGCGCCTTGGTCACGGAAAATTCGCGGTCCTTAGCGTGACAGACCACGCAAGTCTCCCGTCCGCCGGCGGCGGTCTGCGTCTCGATGTGCGCCTTCGCCGGGTCTTTCGTATGACACGCGCTGCAGACGGCGGTGATCGGTGGAACCGCCACGCGACTTCCATCCGCCTGCGGCACCGGCGTTGCCAGGACCTGCGGCAGAAGCGGCAGCTCATAGGTGCCCTTCTCATGGCACTTGGCGCAGTTCCGGCGGTCGCCGGGAAATCTCACTTCGCCGAAGTCGATCGGGCCGGGACTGGCCGGAGAGCCGCCGTAGATCACGTACGGCTCGCCGATCTCCTCGCCGGTGTGAAGCTTGTGGATGAGTATCTTAAAGTCGACGTTGACCGGCGGCATCGGCCCTTTGGCCTGCTTTCTCTTGACCTCGTCGGTTTGGTTGGCGTTGTGGCAGAAGACGCAGTATTCGGTCACGCGCCGGTTCTCGCCGTGGGCCATGAGAGTTTCGTGGCACGAGTTGCAGTTCGCCGTCTTGACGACGGTCCGGCGCGGCGCGGGCGCGCTGTCGGTGATCGGGAAATAGTTGACCAAGTTGATCCCTACGTCTCTCACTCCCTTGATGATTTTCCCGTTGCCCCGTTTCAGGTTGTATTCCTTGTAGCCCTGGATGGCGATCGCGCCGCTGCCCTTGGCGTCCGCCGGAATCGCGTACTTGAATTGATAGGTAAAGACGCCGTTCCCTTGCGGCGGAGTCTTGCGGACATCTTCGTCGCGCGCCACGCGGTATTCGGTCGTCGGCCAGGCCACGACCAGGCGCAGGTTCTCCATCTTGGAGATATCGACCGGCTGGCCTTTCTTGTCCTTCACGCTGAAGGTCACGGTCGGGCTCGTGCCCGGCTTGCCGCCCTCGATTTTCAGAATGTCGAAAACGATGCCGCCCAACTGGGCAGCCTTCAGCGGATCGACGTGCGCGCCGGCGACGGACGGTCCGAACTCCTCGCCCTTCGGCTGGTGACATCCCGCGCAGGTGCCCTCGACCAGCGGCCCGCCAGGGTGGTTTTTCCCCGTCTTCGCATCCACGTTGTCGTGACACGAGAGGCAAGCGGCCATTCCCGGACGGTTCATCCAGATAACCGCCTGCCGTCCGGTGTGGCAGCTCTGGCAGTTACGAATATCCTGCGGCAGACCGATGGTGGAAAAATCGAAGACATTCTGCCGGTTGCCGACGACCACATACGGCTTGCCGTCCTTCACGCTCGGCAGGTTCTTGCCGCGATGGATTTTGTGGACGAGGACTTTGAGGTCGAGATTCTCGGCGGTCTCGGGATCCGTGAGCTGCGAAGTATGGCAGAGCGCGCAGTAGCCGGTCTCGCGCCTGAGTTCCCCGTGAGGCTTCAACGGATCGTGGCAGTTGTTGCAGGTCGCAGTGGCGATCGCGGGCTGCGGCAGGGCGACTTTTCCACTCGCGGGGACGAAGGCGTAAAGCGGGTTGACGACGTACTTGCGGCTCTCGCGCGTCAGCTCGCCGCCGACCGCCAGAGTTTCCTTGCGATCGTAGTTTTCCGGCAGGGCGGTCTTGAACGTATAGGTAAAGAGGCCGGGCTTCAGGCGGGCGAAAGTTCCGTCGCGGTCGTAATCCGGCTGGAGAGTGTCGGCGAGCGCGGGCTTGCGCCTCTCTCCCTTATGGACGTATTCCCGGCCCGGGACCTTCGAGAGGATGTAGCTCTGGTACGTCGTCGCTCCGGCGCCGTCGGCCTTTGCCGCGGCGATGGTGAAGCGCAGCTCGCCAAGCTCGGTGCGGTCGAGCGGCGCGCCCTGGTCGTCGCCGATGCGGAAGGTGACGACCGGGTTTCGCTTCTCCGATAGTTTTACATCGAGAATCTCCGCCTTGAGACCTGTGCCGCCCGCCGGCCGGGCGAGGGCGGACGTCGGATTCAGAACGACGGAGAGCGAGAGCGCCAGGCCTATAAGCGGAGAGTAATTCATAAGTGCCTCTTACACCAGAAACGGAATTACTACGCGCAGTCGCTTAACGGCCCGCCAACCTGCCGCACTCCACCCCGCTCACATTCCATGACGCATCCCCATGGGTTGATTGAGCAAAACCAGGTTCACCAGCGTAAATAGGAGAGAAGCGACGACGAACGGAATGAGGGCCTTGCCTCCGGCGGATTGCGCCACGCCCGTTTTCGCCGTCAACCGTTCGTAGGCGGCGACCGACAGGGCGAAGCCGCCCAGGATGAGCAACATCTGCAGCCACGAGATCGCCTCCGGCGAAGCGACGGCGGCGCTCTGCCAATGCGGCGTCCCGAAATCGAAAGGCAGGTAGCGATTGAGCGTCCGCGTGAGCGCCGGAATCGCTCCCGGTCCCTCGGCGAGCAGGTGAGAGGCGTTGTGCGCCAGGTGCATGGCGAGGCCGATCGGAATAAACATGCTCGCCATCGCAACGAAGGTCTGCTTGACCCCGCCGTTTTGCTCCCCGGCGATTTTTCCGGTCGTCCACGCCGCAAGCCAGACGACGGCGGGAAAGGCGACGAGCGAGAATAGAAAGAACACGGCCGATTCGGTCACGGCCAGATAAGTCACCGGCTTCATCAGAACTCGCAGATCGACGGGGATCAGCCGGGAGAGCTGCGAGATCCAGCCGCTCCACTGGGCCAGCATCTGCGCGCTCACCACGGTCGTGATTCCGACCAGCGCCACGGCCAGATAGGCCGCGTCGCGGCGCAGCGCGCCGGCGGACCAGAGTTCCTGCCCGAACGGCCGCGTCGTCAAAGCGATGTTCTCGGGCGGGCAGCTCTTCACGCACTCGAAGCAAAAATTGCAGAAAGTGTTCCGCTCCATCGTCATGGGAAACTCAAACATCGGGCAGCCCGCCGCCTGCTCGCCTCCCCGGTAGCAGTCCTGGTGGCATTCCTTGAGGCATTGGTCGCGCCGTCGCGCTCTCAGCGCCACGGGAGAGAGCATCGAGTAAAGCCCCTGCAGGCCGGTGATGGGGCAAACGTAGCGGCAGAAGCTCCGCCGCTGGTAGAAAAGTCCCGTGGCGACGGCGGCGATCGACAGGATGACGATGACCCAGGCGGTCATCTGCGGCGAGCGGATGATGCCGAGCTGCTCGTCGAACCAGGTGAGGAGCACGAAGAGGAACGTCGCGAGCCACAGGTTGCGGAGCGACTTGGGGAACATGCGCTCAGGCGCCGCCAGTTTTGCGCTCCATTCGTTGAGCGCGCCGAACGGACACATCACGCACCAGAAGCGGCCGACCAGAATAAACGTAAAGATGATCCCCGGCCACCAGACGATCCACGTCAGCTTCGTCGCCAGGTTTTTCGCGCCGTCCTGGATATCGGAGAAGCCGAGAAACGCCAGCGCGAGCGTGAGCAACAAGACGGGAATTTGAAAAACCCACTGGAAGCCTTTCCAACGGACGAAGCGATCGAGCCATCGAAGGCGCAGGAGATCCAGCGAGCCTTCCGCTCGCGCGCCGCGCGAGCGAGCCGTGACCCGCCCGACGCCGATCAGAGCGACGGCGAACACCGCCAGCCCGCCGAAGAGGAGGGTGGGGGAGAGCCAGGTGGCGGAGGCCACGCTCAAGCGGAAGTCGATGACGATCGGGTGATGAAACGGCTTCCCGTCCATCTCGGCGAGAGCGACACGGACGAGATACGGTCCCGGCCGCTCCAACTCGCGCTCCAGCGTATAATTTCCCGCCCATGTCATTTCGGGAGCGGGGAATAACGACCCCTCGCCTTGGTGGGATGAGCCGTGGCTCTGTTGGCCATGCTCGTGACTGTTGGTGTTGAGATCTTCGACGCGGAAGATTCCAATTGCAACTTTGCCGTTGCTTGCCGCTTCGAGCGACCCGCCGCGCAGGACTTTGGCGATGATCTGGCTCGGTCCGCCGGCGCGCAGGGGCTGCGGCGCGGTGAGCAGCTCGACCTGAAAACCATCCACGGTGACGGGACTCGATCCGGTGGGCGGCGCCGCGGCGCCGTGTTCGCCGTGGGCGAAGACCCGGTCGACGCCGACGAGCGCGAATATGATCAGTAACGCCGGAGCGAAAAAGCGTCTCACTTCCTATTTCTCCTTCCACTCACTACTGACTACTACTGTTGTTACATCCGGCTATACTTTCCGTCGATATAGGCTCGAATCTGCTTCACGCTGTAACCCTGCTTCGCCATTCGAGACGCATCCAGCGCCTCTCCTTGACAGATGTCAATTCAGGTCGCGCCATGTTTGTCCGTAAAGCAGGAGAGCAGGCTCGCGTGGCCGAGATGCTTGTCGCACTCGCAGTAGCAGTAGAGTTGATCGAGAATATCCGGGATTTCCTGCGCCACCTGGTAGGCCCGCGCGGTATGCCCCACGAACAGCGCGGGCGACAGCGGGCTTCGCTTCTCCCGCCGGACGTAGCCGCTCGCGGCATGCGACTCGCTTTTAGCAAGCGGCTCGGGCTCGACAACGCTCAGCCAGCCCCATAAGAGGAATCCGCCGGCGAGAAGCGCGACCGCGCCTCCGGCCCAGAGAAACCGGCTCTTGCCTCGATTCTTCTTTGTCTCCTTGTCCCGTTGTTTTTTTCCCATACCCACCTCCCTATCGCTTCAGCGAAATCATCTTTTGTCCAGCGGCACGTAGCGCCGCGGCGCCGGTCCGAGATAGAGCTGCCTCGGCCGGGCGATCTTCTGCTCGGAATCGAGCAGCATCTCTTCCCACTGCGCGACCCAGCCGCTGGTCCGCGGAATCGCGAACAGCACCGGGAACATCTCCATCGGAAAGCCCATCGCCTGGTAGATGATCCCGGAATAGAAATCGACGTTGGGATAGAGCTTGCGCTTGATGAAGTAGTCGTCTTCCAGGGCGATCCGCTCCAGTTCGATCGCGATATCGAGCAGAGGGTTTCGTCCCGTGACCTCGAAGACTTGATCCGCGATCCGCTTGATAATCTTCGCCCTGGGATCGTAGTTCTTATAGACCCGATGGCCGAATCCCATCAGCCGTCCCTCGCCGGCCTTCACCTTCTTGATGAACTCGGGGATGTTCCCCTTCGAGCCGATCTGCATCAGCATCCTCAGCACTTCCTCATTCGCCCCGCCGTGGAGCGGGCCGTAGAGCGCCGCCGCGGCGGCGGCGACGGCGGAATAGGGATCGACGTGGGAGCTGCCGACGCTGCGCATTGCGTTGGTGCCGCAGTTCTGCTCGTGGTCCGCGTGGAGGATGAACAGCACGTCCACCGCGCGTTCCAGGATCGGATTCGGTTTGTATGTTACCTCGGTCATTTTGAACAGCATGTTGAGAAAGTTTCCGGTGTAGCTGAGGTCGTTGTCCGGGTAGGCATAGGGCAGGCCGCGGCTGTGACGATAAGCGAACGCGGCCAGCGTCGGCATCTTGCCGATCAGCCGGTGGGTTTGCTTCTTGCGCGACTCGGCGTCGAAGATGTGCTTAGCTTCGGGATAGAAAGTCGAGAGCGCGGCGACGGTGCTGACCAGCATCCCCATCGGGTGGGCGTCGTGGTGGAAGCCGTCGATGAATTTTTTGACGTTCTCATGAAGAATGGTGTGGAAGATGACCTCATGCGTCCAGCCTTCCAGCTGCTTTTTGGTGGGCAGCTCGCCGTACAGAACGAGATACGCGGTTTCCAGGTAGGTGGCGCTCTCGGCCAGCTCCTCGATGGGATAGCCGCGGTAGCGCAAGATCCCTTTCTCGCCGTCGATGTAGGTTATCCGGCTCGCGCACGAAGCCGTGTTCATGAAGGCCGGATCGTAGCCCATCAAGCCGAAATCCTCTTCGTCCGTCCTGATCTGGCGCAGGTCCGCCGTGCGGATCGCTCCGTTCTGGATGGGAAGCTCGTAGCTCTTCCCCGTGCGGTTGTCGGTGATGGTGAGACTGTCCTTAGCCATGATGACCCTCCTTTGAGAAGCGTTCGTTAATCCTTTCGTCATCGTTCCACCGGCAGATCGTCGCGGTTTCCCCACTCAGCCCAGGAGCGGTCGTATCCCCTGATCTTCGAGTAGCCCAGAAGGCGCAGGACAAAGTAGGTGTGCGCGGCTCGATGGTGCGTCTGGCAATAGGGGACGACCGTCTTGTCGCTCGTGATTCCCCGGCTCTCGTAGAGCTCGCGGAGCTGCTCGGGCGACTTAAAAGTTTTGTCTTCGTTGAGGTTGAGCGTCCATTCGATGTTTTTCGCGCCGGGGATGTGGCCGCCGCGCTTTGCCCGGACGTCTTCGCCGCGGAACTCTTTCGGCGTCCGCGCGTCGACCAGGGCCAGTGCCGCGTTTTTAAGGTTCTTCACGATCCACTCCGCCGTCGCCACCTTGTTGAGATCGACCTTGGCGCTGTAGCTATGGGCAGGAATTTTCGGGACTTCATGGCTCAAGGGCAGGCCGGCTCTTTTCCACGCCTGGAGGCCGCCGTTGAGCAGCGCGATTTTTTCATGGCCGAGGACATCCAATGTAAAAAAGAGGCGTGACGCATTCAACCCGCCCGTGTCATCGTAGATGACCACCATCGTGTCTTTCGAGATTCCGAGGGCTCCGAGAATCCTTTCCCCTTCGCTCTTGTTCGGCAGGCGAAAGCCTCCGAGCTCTACCGGCATGCGAATGGCTGAGACCGACAGGTAAGCGGAACCGGGGATATGCCCCTCCTCGTCGTAGGCTTTGGAATCGGTCTGCATGTCCACGATGCGCAGGCTCTTGTCGCTGAGGCGCTGCGCGAGCCACGCCGGCTCCACGAGAAATTGATTATTGCCATAGCCTGCCGCCCAAGACGCCGGGACGAGGCAAAGGACGATGAAGAGACCTAGCGGGCAACTTCCTGATCGTTTCATGCGATGCCACTCACCCTATCCCATCGGCGCGGTGACGCCGGGGAAAAAATACTGTACGCCCAAGCCGATCAAATAGCCCAGGCCGGCGGCGCCGACGGCGATAACGAAAAATTCCAGCCCTGAGGCGAAGAGCGGCCTGGCGGCGAGATGGCCTTTGAAGACGCCGACCGAGAACAGCGTGAGGCCGCCGAGCGCCGCGGAGACGACCAGCGCCGTGTTGCCGGAGACGATCAGATAGGGCAGCAGCGGAACCAGGGCGCCGACGATGAAAGAGATGCCCATCACCACCGCCGCCTGCACGGGCCGGTTGACCTCGGCGGTGCCGAGGCCGAAGACTTTCTCCTGAAACGTCCGTAAAAAAACCTTCTCCTCCTGCGTCAAGAGCTTGACGATCCGATAGCTCTGCTCCTTCTGCAAGCCTTCTTGGTTCAACGCCCTGAGCAGACCCTCCGCCGCCAGGTAAGGCTCGTTGACCGCGAGCGTCTCGGCCTCGCGCAGCTCCTTGTCGAAAATTTCCTTCTCGGCGCTCGACGAGAGATAGGAGCCCGCGGCCATCGAAATCGCGCCGGCCAACATCGCGGTCATGCCGGTGAGAATCACGATCGCGTTGCTCTCCGTCGCTCCCTGGACGCCCGCCAACAGTCCCACGGTGCTGATCAAGCCGTCTTGGATGCCGAAAATGAACTCGCGAATCCGCGCGCGGCTTTCGATGACCGCTCTTTTTTGTTCGATGAGTGCCAGCGCCATGTCTCACGCAAAATCAGCGCAATGCAAAATGCAAACTGCAAAATGTAAAACTCAAAATGTCGTAAGAGGCAATCCAGCAAACGTCCGCTTCTGCATTCTTTTCCCTAACTTTGCACTTTTCAATTTGCATTTTTCATTTTGAAATAAACGGACCTAGTATTTCAGGTTCGGGTTGCCCGTCTCTTCGCCCGGCTTCCAGTCGGTGGGGCAGAGTCGCTCGGTGCGCAGCGCTTTGAGCACGCGCAGCGTCTCTTCGACGCTCCGTCCCACGTTCGTGTGGCTCACGACCACGTAGCTCACCTCTCCCGCCGGATTAATTATGAAAGTGGCTCTGAGGTTCACCCCCTCCTTTTCGTTCAACACTCCATAGGCGCGGCTTACCTGTTTCTCCGTGTCGCTCAGCAGCGGAAAATTCACGCCGCCCAGCTCCTCCGCCCAGGCCCGGTGCGTCTCCACGGGGTCGACGCTGACGCCGAGAATCTCCGCCTCCTCGGAGCGAAACGCTCCGGCCAGCTTGCTGAAGCCCATGACTTCGGTGGGGCAGATGAAGGTAAAGTCGGCCGGGTAGAAAAACAGCACCAGCCACTTTCCCTGGTACAACTTCAGAGAAAAGTCCGCGACGCGGCCTTGATCGATGCCCTTCAACGTGAAATCCGGCGCATTCGTTCCTATGGTCAACATGATCCCATCCTACCCGATTCCAATTCCCGGAGGAACAGATCTCTTTTCCTTCAGATCGCCGATTTGCCTTACCTTCAAAATCGCTTGCAACTGCGGCCGCTCCACCACCTCTTTTTCCAGCAGGAGTTTGGCCAGCTCCTCCAGCGCATTGCGATGCGCCGCCAGGATCTCCCGGACTTTCACGTGCGCCTCGGACAGTATCTTCTTGACCTCCTCGTCGATCAACCGCGCGGTCTCTTCGCTGAACTCTCTCGGCGCCTGCGTCGGCACCGGCAGAAACAGCGGAGTCCTCGGCCCTTCCAGGGCGACCAGCCCCAGCTTCTCGCTCATGCCGAATTGCGTGACCATCGTCCTGGCGATCTCCGTGGCCTTCTGCAAGTCGTTCTGCGCGCCGGTGGAGACGTCGCCGAAGACCATCTCCTCCGCCGCGCGTCCGCCGAACAGGACGTGAATCCGCGCCAGCAGCTCGGAGCGCGTCATCAGATATCGATCCTCCGTGGGCAGCTGCTGCGTGTAGCCCAGCGCCGCCATGCCTCGCGGGATAATGGAAATCTTGGTGACGGGATCGGCGCCGGGAACCAGCTCGGCGAGCAAGGCGTGGCCGGATTCGTGATAGGCGACGATTTTTTTCTCGCGCTGGCTCATCACCCGGCTCTTTTTCTGCAAGCCGGCGACGACGCGCTCGATCGCCTCGTCGAAGTCGGCCATCTCCACGGCGTCTTTTCCCTGGCGCGCGGCGAGCAGCGCGGCTTCGTTGACGATGTTGGCGAGGTCCGCCCCCACGAAGCCCGGCGTCTTGGCCGCCACGGCGCCGAGGTCCACGGCAGGGGAGAGCTTGATCTTCTTCGCGTGCAAAGCGAGAATTTTTTCCCGGCCCTTGATGTCGGGACGATCCACCAACACCTGCCGGTCGAACCGGCCGGGGCGCAGCAGCGCGGGGTCGAGAATCTCCGGGCGGTTGGTGGCGGCCATGAGGATCACGCCCTGGTTGGGATCGAAGCCGTCCATCTCCGCCAGCAGTTGATTGAGCGTCTGCTCCCGCTCGTCGTGGCTCGTCAGCATGCTCATGCCGCGCGCCTTGCCGAGCGCGTCGAGCTCGTCGATGAAGATGATGCTCGGCGCATGCTCGACGGCCTGAGCGAAGAGATCCCTCACTCGCGCCGCGCCGACGCCGACGAACATCTCGACGAAGTCGGAACCGGTAATGCTGAAGAAGGGGACGCCGGCCTCGCCGGCCACGGCGCGCGCCAGCAGAGTTTTTCCCGTGCCCGGCGGGCCGAGCAGCAGCACCCCTTTGGGAATGTGGCCGCCGAGCCGCTGATATTTTCCGGGGTTTTTGAGAAACTCCACGACCTCGATCAGCTCCGCCTCCGCCTCCTCGATTCCCTCCACGTCGGCGAAGGTGACGCCGGTTTTTTTCTCGATGAACACCTTCGCCTTGCTCTTGCCGATCTGCATCAGCCCGCCGCTGCCCGCTCCCATCCGTTTCAACAGATAGCTCCACAGAATGAAAAAAATCGCCATCGGCGCCACCCATGACAAAATCGTGATGAGCCAGTCGGAGGAGACCTCGCCGCGAAAGGCGATTCCCGCCGCTTCCAGCTCGGCGGTCAGCGTTGCGTCCTCAACTCTCACCGTCGTGAACGGATGGGCCGTCTTGCCGTCGTGCTTGAGCTGTTTAAGCTTTTCCTCGGAGAGAACCTCTTTGAGCGACTCTCCCTTGATATTGCCCTTGATGTTTTTTTCCGAGATGACGAGGTCGGAGACCGCGTTCTCTTTGACCAGGGTCTTAAACCGGCTGTAGGCGATCGTTTCGACGTGCGGCGTGCCGATCAAGTAGGTCTGGATCAGTAGGAACGCCAAGAACGCAACGAGGAAATACCAGGTGAAAAACGGGTGTTGTTTGTTTTCCATGAGCTACCTTGCATCCTTGCCGCCGAGCAATCGTTCCACCAACGCGGCGAGCGGTCCGCGCGAGACTTTTGCCAAGATCAGCTCCAGCTCTCCACGGTCGAGCCAGATACCGCCGCAGCTCGCGCAGCGGTCCAGGAGTATCTCCATAAAGCTGTAGCTTTCGAGTTTGCCCTGGCACTTCGGGCAAGCCAACACCGGCGCTTCGGGCCGAGGCTGGAGTTTTTCCAGACGGGCCTTGAGCTTCTCGATCAACTCGCGGTCTTTGGCGGCGAAGTAGATATCTTCCTTCGCCCGCTCGACCAATCGCATCTTGTCGCCGAAGCGGTCCTTCTCGTTCTCCATCAGATTCTCCTCGCTTATCCGCCTCCTTTCTTCAGCACCTTTCATGCCAATGAAAACAAGCGAGACTCGCGGGGAAATGACGCAATCTCGCATAGTTATCGGAAGAGAGGAAATTACAATTCTCACGTCTGAGAAGAACTTTAAGGCCATCTGTCAAAGCTGCGAAGAGTTGGTTCTCGGCTATCGTGAAATGCGTTTCATTTCAACCATTCCGGCGTCGCGGCGAGGGGCACAAAACTTGCTCAACCTTACAAAGGGTCGGGAAAGAATCGGGAGGACCGGATCATGCTTGTCGGCAAACGGATGACCAAAGAGCCGGTGACGACGACGCCGGATGAGTATCTGGCGGGGGTCATGGCCAAGATGGAACAGGGCGGCTTTCGCCATATGCCTGTGGTGCAGGGCGGAAAGCTGCTCGGGATCGTGACGGATCGCGACGCGCGCCAGCACATCGGCTTTCTTGAGAAGACGAAAGTGAACGCCGCGATGACCGAAAATGCGGTCACCGTCACTCCTCAGGCCACGCTCGAGGAGGCGGCGCAACTGCTGCTCAAGCGCAAGATCGGCAGCGTGCCGGTGGTGCAGGAGGGAAAGCTCGTCGGCATCATCACGAGCAGCGACATCCTCAAGGCCTTCCTCGAAGTGATGGGCGTCGAAGAGGAGGGGACGGCGCGCATCGACGTAATGCTCGCGGGCGACGAGCAGGACCTGACCACCGCCTCAGAAACCATTTCCGCGGAGGGCGGAGAGATTCTCAGCGTGGGCACGTACCGCGAGAAGTGGGGCGCCGATCCGATCTGTTATCTCCGCGTGCGCGAGGGCGATCCCGAGAAGATCGCCGAAGCATTAAAAAAGCGCGGCTACACGATCCTCGGCGTGCACGTCTAAGAAGATAGTTCCTTCGACGCTCCAAGGCGGGGCAGGAAAGCGGGTGTGATTACAGCGTAGCGGCGGTACTCCTCGCCGAATTCCACCGACACCTCCCGCTCCTCCCGCCGGGCCAGCCGGACATACATCGTTGCCAGTATCGGAAACATGACCAGCGTGATCAGCGTCGGCCACTGGAATAAAAATCCCAGCATGATGAGAATAAAACCGCCGTACTGCGGGTGCCGCACATAAGCGTAGGGGCCGGTGGTCGCCAATTTATGGTCGTGCTGCGCCTCGTAAAGCGCCTTCCACGCCGCCGACAGCAGGATGAAGCCGCCGAAAATAAAAATGTTGCTGAGGATATGCAGCGGATCGAAGTGCGGGTCGATCTTCCATCCGATGAGCGTGTTCCAAAGATGGCCCGCGTCGTGCGACAAAAAATCCACGCCCGGATAGCGACTGACCAGCCATCCTGAGATCAAATAGATCGTCAGCGGAAAACCGTACATCTCGACGAAGAGGGCGACGATAAACGCGGAGAAGGCGCTGAACGATCGCCAGTCCCGAGACGTTCTAGGCTTCGTGAAGCTGAAAGCGAAGATGATGAAGATCAGCGAGTTGAGAAGGACGAGAGACCATAAACCGTAAGCAGGTGCGTCGGTCATTTTTCACCTCCTCCGGGTTTCTGCCCGTGGCCTCCGTGCCCGCCGTGGAGCAAATGCAGGAGTGGACAAAGCAACAGCAAGACGTAAGGCAAGACGCCGAGCAGGTGCGCCCGATGTTCAGTCCAGAGGAAGAAGGCCGCAATAGCAACGAACCCTAGGAAAACAACGCCGCTGCGCGAGCGCAGCCAGCTATTGGAGCCTGAGTCTGGTTTTGTATCCATAACTTTCCCCCAAAGCCAATTTGTCAGGAAGCGGGCGGTTCAAGCATACGGCCACTTCCAATCCCGCACTTCAGGCATGTCATCTCCGTGTCGACGGATGTACTGCTTATGTTCGAAAAGCTTATCGCTCATCTCCAGCTTGACGTGTGCAACCTTTGCTCCCAACTGCGGTACGCGATCAACCAGGTCGATCGCGAGGTGGAAGCGGTCGAGATCGTTCAGCACCGTCATGTCGAACGGCGTCGTAGTCGTTCCCTCCTCTTTGTATCCGCGGACATGCAGGTTCTTGTGGTTCGTCCGCCGATAGGTGAGCCGGTGAATCAGCCAGGGGTAGCCGTGGAAGGCGAAGATGATGGGCTTATCGGTGGTGAATAGCGCGTCGAACTCCTTATCCGATAGCCCGTGCGGATGCTCGGCCGGCGGCTGAAGCTTCATCAGGTTGACCACGTTCACCACTCGAACTTTAAGATCGGGGATGCGGGAGCGAAGGAGATCGACCGCCGCCAGTGTCTCGAGCGTCGGGATGTCTCCACAGCAGGCCATGACCACGTCCGGCTCTTTTCCACTGTCGTTGCTCGCCCACTCCCAGATCCCGATCCCCTCGGTGCAATGCTTGACGGCGGCATCCATATCCAGATACTGCAAGCCCGGCTGCTTGCCCGCGACGATCACGTTCACATAGTTGCGGCTCCGCAGGCAGTGGTCGGTGACGGACAGCAGGGTGTTGGCGTCAGGCGGCAGGTATACGCGTACCACCTGCGCCTTTTTGTTTACCACGTGATCGATGAAGCCGGGGTCCTGGTGGGAAAACCCGTTGTGATCTTGCCGCCATACGTGCGACGTGAGCAGATAGTTGAGCGAAGCGATGGGGCGCCGCCAGGGGATGTCCCGAGTCACCTTCAGCCACTTGGCGTGCTGATTGAACATCGAGTCCACGATGTGAATAAACGCTTCGTAGCAGGAAAACAGACCGTGCCGGCCTGTCAGGAGATAGCCCTCCAGCCAGCCCTGGCAGGTGTGCTCGCTCAGGATCTCCATGACGCGTCCGTTTGGCGCCAGCTTTTCGTCTTCGGGGATCGTCTCCGCCATCCAGGCGCGATCCGTTACCTCAAAGAGCGCGCCCAGTCGGTTCGAGGCCGTCTCATCCGGCCCGAACACGCGGAAGTTCCGTTCTTCGTCGTTCAGCTTCATAACATCGCGCAGAAAGCGACCCAGAACCCGAGTCGCCTCCGCCGACACGACGCCCGGCTTGGGAACATCCACGGCATATTCCCGAAAATCCGGCATCCGGAGATCTTTGACCAAAACGCCGCCGTTTGCGTGAGGGTTGGCCCCCATACGGCGATTTCCCTCGGGCGCTAGCTCGGCCAGCTCCGGCTGGAATTTTCCGTCCTTGTCAAACAGATCGTCCGGCTTGTAGCTCTTCATCCAGTCTTCGAGCAGCTTGACGCGCTCTTTGTCCCCGGCCATGTCGGCAAAAGGCACCTGGTGCGAGCGCCAAGAGCCCTCTGTTTTTTTCCCGTCTACTTCTTTGGGGCCGGTCCAACCTTTCGGCGTCCTGAGCACGATCATCGGCCAGGCCGGACGCTTCGAGGATTGATTCGCTCGCGCCCCGTGTTGGATGGCTTTGATCTCCTGAATCACCGCATC
The DNA here is from genome assembly GCA_001798595.1 of Deltaproteobacteria bacterium RIFCSPLOWO2_12_FULL_60_19. GTDB lineage: Bacteria > Desulfobacterota > Binatia > UBA9968 > UBA9968 > 2-12-FULL-60-19. Next base: position 2,679 of record MGSS01000046.1, on the reverse strand, counting down.
GAGGGTCTCCGCCATCTGTCGATGCATTTTTTCAGGATCCGATCCCTCTACGAAATAGGGTTTGTAACCGCAGCCGACAAACAGGCTTTCAAGCTCGCTGCGGCTGATTCGAGCCAGCACGGTCGGGCCGGCAATCTTGTAACCGTTCAAATGAAGAATGGGTAATACGGCCCCGTCGTTTTTAGGGTTCAGGAACTTGTTCGAATGCCAGGCTGCCGCAAGCGGACCTGTCTCAGCCTCGCCGTCGCCAACAACACAAGCCACCACGAGGTCAGGGTTGTCGAACGCCGCGCCGTATGCATGCGCCAGGGAATAGCCGAGTTCGCCGCCTTCGTTGATGGAACCGGGAGTCTCCGGGGCCACGTGACTGGGGATACCGCCGGGGAAGGAAAACTGGGTGAACAGCTGTTTCAGGCCCTGCTCGTCCCGGGAGATGTTCGGGTACAACTCACTGTACGTGCCCTCCAGGTAAGTATTGGCCACCAGACCCGGTCCCCCGTGACCGGGGCCGGTGACGTAGATCAGGTTAAGGTCATACTGCTTGATGATCCGATTGAGATGAACATAGATGAAGTTCAACCCCGGCGTCGTGCCCCAGTGGCCGAGCAGCCTCGGTTTGATATGCCCAAGCTTCAGGGGCTGCTTCAGCAACGGATTGTCATAGAGATAGATCTGGCCGACCGACAGGTAGTTGGCGGCGCGCCAGTAGGCGTCCATCTTGCAAAGCAGTTCGTCGGAGAGCGGCTTATCCATAAGTCCGTTACTTGGAGTTCACATTTCCTTCATCGCCGAAAACCCAAGCAGGCGGGAGACCGCCCTGGCAATCATCGCCTCTTCATCGGTTCGGATGACGCGGACGGCGGCAGGACTTGCATCGGCTGAAATCACCGGCGCATTGGCTCTGTTTCTGGTCTCGTCCAATCGGATTCCGAGGAAGGCGAGGCCGTCACAAACGCGCTGCCGAACCACGGGCGCGTTTTCCCCGATGCCGCCGGCGAAGACGAGCGTGTCCAATCCACCCAGAGCGGCGGCGAAAGACCCGATCCACTTTTTCGCTTGATAGCAGAACAGCGCAACGGCTTCCGCGGCACGAACATCGTCGCCTTCACGCGCCAGCAGGTCGCGCATATCGGGGCTGATCTCCGAAACTCCGAGCAGCCCAGATTCTTGATTGACCATTTGGTGAAACTGCTCTGCGGTCATGCGCTCGCTGCGCGCCAGATACCAGACCAGCCCCGGGTCCAGATCGCCTGAGCGGGTGCTCATGGGCAATCCGGCGGTCGGCGTGAAGCCCATGCTCGTGTCGATGCTTCTGCCGCCGCGCACCGCCGTGAGACTCGCGCCATTGCCGAGGTGGGCCAAAATCACGCGGGCCTGGGCCGCCTCTGTGCCGGCCACCCGCGCCAGCTCTTCCATGAGGTATCCATAGGACAAGCCGTGAAACCCGTAGCGCTGAACTCCCTTGGCCTCGAAGCGGCGTGGAATCGCCAGGATTCGGGCGACGCGCGGCATATCGCGATGAAACGCGGTGTCGAAACAGGCCACCTGCGGCAAGTCGGGATAGCGCTGACGGAACACCTCCATCAATTGGATTTCCGACGGCAGGTGCTCCGGATCATACGGGCTGAGGCGACGCAACTCCTGCAATAATTCAGCGGTGACTCGTTCGGGCTCGCGGTAGTTTTGGCCGCCATGAACGACACGGTGCCCGACCGCCCCTACCGAAGCGAAGCCGGAATGCCGCTCAAGCCGATTCATCAAGACCGTCCCCGCTGCGCCGTGATCCCAAGCTTCAATGGGTCGAGCTTCCGGCTTGTTGTCGCCTTCGCCGACGGTGAAGACGGCGTCCGGCAGGCCGATGCGCTCGATCCTGCCGGAGAGAAGGCGCGCCGGCGATTCAGCCAGCGCATACAGCGCGAACTTGATGCTGGACGAGCCGCCATTGATCGCCAGAACGGATGCTTGAGCTGCTTTCATGGTCGATAGGCGTTACGCTCTCGTTTGTTTCATACCATAATACATAACTACAGAAGGTCCCTTTTCTTGGCTTCAAATTCCTCTTTGTTGATCTCTCCCCGCGCATACCGCTGGCGCAGGATTTCAAGCGCCGAGTCGGAACGCGATTCTTTCCGCTGACCCAAGAGCCAGCGGATGCCCACCACGAGGCCGACGATCACCAAAACCCAAAAGAGAAGCATCATCAGCATCATGCCCAGCCCCCAAGCGCCCCACCACATCGGGTGCATCTCCCAACCCCATTCATAGTAACGTTCCTGTGCCCACGCTGCTCCCGGCGGCAGCCAGCCTGTTATCAGAGTCACGAGCCACAGCCCGATTCGTGCCATAAGGACTCCTTTCGCCGATCCTTCTCTCAAATCGACGCCCTTCTTGGTCCGCCGCTCACGTTGGCCTTCCGTGCGTCAAGACGAGGAATGAAGCGGGGCACCTGCTCCATGTAGTCCTTGTAGGTCGGCAGGCGTTGCAGCAAATCGATCTCTTCCAACCGCGCTTGCACGATAAGCCAGATGAATCCAAGCACACCGGCCAGCACAACGGTAGGAGTCGGCTTAAGCAGCGCCAGCCCGACAAAGACGAACAGGCCGCCGGCGTAGATCGGATGGCGGACATAGGCGTAAAGGCCGTCGCGCACGAGCGTGTCTTTCATCGAAGGAAAATGTG